>JAQSDJ010000270.1 GCA_029945855.1 Lacunisphaera sp.
CGTGTTGCGCGCCCAGCAGGATTTCCGGCAGGGCGACACGGTGGTGGGCGGCATCATCACCCAGGTGCGGCGCGACCTGGACCCCGCGGAGGCGGCGGCTGCGCAGGTGACGAGACAGGCGACGGCGGCCGGGCTCGACCTGACACATTACTGGGCCGGGCGGGAATATTTTATCCGCGCCGTCGCCGTGGGCAGCGACGTGCGGGGCGAGGCCGCGGCGATCAGCCGGCTGCAATTGAGCTCGGCGCGCTATTACCAGCGGCCGATCGACGGGCGGACCGACTATGATCCCACGCGCGAGTCGCTGACCGGCGGCGGGCTCTGGCTGACGGCCGGCAAGGCCAGCAAGGGGCGCTGGCGCTGGAGCGAGGAACTCGTGGCGAAAAGCTCCGGGTTGGAGTTCAACGATCTCGGTTACGTGGCGCGGGCCGGCCGGCGGGAGCAGGAAACCTCGGTCACCTATGTGGTGAAGGATCCGTCCACCTGGTATCGGGAATACGCCCTGGAACTGGAACAGGGCAATGCCTGGACCGCCCGCAACGAGTTCCTGGGTTCGGAACTCGACCTGTCCGCCTCGGTGGATCTCAAGAACAAGTGGTCGGTAGACGCGTCGCTCGACGCGCAGGGTGAGGGCCGCGACCCCGTGGCGCTGCGCGGCGGGCCGATGCTGCGCGTGCCGGCGCAGTGGAATTGGTCCGGTGCCGTGAACACCGACGGCACCAAGCGTGTCTGGGGCCGCCTTTACGCCAACGGCACCCGCAGCCGGCATGACGTCTTCAGTTCATCCGGCTACGGGGCGAAGCTCGTGGTCCGGCCGGTGCCGGCCCTGCAGGTTTCCCTGACGGCCGACTCGACCAGCCAGACGGACCGGCAGCGCTATGTTAACCTGACGCCGGTCAACGGCGCCGCCGGCTGGTTTGTCTCCCGCCTCCGGGGCGAGTCGCGCTCGCTCGCCCTGCGCGCGGAGTGGCATCTCCGGCCCGAGTTCAGCCTGCAGTATTATGGCAACCCCTTCGGCTCGACGGTGCGGCACACGGAGTTCCGCCGCGTGCTCGCGCCGGAGGCGAAGGATTACGCGCAGCGCTTCGGTCCCGTGTTGCCCGCGCTCCTCGCGGCCGGCCGCTACACCATCGATGAGAACGGCGACGGGTTGACCGACTATCAACTCGGCGACCCGGACGGGAACAACGGCAGCTTTCACTCGAACCTGGTGTTCCGGTGGGAATACCGGCGCGGATCGACGCTCTACCTGGTCTGGGCGCAGCAGCGGACCGGGGCGGACGGCATGACGGACGCGTGGTCGGCGCTCACCGGGCTCCGGCATCGCCGGCCCGACAACCAGTTCATGGTGAAGTGCACCTATTGGTTTTCCTCGTGAGGTGGCGGCGCACCGCCGGCCTGGTCCGGAGACTTGAAAATCAGCTGAAGGGGAGACACCTTGGACCGGTGTTAGGCCTGATATCATGAACCCCCGGCTCCTCCTTTGCGCAGTGTTTTGCTCCCTCCTGCTGGCTGCGGCCCCGATGCTCCGGGCGGCCGCCCCAGCCAAGCCCGTGCTGGGAAAGGGCATGGCCGCGGCCGAGATCGTGCGGCTCATCGGCCGGCCCGATGAAATCAAACCCATGAAGGCGGAGGGCGTGACGGCCGAGCAATGGATTTACCGGTGCAAGGTCGACCAGACGGTTTACCAGACGGCCAATACCCAGAGCACCATTCCCGCGCTGACCGGAATTGATGGCGGCGGGGTGGTCATCGGCACGGCCATCGTGCCCAGCTACCGGCTGAAATATGCCGAACAGTTTCAGGTAACCGCGCTGCTGCTCATCGACGGCAAGCTGCACCTCGGCCGCCAGTGGTTCGAACAGACGGAATCGTTCGCCGATTGAAGCGGGCCCGGGCGCTTACAGCCGGAAACCGGAACTGACCTGGAGCAGGGAGGAGACGACGGCGTAGGCCAGGAAGGCGACGAAGCCGAAGGTCAGGAACATCACGGTCCCGGAGCTGATGCGCACGGCGAGGTTGAGCCGGCGCGAGAGGTCCACCTGGTAGGATTGCGCGATCTGCCGCAGGCTGGGGGCGAGGTGGCCGGTCTGCTCGCCGACGGCGAGGCGGTCGAGGAAGAGCGGCGGGATGAGGTTGGTGCGCTGCAGGGACGCGCAGAGGCTGGCGCCCTCGATGACACGGTCGGTGGCCTCGTGGAGGATTTCCTGCACCCGGGTGTTGTCCACCGCGCGCTCGGTGAGGCGCAGCGCCTCGGCGGTGGTCACGCCGTTCTCGATCAGCACGGCGAGCGTGTGGGTGAAGTTGAGGATGGCGGCCTGCACCACGAAGTCGCGCACGACGGGCAGGCGCAGCAGCCAGGCGTCGGACGAGCGGCGCCCGGCCTGCGTTTGCCGCCAGCGCTGGACATAGATGATCGCCAGCACCAGGCCGGCGGCGAGGAAGGGCCCGCCGTAGAGCAGGAAGTTCGAGCCGTTGACCAGCAGGCGGGCGGCCAGGGGGAGGTCCCGGCCCTGCGAGGTGAGGATCGCCAGCAGCTTGGGCACCAGGTAGAACAGCAAGAACAGCCCGAGGCCGCCGCTCATGCAGCAGATGAACAGGGGGTAGGCGAGGGTCTCGAGGAACTTCCGGCGCAGGTCGCGCTGCTCGGTCAGATACTGGATGAGGCGCGAGAGCACTTCCTTCAAGTTGCCGGTGGCCTCGCCGGCGGCGATGAGGTTGACGGTCTGCCGGTCGAACACGGCCGGGTGCTCGCCCATCGCGAGGGAGAGCGTGCTGCCTTCGCCGAGCCGGGCCCAGAGCGAGGCGCAGAGGGCCTTCAGCTTCGGCTCCTGCAGCCGCACCGCGAGCAGCCGCACGGCCTCGCCGGCGGACAGGCCGGCGTTGATCAGGTCCACGAGCGCCTCGAGGAAAGGCAGCCGTTCCTTCGGGCCCAGGCGCTGGGCGGCTGCCGCGGTGCTGTTGCCATTGGCGCCGGTGAGCGGGCGCAGTGCGCCGCCCTCCTCATCAAGCCGCACAACCTGCAGGCCGCGCGCCTGGAGGAGGTGCAACGCCTCGCGCCGGGAGAAGGCGTCGAGCGTGCCCTCGGCGGCCGTGGCCGAGCCGGCGGTGCGGGCGGTGTAGTTGTAGCGGGGCATGGATCAGACACCTGAAACTTGAGACCTGAAACCTGAATGAGCGGAAAGCATGGGAGCCGGCGTTGGAATCCTCAGGTCTCAGGTTTCGGCTCTCACTCCCCGCTCGTGCTGATGGTGCGGAGCAGTTCCTGGAGCGAGGTGTGGCCGGACTTCACGCGCTCCCAGCCGGACTGCTGCAGCGTGCGCATGCCGAGCGACCGGGCGAGGGCGGCGAGCGCCTTGCTGGACTCGCGGCGGACGATGAGGTCGTGCAGCGGCTTGGGGTGCAGGATCTCAAACAGGCCGATGCGGCCGCGGAAGCCGGTGTGCCGGCAGCTGCGGCAGCCGACCGGCTCGGCGAGCTCGGTGATGCCTTCCGCCTCGGCGGGGGCCAGCTGGAGCGCCTCCAGCGTGGCGTGCAGGGCGAGGGGATCGACCAATTTCTTCTTCGCACAGTCGGGGCAGAGCCGGCGCACGAGGCGCTGGGCGATGACGAGTTCGACGGCGGAGGCGACAAGGAAGGGCTCGACGCCCATGTCGGTGAGCCGCGTGATGGCGCCGGGCGCGTCGTTGGTGTGGAGGGTGGAAAAGACGAGGTGGCCGGTGAGCGAGGCGCGGATGGCGATCTCGGCGGTGTCGAGGTCGCGGATCTCGCCGACCATGATGACGTCGGGGTCCTGGCGCAGCACGTGGCGCAGCGCGCTGGCGAAGGTCAGGCCGATCTCCGCGTGCGTCTGCATCTGGTTGGCCCCGGGCACCTCGTATTCGATGGGGTCCTCGATGGTGACGATGCGCAGGTCGGAGGAATTGATCTTGCGGAGAAACGCGTTGAGCGAGGTGGACTTGCCGGAACCGGTTGGGCCGGTGACGAGGATGAGCCCGTGCGGGAAGTCGAGGACCCGGGCGATGTGCGCCTGCTCGACGGGGGTGAGGCCGATGCCTTCCATCGTGTAAGCCATCTTGCGCTGGTTGAGCAGGCGGAGGCTGACGCTCTCGGCGTAGATGGTCGGGATGGTGGAGACGCGGATGTCGAGCGCGGCGCCGCCCTGGCGGAAGTCGATGCGGCCGTCCTGCGGCAGGCGTTTTTCCGAGATGTTCATGCGCGCCATGATCTTGAGGCGCGAGATGATGGCGTCCTGGAAGCGCAGCAGGTTTTCCGGCAGCGGCACGGGGACAAGCAGGCCGTCGACGCGGTAGCGGATGGTGAGCTGGCCCTCCTGCGGCTCAAAGTGGATGTCGGTGGCGTTCTCCGTGACGGCCTGGGCAATGACGTCGGTCACGAAGCGGACGACGGCGGCGTCGGCGTCGGCCTCGAGTTCGGTGCCAGTGGTGGCGGGGATGAGGCTGGAGTCGTCGGCGTCGTCGAGGCTGCCGGAGCCGATGCCGTAGTTCTCGTTGATGAGCTGGGCGACGCGGTCGGCCGGGGCGAGGTGCCAGACGAGCGGGCGCGGGGTGAAGGTGGCGATCCAGTCGGCGATGATGGCGTTGGCCGGCCAGGGCGAGGCGAGGTGCAACGGCTCAGAGGACAGAGAACCGAGGGCAGAGGACGGAGGCGGAGCGACCAGCACCGGGACGACCTGGTATTCGTGGGCGAGGCGGGCGGGGAAGGCGGCGAGGGCCTCCGGGTCGATCACCGGGGCCTCGAGCAGGGGCAGGCCGGTGGCGCGGGCCAGAGCCTCGAGCGCGGCGGTCTCGCCGAGGCCGAGACCGGAGGCAAGGAGCGCGAGGCGTTTCTCGCGCACGCTCTCGGCGAGGGCTTTTTGCGCGGTTTCCGGCAGGCGGTGGGCCAGCGCGGCGGGCAGGGAGTCGTCCGGCATCACGGGGAGTGGCACGGCTTACTTTTTGGCGGGCAGGACGCCCTTGAGCGCGGACTGCACGTCGTCGTGCTGCGGGCTGACCTTGAGCCGCTCCATCGCCTCGGCGTTGTCGGCCGCGGTGTTGGTCAGCACGTAGGGCCGCAGGAAAAAGACGAGGTCGGTGCGGGTGTTCTCGCGGCTGCGCTTGCCGAGGAGGTCGCCGAGGATCGGGATGCCGGCGAGGCGGCTGGTGGACTTGGTGAGGGCCTTGCGCTGCAGGCCGCCGAGGACGACGATCTCGCCGCTGTTGACGCTGACGAAGGACTCGGTGGTGCGGCTGCCGATGATGGGCTGGGCGTTGCCGTCGATGGTGATCTCGCCGAGGATGTCGTTCACCTCCTGCTTGATCTCGAGCTGCACGGAGCCGTCGTGGCCGATGAGGGGCTTCACGGTGAGGTTGATGCCGATGTCCTTGTAAGTGACGTTGCTGGAGTAGCCGGAGCCGAGGTTGCCGGTGTTGGTGCCGGTGTTCTGGTAGCTGGTGATGACCGGGCGGGACTCGCCGACGAAGAGCGTGGCCTCCTTGTTGTGAGTGGTGACGATGTTGGGGACGGAGAGGATGTTGGTGTTGGACTTGCGCGGCGTGGTGCTGAGGTTGAGGGTTGCGGCGAGGTCGCGGACCCCGGTGGTGGCGTCGCGGGTGAGGGTGCCGTTGGTGACGGTGACGCCCGGCAGGCTGCCGGAGAAGCCGACGAGCTTGTTGGCCTGCACGGTGAGGCCAAGGGCCTCGATGCCGGTCGAGGCGGCGTCGGTGAGGGAGATCTCGGCGATGACGACCTCGATGCGGACCTGGGCGAGGAGGATGTCGAGCTGGGAGATGAGGTCCTTGATGAGGCGGAGATCATCGACGGTGCCGGAGACGATGAGGGCGTTGCTGCGCTCGTCGGCCACGATGGTGAGGATGGTGCTGAACTGCTGGGGGGCGGAATCATTGGCGGCGTTGGGGCCGCCGGCGAGCTGGTTGAGGCGGGCCTGGGCGGCGGCGAGAGCAGCGGCCTGGGCGGCGTTCTGGGCCGGGTTGGCGGGCTGGTTGGCGTTCTGGTTGACGGTGTTCCGCGCGAGGTTCAGCGCGCCGGCGGCGTTGCGGGCGTTGGCCTGGTTCTGCGTGGCCTGGTTGGCGGCGCGCGCGGCGGTGTTCTGGCCCGAGACGAGCGTGCTGAGCACGCCGGCGATGTCGGTGGCGGTGGCGTGCATCAGCGCGATGACCTCCTGCCGCGTGCTGGATTCGCCGACGGTGTCGAGCTTGGCGATGAGATCGTCGAACAGGGGGAACTGCCGCGGGTCGCTGAGGAGGATGATCTGGTTGGTGCGGTCGTCGGCCTGGAAGATCGTGCCGGTGCCGAGCGAGGTGGCGGTGGCGCCGGTGAGGGTGTTCTGGACCTTGTAGAACTTCGGCTTGAGGCCGGAGAGGGCGGGCTGGTCGAGCCGGTTGATCAGGCTCTCGATGCGCTGGAGGTTGCTGACGGTGTCGGTGATGAGCGCGGCGTTGGCCTTCTCGAACTGCAGGGGCGGACTGGCGGCGCCGGGGTTGAGCAGGCCGGCGATCTGGGGCATGATCTCACTGGCCCGGAGGAACTGCAGCTGGAAGAGCTTCTGGGCGATCCGCCCGCTGGGCGGCAGGCCGAGGGTGGAGCCCTCGATGAAATCCGGCGCCTCGGTGCGGGCCGTGTTCAGCGGGGTGACCTTCAGGAACTTGGTGCCCAGCGGCGAGACGGCGATGCCGTTCATCGTGAGCAGGGTCTCGAGCGCCTCCCGGGCCTCCTCGCGGGTGACCTTCTGGTTGAGCGAGAACGAAAGCGAGGTGGCGGGCAGGCCGGCGGGGCGGAGCACGGAGCGGCCCGACCAGCGCTCGAGCATCTCCAGCGCGGCGTCGACGGTGATGTCGCCGAACTTGATCGGTCCGATGGTGGCTTCGGCGGGCCGGGCCGGGCCGCCGACAACCGGGACAGGGTCGGGCGGCTGGGAGCCGGCGGGCAGGGGCGGCTGCTGGGCGTGGGCGGAGGCGGCCAGCAACAGGGCGGACAGAAAGACAGACAGGCGCGGACGGGAAAGGGACATGAAGAAAAGTGGTGGGATCAATTCAGGATGGCGTGGCCGGCGCCGGAGGCAGACAGATGGTTCAAAGGGAGAGTCTTGTGACGCGGACGGGAAAGGAAAGTTTCTTTATTGAGGGGATCGGGTGTGCCGCCGGCTTTCAATACCGGTCCATCACCTGCCACATGACCCAGGTGATGGAAACCCCGACCAGCACCATGCCCGCCAGGGCGCTGACAAACACGATGGGATTTCCGCGACCCTGCCATGTGATCAGTCCCAGCAACAGCTCGCTGGACACCAGCAGCAGCCAGTAATCGCGCGTGCGGCGGGATTTGACCTGCCGGATCTCAAGTTCATCCCGCCCCGCCTGCTTTTCCAACGCGCGGTTCTGTTGCAGGGCCACGTAGACGTCATTGGGGTCGTCGGTTTTCGGCCCGGGCTTGGCCCGGCCCGCCGCGGGAGCCGCGGGTCCCGCCATCATCGCCAGTTCCTTCGCCGTGGGCAGGGGCGGGGTCGCGCCGGCCGGCTGGTTGTCGCGTTTGAATTCACGATCCTTGAACTCGTAGAATTTCCGCGGCGGATCGGGCTGGTCCATCGCGCCACCATGGCCGGGCCGGAGACGGATTCAAGCAAACGCCGGCCGCCGGCGGCCGCGGGTCCGGGTGCGCGGGAGCATACCCGGGATCGGTCGAGGGGTTCCGTGCCCTCGCGCCGGTATTTCGATAGGGGGTGAAACCCGGTGTGGGTTACAACCCATGGAGCGCGGCCACCGTTCAGGGTAACATCCTCGCAAATGAAACCGGCTGCTCCGGTCCTCCTGCCGTCGGCCTGAGGATTGAGGCATCCCCCTTTCACGCAACCAGTCAACCGAACCCTGCCAACCCCCTCCGGAAAGCGGATTCATCGCCAGAAGATCCCAATGAAAACCAGAATATTAGCATTAGCCGCCCTCGTGGCTCTCGGCAGCACTCAGGTCTGGGCGCAGACCAACAACATATCCTCCGTGGGCATCACCACCGGCGTCGTCACGGTCACGGCGCGGATCGGGCCCAACTCCCAGCCCGCGGGCCCGCCGAACAACAGCAGCCTGCTCGTCGGCAACAATCTCGCCGGTCTGGCCTACGCCGCCGGCAACATCCCGGGCGCGGCCGACACCTCGATCTCGTTTTTCACCCTGACCGGCGCCACCCTTCCGGGCGGGGCGGGCAATCCGCTCGATGCCTTCATGAGCTACGGCACGCTCATCGGGCCCCCGGCGGCGACGCTCAACTATCCCGACGTCGCCCCGCTGCTGACCGCGGACAGCTACCTGGGCCTGACCTTCGCCGCCACGGATCTTTATCCGGGCGGGCCGGCCCCGCTCACCGCCAACGGATTCTACATGATCCACCGCAACCTGACCAACGGCACGGATTACCTCGCGGGCATCGTGCCCGCGACCGGCGGCGGCAGTGCGGTCCTGAACATCAAGCCGATGGCTTGGACCGGCGGCGTGGCCGCCACGGGGGCCAGCGTGGTCGCCGGCACCAACCACTACTTTGCGCTGGCTTTCGCCGTCCCTACTCCGGCCGGGCCCTATTTCGCGAATAACTTCTACTATCTCCGCACCGACGCCTCCAACCACACGCAGTTCGGCTATGTGATCCCGGCCTTGACGAGCGGCTTTCTTGACACGCTGGACCTGAACACCGCCACGGGTGGGTTCGGGGCCACCGGTTACACGACGCTGGCCTTTTCGGCCACCGCCATCGGCGGCTACGCGGTCAACCAGTTCTATTATCTCCGGCTGGACGCCGCCACGGGCTACACCGTCCTCGGCCGTCTCGACACCAATCCCGCGAACCGGACGCTCTCCGACATCGCCAACCTCGGCGGCGTCTACTCCGGCCTGACCTTCGCCGCCGAAGCCACCGGCACCGGCGCGGGCTGGGGCACCAACCAGCTCTATGCCACCGGCACCCGCGCGCTGACCGCCCAGTCCGTCAGCTTTGCGGCCATTGCCGACCGCACTTTCGTCGGCGATGTGCCGTTTGTCGTCACCCCGTCAGCCAGTTCGGGCCTGGATCTCGTCGTCACCGTGGTGAGCGGTCCCGCCACCGTCGTCACGACCGGTCCCGCCCTGGCGCGCGTCCACACGGTGACGACCACCGGTCCGGGCGTCGTCAAGCTGCGGGCGACCCAGTCCGGCCCGGGTTTCGACACCAACTATCTTGAACAGAGCTTCAATGTCCTCGGCCTACCGGCCATGACCAGCGCGACCACCGCCTCGGCCACCGCGGGCACGCCCTTCACCTTCAGTCTCACCGCGACCGGCAATCCGATCCTCAGCTTTGCCGCCACCGGTCTCCCCGCGAACGGCCTGACCATCAATACCACGACGGGTGTCATCAGCGGCACGCCTCTGGCGGCCGGCACCATCAACGTGACCGGCATCACCGCGACGAACGCCACCGGCACCAGCACGCCCGGCACCGCCCTGACGATCACGGTCGCCGCCGCGGTGCCCGCCCCGGTCGTCAACTCGACCCTGACGGCCAGCGGCACGGTCGGGGTTGCCTTCAGCTATTCGATCACCGGCACGAACACCCCCACGGGTTATGCCGCCACCGGTCTCCCGGCCGGCTTGGCCGTGAACACCACGACCGGTGCCATCACCGGCACGCCGAC
>JAQSDJ010000271.1 GCA_029945855.1 Lacunisphaera sp.
ACCAAGTGTTACCCATGTCTCCGTCCATGTGTAACCCATGTCTCCGGTCTATACAAGGAGGCCGGGTTCCACCTTTCGATGCGACCGGCTTAAGCGGCACTGCGTCCCGGCGCGGTGCGAGAACCCGGAAAGATCGGGCCGGAATTAGTAAATGCACTGAAGCGGGCGGCCGTCGCTCCGGGGGTTGACTATTCGCCCGCGTATTTTTCCCTCCAGCCATGGCTGACTCCACGCAACCGGCGAAGACGCCGTGGCATCTCTGGGTGGTCGGAGGGCTTTCCCTCCTTTGGAACGCGGTCGGGGCGGTTGATTTCACCATGACGCAAACGAACAACGCGACCTGGCTGAAAGGCTTCACGCCGGAGCAGCTGGCCTACATCCATGGCTTCCCCCTCTGGTCCGTGGTCGCCTGGGGTGTCGGCACCTGGGGTAGCTTCCTGGGCTCGGTTCTGCTCCTGTGCCGCCAGGGCCTGGCCTTTCATTTCTTTGCCGCCTCGTTGGCCGGCGCACTGGGCACTTCACTCTACAGCTTTGGCCTTTCCGACGGCCTGAAGATCATGGGCGGCGGGGTGGGGATGATTGTCTTCAACGGCATCATCATCCTGATCAGCGTGCTGCTGCTGGTCTACGCCCGGAACATGCGGCGAAGCGGCGTGCTGCGGTGATCACAGACAGGGCTTCAGGTATCCACAGATGAATGCTCTTCTGCCATGAATCTCACGCAAGTCATGTCCGCGCTGAAGGCGAAGGGCAGCGAGTCCACCAAGCGGATCCTGATGAAGCACGGTGCGAAGGAGCCGTTCTTCGGGGTCAAGGTCGGCGACATGAAGCCGCTCGCGAAGCAGCTCCAGGGGCAGCAGGGACTCGCGCTGGAGCTCTTCGCCACCGGTAACGGCGACGCGCAGTATCTCGCCGGCATGATTGCCGATGGGCGGCAGATGACGGCCCGACAGCTTGAGGGCTGGGCGGACACCGCGGCGTGGGACATGATTTCCGGCACCACCGTGCCCTGGGTGGCGTCGGAGAACCCGGAGGGATTCGCGCTGGCGGTGAAGTGGATCGAATCGAAGAACGAGCAGGTCGCCCGCGCCGGCTGGAGCACCCTCGGCGCCCTGGCGGCCACGATCCCCGATGCCGGGCTGCCGGTCGCCCGATTGGGCCGGCTCCTCGAACGCGTGGCCCGAGACCTGCCCAAGGCGTCCGACGGCGCGCGCTACTCGATGAACAATTTCGTTATCATGGTCGGCACCTATGTCGCGCCGCTCGGGGTCCAGGCCATCGCGACGGCGCGGAAACTCGGTCGCGTCGAGGTGGACATGGGCGACACCGCCTGCCAGGTGCCGGACGCCGAGAGCTACATTCTCAAGTCCCGCCGTGGCGCGTCCGTCGCGCCCAAGCGCAAGACCATGCGCTGCTGAGGCGGGCGTCCTAACTTATCAGACTCCCCAAACTGTCGGGGAGAAACCCCGACCTACCGGTGGCGCTTAACTACAGCGCGCTGCCCTCACGGCGCCGGGTGAACAGGCGCACCGCCATCAGCAATCCCAGCGCGGCGAGAAACGGCGCTCCCACCGCTCCACCGCCGCCTCCACCGGAGGGAGCCGGCGCCGGGCTGCCGCCCCCGGAGGGCGGGGTGACGACGGGTGGGGGCGTGACGGTGTCAGAGAACGTGCCGGTGCCCGGGAACGTGACGACTGCGGTCGCCGGGATCACGTAGGTGAAGGTCGAGTTGCTGATGAGCACCGGTGTCTGCGACTCCAACGACTGCGTCGCCGACGTGACGTAGGGCGTCATCGAGCTGAGGGTGACGCCCTGCAGATTGAAGGTCTGCGTGACGGGCTGGGCCGAGGGGTTGACGGCGACGATGGCAAACCGTCCGCTCGCCGCATCCTTGAACGCGGTGATGCCCAGCGGCCCGTCGTTGGCCGGCACGTCGACGCGATAATCGCCCGGGCGGACGAAGCGGCTGAACTGCGCCATGACATAGCTTCGGGGCTGGGGGACACCGGCGGCGTTGAGCAGGCCGTTGGCGTCGCCGATGCACTTCCACCAGAGGTAGGCGCTCATGTGGCCGGTCGCCAGGCACTCGCTGATCTGCCACCCGGTGCCGACCGCGGATCCGATCGTCTGGTCGTTGATCAGATACTCCGTCATCCAGAGCGGCAGGCCCCGCGAGCGCGCGAGCGGGTAGTCCCGGACCGTCGCGCCGTAAAGGTGTCCGCCGAGGTAGTCGATGTTCGCCAGCGCGAGGAGGTCGTTCAACGTGGGATCGGACAGGGTCTGGCCGAAGTTAAGCGACTCGGGCATCATCACGGGCACACTGATCGCCCCGGCGAAGTCGCGGCAGAACGTGCGGAACTGTTCCGCGGTCCACAGGCAGGATTCGTAGTCCGCGGCCCAGTCGGGTTCGTTCTGGAGCGAGATCACCGCCACCGGCGCGCGGTTGTCGGCCATGAACTTTGCATAGTTGTTCAAGTGGGTGACGTAGGCCCCGTAGTGTGCCGCCAGCAGCGAGCCCTGGATCGTGCTGTTGTTGCTCTTCAGGGCGGCCGGCGGCGTCCAGGGCGTGGCGAGGATCCGCGCGCCGCGCGCGTGGGCCTTCTGGGCGTCGAGCAGGTTGTTCGCGTTGTCGCCATCGGGAGCGATGCGCACGCGGAGCAGGGTGAGGCCGGCCTGCCGGTCGGTCGTGCCGTAGAGCTGGTCCATCTGCGCGTCCGTGAGCCGCTCGATCCCGTTGTTGAGGAACACCACGCCGGCGCCGAAACCGTCGATCTTCTGCCTCGTGGTGGTGGCGTCCACCGTGCAGGTGGCGGCTTGGACGGCAGGGCCGGACCAGGTGAGGACGGCGCCGACGATAAGCGTGCGGAGGATGGCGGGGCTCATGGCTGGGGGGAACAGGACGACGGGGTTCAACCAGCAGAACCCCGGATACGACCAGTCCACTTCAGCCTAGCCCCCGCCAGACCGGGGTCGAAACGAAGTTTGCGCTAAGAATAGAGCACCAGCGGCCGGCCCGGGCGGCTTGCTGGACCAACGCTGCATAACCGGGCCGGCTTGTCCGCCACCGGCCCGGCGGAGGTGGGCTCGCCGCCTACCGGCGGGGCCGGCGGCTTGCCGGTCAGCGGGCGTTCTTCTTGTCGCGCTTGTCGGCTTTCTTCTGTGCCGGGGTTTTGGCCGGCAGCTTCTTGGTCTGTTTCTGGGAGTTTTGGGTTTTGGCCATGGAATTAAGGTGGGCGGATTGTCGGGGTGCGGGTGGGAGCGGGAGCCTACTTGCGTTTGCTCGCGGCGGCCTTCGCCTTCGTGGCCTGCTGCGCCGTGATCAACGCGTTTTTCTTCTGGCTGGCGCCGTCGGTCTTGGACTGCTTCTGGGCAGCCTGTTTCTGTGCGGATTTCGGAGATCTGTCGCCCATGGTGATGTTCCTGAGTTGAGTTGCCTCACCCTCGGAATGTTTGTTTCCCCGATGGCGTTTGTGCTTATCCCGGCGGCCGCGGGCGAACGCGAGCTAAAGCGGCGTTTTCTTTCCGCGCCCTTTCCGCCGGCAGGCCGGCGCAGGGCCCGGTCGCGGGCATTTGCCTCTGGCCACGCGCTGACCGGACGGCCAGCGTGCGCGGCCATGGGGCGCGTCATGTGTTACAAGTGCTTTTGGCCGCAGAGCCTTTGCTGGTGCGGCTCGATCACGCCCATGCCGACCCGCACGAAGTTCGTGATCCTCATGCATCCGTATGAGTTCAAGCGGATCAAGGCGAACACCGGCCGGCTCACGCACCTCTGCCTGGCCGACAGCGAGCTGCATGTGGGCATCGGCTTCGACGACCACGCCGCCGTGCAGGCGCTGATCAACGATCCGCGGAATTATCCCGTGCTGCTCTATCCATCGCGGGACGCGCTGGACCTGTCGGTGGCAGGGAGCGTGGAGCGTGGAGCAGGGAGCCAGACGGATTCCTCCGGCTCACAGCTCACGACTCTTCGCTTCCAGCTCGAGTCGCGGCGACTCGTGGTCTTCCTGCTCGACGCCACCTGGCGGCTTGTCCGGCCCATGCTGCGCACCAGCCTCAGCCTGCAGCGGCTGCCCAAGATCATGTTTTCCCATGCGGCGCCCAGCCGGTATGTCATCAAGCGGCAGCCCGAGCCGGGCTGCCTCTCGACGCTCGAGGCCGTGCATGAACTGCTCCTGGCCCTCGACCGTTCCGGTCTCGACCGCTACGCGCTCCCGGAGCAACTGCTCGGGCTTTTCCAACGCATGCAGGATTTCCAGATCAGCCGCACCGCCGAGAACCGGCGCCTCGGCATCGGCCGCCATGCGCGCCGCGACCCGGCGGGAAGCCCGCGGCCTGCGCCGCGCCCGCTCTCGAAGCGGCGCCGGATCTTCCGGACGGCGCCGCCGGGCCCAGGGCAACCGTCATCTGGCAGTCCAGCCCCCGGGGCCTGATTTCGCCCGGCAAGGGACGGGGCATTGGCCCCACGATGACAAGCAGGAGCGGAGTTCTCCGGTTGAAATAATTCCGGATAGGGTGTCCGTTGCATGGTGTCTGGTTTGTTGAAAAGGTGAAACCACCAGAGTCCCCCCCAAGCCTACTGACATGTCCACGCCCACCCATACCATCCGCCTCCACCGTGTTCTCCGCACGACACCCGAGAAACTCTACCGCGCCTTCCTCGAGGCCGACGCGCTCGTCAAATGGATGTCGCCCCATGGGTTTACCTCCAAGGTGCACTCGATCGATCCGAAGGTGGGCGGAGGCTTCCGGATGGCGTTTACGAATTTCGGCACCGGGGCCAGCCATAGCTTCGGCGGGAAATACCTCGAGCTCGTGCCCGGAGAGAAGCTTTGCTACACTGACAAGTTCGACGACCCGAACCTGCCCGGCGAAATGACCGTGACCGTGACGCTTAAAAAGGTGCTCTGCGGCACCGAGCTTGCCATCGTGCAGGAAGGCGTGCCCGCCGTCATCCCCGCCGAGATGTGCTACCTCGGCTGGCAGGAATCGCTCAGCCAGCTCGCGGCGCTCGTCGAGCCGGACATCCCGAACGGCTGAGCCCGGCAGACAGGGTTAACCACAGAACACACGGAAGAACTCAGATCTCACAGGAGGAAACGGAGAGAACGGAGGTTTGGCGAAGACTCAGTTTGCTCTGTTGCCTTCCGGGCAATGATTGATCCGGTTCTGTGTTTTTCGGGGTTTAAAGCCGTCAGGCAATATCCTTGCCCCACGGCAGGACCCGTTCGGATCGCCCCACTGTCGGATGAGGCCGGTGTGATCGACCAGGCAGAATGTCGGCCAGCCGCGCTGTCCGGATTCCGGGAATTTCCTTATCGTGTGCCCGGGCTGATCTGTGGTTGATTGTCCGGTAGGATGAAAACGATTATTCGACTTGGCGTCGCAATGATGGTCCTCGCCGGCTGGGCCGGCGGCCAGGAAACCGCCTTCAACGGCAAATGGAAACTGATCAAGGCCGAGAGTTCCGACCTCGATTATTTCCGTCAGGCCACGCTGGAGTTCGCGGTGGGCCCGGGCGAAATCACCGTCACGAGCTGGCGGGGCCCCAAGCGGGCGGTCACGGAGACCATGACCCTGCAGACGGACGGCCAGCCGCAGCCGGTCGCCATCACCGACGGGTCCTTCACAGACAATTTGTTCATGGGCCTGAAACTCCCGGTCGGCGGCCACAAGCAGGTTACGGCGCGCTGGGCCGAGGGCAGGGTGCTCAAAATGACCGAGAATTATCCCGCCGCCACTTCCCAGGGCACGGTGCAGCTGCAGGTAACGCGCACCTTCGAACTCTCCGCCCACCAGAATCTCCTCACGTGCCGCATCTCGCGCAACACCCGGAAGTCCGGCCCCGAGATCGTCTACGTCTACAAGCGGGACGACGCCAACAACGCCTACGTCATGAAGCTCGCGGACGACTGGGACATCCGCTCGCGGCTGCCCGAGCAGGCCTGCCTCATCTCGGTGCAGGGCGTGGTGAACCAGCAGGCCCCGCTCCTGTATTTCACCTTCGGGCCGGACTATCCCTTCAATTACACGGAGGATTTGTATCAGTATCTGGAGACCAAGCGGCATTTCTCCTTCCAGCGTCTGGCCAACCTCGAGGAGGCCTTGGCGGCCTTCTCGCACCTGCTCAAGGGCTATGTCGTCTGGGACAAGAATGTCCGCACCTCCCTCATCGTGGCCTACACCCTCGCAGGCTTGGAGCAGGGGATCGTCATCACCGAGGACATGATCCCGCTCGCGCGGAAATACGGCCTCAAGGAGCTCGATGATTTCCGCGGCCGGTTCACCGGCCAGTCGGACTTCGAGATTTATTCCTGGGCCAAGGAGCAATACTGGAGCCGGTGCTCGCGCGACGTCATCACCTGGCTCGGCGGTGTGCACGGGTCCCTGCTCATGCCGGCCGCGGCCGACTTCGGCATGGTGAACCGGACCTTCTTCTCGGACCTCTCCGCCCGCGCGACCGACACCCAGGAATACGGGCTGACCCGCAGCCTGCTGCAGGAAATGAAACCCATGGGCCAGGTCTGGGGCTGGCACTCCTACAAGAAGGACATGGAGGAGGAGATGACCACGCTGCTTTCCTCCTACGCCCTGACCTCGGACGGCCTGAACACGATGCCCAATACGAGTTTTCTCCTCAAGGTCCCGCCGTCCCCCGGCTTCGTTTTTAAAAACCAGCACAACGTCGTCGCGGGAAAGACGTATCGGCCGGAGAAGAAAGTCTACCTCGCCCTCGTGCAGACGGATGGCCTCGGCATCGGCGCGTGGGTGCGGCCGGGCCGCGGCTCAATTCCCTTCGCGTGGGAGGTGACGATGAAATTCCTCCAGCTCTCGCCCGCCATGCTGGAGTTCTACTACACGCAGGCGACACCGAACGATTATTTCATCGGGAGCCTCTCGGGATCTTCCTACATGTATCCGCGGGCCTTTCCCCGCGCATGGCTGCCCAAGGAGATCGCGCGCGCGCGCGACCTGATGGCGAAGCTGGACCTGCGGGTGTTCGAGATCATGGACTATGCCGGCGACAAGACCGAGGCCGGGGACAACAACCTGCCAAAGGTGATCGTGGACGAATATTACAAGGGCATGCCGGACGCGATCGGTTTCCTGAACGGCTACTATGCAGCCAACACCTTCACCGTCCGGGACCAGCGGGCTTTCATTTCCTACGACTACTATCTCCCGGCCGAAAAGCCCGAGGAGGTGGCGGCGGCCGACCTCACGGAACTGGCGTCGATCAATCCCGCCCGGCCCTATTTTCTCCTGGTGCACGTCCGCGAGAGCAGCGACGTGGCCCGGGTGAAACGCATCACCGACCGGCTCGGGGCGGACTTCGAGATCGTGCCGCTGGATGTTTTCCTGAAAATGGCCGGGACAAACCCGACGTTCCAGGAAAAGTATCTGCCCTGAGCGAAAACCAGGCAGAAGTTTTCCCGCGAATGACGCGAATGGACGCGAATAGCCGAAGAGATTCGCCGCAATCCGATGTAGGGCGGGGTTTATCCCCGACACGACGGGCGTAAAGCCGACCTGCAAAGCCGTGCTCCTTGCCGCCGATTCTTGAAGTCGGCGGTCTTCAGGGCGGCCTCAAGCAGAGGCGGGTTGCTTGCGCGGTTTCCGGCTGCGGGCGAGGTAGGGCGCTGGGGATTCCTGCACCAGCACCTCGGCGGGGATCTGCAGGCCGCGGTGGAGGGCGCGGATCATGCTGAGGCTGAGCGGACGCTTCCGGTTCATCACCTCGGAGACCTTGCTCTTGCTTTGCATAAAAGGCTGCAGGTCGCCCGGGGCGAGGCCGGCCTGTTCCATGCGGAAACGGATCGCCTCAATGGGATCGGGCGTGGTGATGGCGAAGTGGGTCTCTTCGTAATTCTCCACCAGCAGCGACCAAAGCTCCAACTCCGCCTCGTCCGGCCTGGCCCGCGCCATGACCTGCTCCACGTAAGCGAGGGCCGCCTTGTAATCGCGTTCGGTCTTGAGGACTTTGGGTTTCATGGCGTCAGTCAAATGGTGGTGGCGTCGATCCTGTCGTATTCGGCATGCGTGCCGACGAAGCGAATGAAGGCGATGCCGGTGTTGTAGTGGAGATGGACGACAAGGCGGTAGGTGTTGCCCTTGATATTGAAGACGATGCGGTTGCCCGGCAGGGCGTCAGCGGATTGATAGCGGGCTTTGACGGCGGTGAATGATTTCCAGCGGGCGGACCTGGCCTCGTGAAACCAGGCCTTGAGTGGCTGCTCCGCATCAGCGTGTTTCTCCCAGAAGTCTTTCAGCGTCTTGCGGGAGATGACACGCATGCGAGAAAAAGCAGTGTTCCCAATTCGGGAACCCTGTCAAGGTCCGGCTGCATGTTTGCCGGTCATGCGGCTGTCTGCAACGGGACCGTTGCGGGGCGATTTCAGTCAAGTATCAAGACGTCTTCGGCCTCCTGCCTTCGGCCTGACCCTGAACGCCGGCCCCCGCGGGCGGCGGCCTGAAGCTTGTTCAGGCAGAAGTTTTCCCGCGAATGACGCGAATTACAGAAGCGTTCACGCCGAGTTCATCAGAGGCTTTCTGAAAACCGTGGTCGTCGTGTCTTGGTGGGCCAGCGAGTTCGCTCGCGCCAGGGTGGAAGTGCGTGTGCCAGCACGCCGCCCACCACAGAAATCTCGCGTTGCGTGTGGCGCAGGTGCGACCCCGCTGAATGTCCGACCCGGCCAAAAAAAGAGCCGGCCACGGGTGTGGCCGGCTCTGAGAATTCAACGCGAACCAGGGTGGGGATCAGCCTCTCCGGCCGTCTTTCTTGCCCTCATCTTTGCCGCCCTTCTTGTCGTCCTTTCTGTCGTCATCCTTGTCGCCTTTCTTGCCATCCTTCTTGTCATGGTCCTTGTCGTCCTTGTCGTGGTCTTGACCATGCCCTTGGCTTTTCGGAACCGTGACGGTGACGGTTCCCGTGCTGACATTGCCGGCCGCATCCTTGCTCTCGACCGTGATGGTATAGACCCGGCCACCGCCCTTGCCGGCACGCTCGGCGCGCAGCTGCAAGGTCAGATCGCCGGTGATCACCCAGTCGGGGTCGTTCCGGGAGTGCCTGATCTTGGCGTCATGCTCGTCGTCATCATCGCAATCATCATGGCGTGAGGATTTCGGCAGTTCCAGGCTGCTCACGGAAACGATGCGGGTGCGGGGAGCCGGATCGGCGACGTCGCTGACCAGAGCCGTGAGCGTGACCGCGACCAGCTTGTGGTTGGGCGGCCAGAGCACGCCCGGGGTGGCGGTCAGGCTCTGGATCACCGGGGCCGTGGTGTCGACGACGGTGACGGTGAAGGCAGCCGCCGCGGCATTGCCGGCGGCATCGCCGGCGCCGAGGGCGACGGTGGTGGTGCCGAGCGCGAAGGTGCTGCCCGAGGCGGGGGACGCGCCCACCGTCACACTACCGCTGACGAGATCGGCGGCCACCGGCACGGTAAACGAGACGGGCGCACCGGCGGCGCTGGTGGCCTCGGCGATGATGTTGGCCGGGGGCGTGATGACCGGGGCGGTGGTGTCCTGGACCGTGACGGAGAACGAGGCGGCCGCGGCATTGCCGGCGGCATCGGCGGCGCTGAGGCCGACCGTCGTGGCGCCGAGCGCAAAGGTGCTGCCCG
>JAQSDJ010000272.1 GCA_029945855.1 Lacunisphaera sp.
TCGAGCAGGGCCTGCTCGAGCGCCGGAAAATACACCCGCATCGGGTTGCAATCGCACTGGCACTCGGCCCGCGACCGCACCACACCGGCGGGCCGCCCGGGAAGTGCGGCCAGCACCTCGTCCAGGGTCTGGTCGAACATGAACACGAGGGTGTCGGGATTGCCCAGCGGGGTCTGCGGCCGTTCGAGGCGCAGCAGCGCCTCCCAACGGGCGCGGATCTGCGGCCGCCGTTTCTGGAGGGCGCAACGCCAAGACTCGTTCATGGGGTATGGGGAGGGGTTGGCCCCGGCCAGAGCGTGGGTCAGGCCGTGGGTTCGGTGATCTGGGTGAGCAGCATGGAGAAAGGCTCCGGAGCGGTCACGGCGTGCGGCGCCCCGGGCGGCAGATGCAGCAGGTCGCCGGGCTTGAGCGTGTGCGTCCTGCCCTCCACCGTAAACTGGCAGGTGCCCGTCAGGACCTGCACCAGCGCCCGGGCTTTGCTCGTGTGCTCGGAGAGCTCCTGGCCGGCGGCGAAGTGAAACAACGTGAGCCGCAACGCGGGCGTGGTGAGCACCGCCCGGCTGATGATGCCCTGGGCGACGCTTTGCACCGGCTCCAGGAGGGAGCAGGTGCCGGACTCGGTGGGAGATAGCAGCGTGGGGTTTTTCATAAAAGGAAGGACCGCGCGCAACCGCGCGGGAAAACGACCCAACATAGCCCAAGCCGGAGCCGGGCGCCTTGACCTGGGTCATGCTTTCGCGCGGGCGCCGTCAGGGCGTGCCGGTGGTGGCGGCGGGCGCCAGCCGGGTGTCGCGGGCGACGGCGAGCTCGCCCTGGCGGGCGTAATCAATGGCCTCGGCGAGGATGCGGGCAGCCTCCTGCGGGGCGTGGAAGCCCATGGAGTTTTCCGCCGAGACGAAGTCGAGGCGCCACTGGGCCTTGCGCTGGAGGTCGCGGGCGGCCTGGAGCTGGGGATCGGTCGCGCCGGTCTTTTGCGCGGCGGCGATGGCGTCCATCAGGCCGATGACGGCCTGCTCACCCCGGTTGAGGAGCGCGACGTTGCGGTCCTGCACGATCAGCGCGCGGGCCTTGATCTCCTGCTCGGGTATCCGGTGGCAGCCCTGGCAGGCCGAGGCGACGTTCAGCAACGGTGAACGAACGTGGTGGTTGCTGACCTTGATCGCGCCCTCGCGCACGTAGGGCATGTGGCAGTCGGCGCACGCGACGCCGCTGCGGGCATGGATGCCCTGGCTCCACATCTCGAACTCGGGGTGCTGGGCCTTCAGGACGGCGGCGCCGCTTTCCTTGTTCTTGAAATCAACGTGCTTCACCTCGTCGTAGTAGGCCTCGATCTGCTCGACCTTGAGGCCCTTTTCCCACGGATAGGTGACAAGCTTGCCCTCGCCCTTGAAGTAATACTCCACGTGGCACTGGGCGCAGACCATCGAGCGCAGTTCCTGGCGGGTGGCCATGGTGTTGGGCTCATAGCGGCCCTCGCGACCGTCCTTGCGCCAGCGCTCGATGCTCGGGAGATGCGGCGTGGGATAGTCGGAATCGGCCAGCTTGCGGATGCCGGTGAGGAAGGCCGGACGATTGACGCGCAGGTTCATGTTCGCGGCGTCATGGCAGTCGATGCAGGAGACGGGGTGCTCGACCAGCTTGGTGGCCTCGCTGTAAGGCATGGCGCAGGCGATCTCGAAGCCCTTCTGCATCTGGGCCTCCCAGTTCTCCTTGCCGGCGGGCACACCGGCCTTGAGGCCGAGGTCGATGTAGGCCGGCATCACGGAAGCGTGGCACTGGAGGCAGGCGCCGGGCTGCTTGAAGTTCTTCACGCGCTCGGTCTCGCGCTGGTCGACGAGCATGTAGGCGTGGCCCCGCTCCTCGCGGTAATCGACGCCAAAGGCGTAGCCGGCGAAGAGCCGGCGCCACACCGGATCCTCGTCGAGATGCTGGAAGGCCTCGCTGCCGCCGTGGTTGGTGCGCTCGGTGTCCACCGTGCGCCGGTAGCTGTCATATTGGCGCGGGTAGTTTTTCCCCCAGACGGCCGGGTCGACCGTGCGGTCGTCCACCTCGACCACCCGGAAGACGTCCTTCGTCGCCTCCGCCTGGCGGGCGACGATGTTCTGGTAGAGCATCAGCACGAGGAAGGTGGCCAGGGCCGTGCCCACCAACAGGAGGACGAAGATCCAGGTGGCGAGGGCGCGGCGGTCGGTGAGACGGGAGGATTTCATGGCGGATGGGATTTAAAGCGGCAGACGGACGGAAATGATTTCTACTTGAGCGGGCCGTGGCCGACCTCGCGGTGGCAGTGCACGCAGTCGAGCATGCGCTGCGGGTCGCCCGGGTGCGTGTTGATGCCGTCCACGATCTGCGCGTGGCAGGCCACGCAGTTGTTCTGGAGCACCGCGGAGTTGTGCGGGCGGATCATGATGGGCTCGTGAAAATCCTGCAGGGTGAAACCCTTGGAGTGCCAGAAACCGTTCTCCGCCTTGCTCAGGTATTTCAGGACAAAATTGCGCGGGGTGTGGCAGTCGTTGCAGGTGGCGACGGCGTGATGCGGGGATTTCTGCCAGCCGTCGAAGTGCTCGCGCATGATGTGGCAGTTCATGCAGGCCCGCGGATCGTTGGAAAAATATGACAGGCCGCGCGCATAGGTGAACGTGTAGGTGCCGAGGCCGGCGAACAGGCCGAAGGTGCAGGTCAACGCGAGCAGGAGGCCCACGCGCAGGCGGTTTTGCGGCTCAATCATGGGGCGGGGCGCATGCTCCTTGCCTGTTGCATCGGAGTCAATGGCGGCGGCGTTCCCTACGCCCGCCAGAAATTGACGGCCCAGGCACCGTCCGCCCGGCGCTCAATCGTGGATTGGAAGCCCTCGCTCTTGAGCAGCTAGATGAGCGGCGCGGGCAAAAATGGGGCGCCGTTGGTGACGCCCTCCCCGCCGGCCTGGAGCGCATCGACACGGCCGCGGATGAGGGCGAACGGCTCCTCGCCCCGGGCGAGATACGGGCGGACATCGAAGGTCTTGAATTTGGTGGCGGACATAGGGGGAGACTAAAGGGCGAACTCAACCTGGGCCCAGAACTTTTGTGCGTTGGGATTGGCCGAACTCTCGCGGCGGAAGTCGGCGTATTTGACGAGGCCGGTGATGGTCTTGCCGAATTTGCGCGAGAGCTGGAGATTGAACTCCGTGCCGAGGGCGGTTCCGGTGCTGTCGGCTGCATACCAATGCTCGAATGCCAGCAAGGAGAGGCCGGCCGGCAGGTTGACCGCTGCTTTCACGTAGGTGTCGCGCAGGCCGGCGGCGGGCGTCGCGAGGAAGAGATCGGCCCAACCGTTGAAGGCGTGCAGGGTCGCGAGCGGAGTCTTGAAACCGACATTGTTGTCCGAGCCGAGCACCTCGTGGCCCAACATGAAGCTGCCGGCCTTGCCTGCCAGCCCAGCCTCCAGCGCGTAGTAGGTTGTCGAGTAGTTGAGCACGCTCGAGCCGTAGTCGGTCTGGTGGGCGAACTCAGCCCGGTAGGCGAGTTTCAGGGCCTCCGTGAGTTTGGCCGTGCCGCTGAAGCTTACCCCGTAGGTCGCACAGCTCTGCGCGGCCGCCGCGACATTTTCGAAATCGAGCAGGTAGACGTAACCCGTGAGCGTGCCGACCGGATAACCTCCGTAGCTGGCGTTGAGCAGGTGTGAATTGGACTGCCACTTGCCCTGCGCATGGCGGTCGCTGAAGACGCGGTTGATCTGCTCGAGGTAGGCGTAGGTCAGGGTCGTCTGGTCGAGCGACTTGTTCTGCACGCTGACCGCGTCGAAGGTCTGGGCATTCTGGCGCCAGCCGACGTCGCCGATGAAGCGGGCGTTGTCGAGCACGAGGCGCTGGCGGCCCGCCGCCACGGTGGTCTTGCCGCCGGTGAATGACAGGATGGCCTGGTTGATCTCCGTGGTCTCGGGATCCGCCACCACGGCCCGCCCCGCGCCGCCGGCGTTCAGCCCGGCCTGGCTGTAACTGTCGCCATCCGCGGCGATGATGTTCTCCGCCTCGAGCATGGCTTTCCAGCCCTGCAGCGGCGCGGTGGTAAAGCCGAGTCGCGTGCGCAGCGTGAGAGCATTCGCCTCGCGCAGGCCCGTTTGCTCCACGTTCTCATAGCGGAGCCGGACATTAGCCGAGAATTTGCCGCCGGCCACCGCGTCGGCCAGACTGGCGGGCTCGGCCGCGGCCGCGGCCAGAATCAAGATGATGCTGCCATACAGCGGAAGAATTTTCATGAGGAAAGTCGGGGGGCGGCGTGCCCACAAAATAATGCGACGGATGAACTTCTTTTACTTCACCGCGGCCAGCGCGGCGGCGGCTTCCTCAAGCCCGCCCTTCAGGCCCTGGCGCTGGTGGACAATCTCGCCCTCGCGGTTGAGGATCGTGACGAGATTTGAATGGGAGAACATGCCGTCGGCCTCCTGCTTGTATTTCACGCCGAGGAGGGCAGCGAGTTCGCGCACGGAGTCGTCCGGGCCGCGGAGCAGGACCCACTGGCCGTCGAGCGCGCGCTGCGCGCGATATTTCGCCAGCACTTCGGTGGTGTCGCGGGCAATGTCGAAGGAGACGAGGACAAAGAGCGTCTGCGCCCGTTGGGCGGCCGGCAGGCGCTCCTGGATGGCGAGCAGGTCGGTGACGGTCAGCGGGCAGGCGTAGCCGCACGAGGCGAAGAACATGTTGAGCACGACGGGCCGGCCGCGCAGGTCGCCGAGCGCCACGGTCTTGCCGGTGTCGTCGGTGAATGTCACCTCGAGCTGGTAGAGGGATTCCTTCGTATAATTTTCAGTTTCCGATTCGGGATTTTCGGTTTTGGCGGGAGCGGGGCAGCAAGCCTTGGGCGCGGGGGCCGGTGTGGCCGGACAACACGCAGCCGGCTTGGGGGCGGATTTTGCGGCGCAACAGGCGTCCTTCGGTGCGGCGGGTTTTTCCGTTGCGGCACAGCAGGCCTTCTCTTGCAGGGGCGTCCCTTGCGGACGCCCGCGGGCGTCGTCAAGCGACGCCCCTACATTCGGGACACTGGCGGCAACGAGGAACAAAGCGATGAGGACAGCGGCGTTTTTCATAATGGGAAGGAGATCACTTCCGAACATGTCCCGCCCAGCAGGCGGGATATTTGTAACGTAATACGTTACAAATTTCCGGACGGAACAGGGGAATGATTGAGTTCATCGGGTGGGGAGGTCGGCGGCGCAGCGGAAGCCGAGGGAGGTCGTGGTGTTGTTGCCCTTGAGGGAGGAGCGCAGGGCCTGGCGCATGAAGGCGGCGTAGTTGCCGGTGTCATTGGCGCCGATGGAGCCGGAGCCGCAGAAAAGATCGCGCTCGAGGCCCGAGTCGCCGCGCGATTCGCCGGTGACCATGGCGGTGTTGAAATCGTCGACCCACTCCCAGACGAGGCCGTGCAGGCCGCGGGCCCCGTGGAAATTCGGCTTGGCGGTGCCGACGTCGGCGAGGACCGCAGGCACGGGGCGCGCCAGCCAGGCGTAAAGGTCGCGATTGAGCGCCTCGTCGTTCCGGCCGTCGAGGCCGGTGTAGCCGGCGCCGGCGGCGAGTTCCCACTCGGCCGTCGTGGGCAGGCGCTTGCCGGCCGCGCGGGCGTAGGCGCGCGCGGCGAACCACGAAACACGGACGACCGGGGCGTTCAGCGGCGCCTTGGGACCAGGCTCGAGATCGCTGGCCCAGTTTTCCAGATAGGACGAGTCGGCGAACAGCCGGCTCACCTGCGAGCGCCGCCACTTCGGGTGGGCGGTGACGAACGCGAGGAACTCCGCGTTGGTGACGGGTTGCGCATCGAGCCGGAAGGAAGCGACGGCGACCTGCGCGGGATCCTTGGCGGTGCGCTGCAGCGGCACGTAGACGCCGGCCGGGATCAGCACCATCGCGCTATTTTCGATTTTGGATTCTCGATTCTCGATTCCCGCAGCACAAAGCTCCACCCCCGCCAGCAAGCCGAGTGCGAGGGCGCCGAGGCGGAAGGCGGGAGTGGTGCTCATGGGTGGGTTGTGTTTGGTAGGGCGAATCGTCTCGATGAGCCGCGGCTCGGCGGGACGGAAAGGGCGGTTGAGGGCAACCGCCCCTACCCTGTTCTCAGTGCTGCTCGTTGCGGATGGCCTTCACCTGGTCGCGGGTGAACGCGTCGCCGGTGTTGCCCCAGGAGTTGTAGACGTAGGTGAGCACGTCGGCGATCTGCGCGTCGGTGAGGACGGCCTCCTGCGGCGGCATGGCGCTGTTGAAGGTCACGCCGTTGACGGTGACGGGGCCGGTCATGCCCTTGAGCACGGTGCGGATGGCGCGGTCGCGGTCGGCGAGCATGTAGTCGGAGCCGGCGAGCGGGGGGAAGGCGCCGGGCAGGCCCTTGCCGTCCATCTGGTGGCAGGCGAAGCAGAGGCCCATGTAGACCTGCTTGCCCTTTTCGACCTGCATTTCCTTGGTAAGGCCGGCGATGGCGGGGTTGGACCGGATCTCCGCGAGGATCTTCTGCTTGAGCTCGGCCTCACGCTTGGCGGAGTCGGAACCCGCCTCGGCCTGCGCGCCGAGGTAGACGGCGTCGATCTCCTTGCCGGAGTAGATGACGCGGTCCTCGGCCCCGTTGACCTTGAGCATGCCGAGCGCGCCTTTGTTGAACGCGCGGGTCAGCGAGTGGTCGACCATGATGTAGGTGCCGGGGACGTCGACCTTGAACTCGACCATGGTGGCGCCGCCCGAGGGCACGAGCGTGGTCTGCACGTTGGCGTTGGGCAGGCTGAGTCCGGCCTCAGGGTAGACCCGGTCAAAGATCTCGCCGATAACGTGGAAGGAGGAAGTCAGGTTCGGGCCGCCGACACCGAAGTAGATGCGGACGTGCTCGCCGACGTTGGCGGTGATGGCCTTGTCGCCGACCAGCGAGCCGACGGAGCCGTTGAAGAGGACGTAGGCCGGGTGCTCGTCGATGGCCTTGCCCATGTCGAAGGATTGCAGCCCCTCCTCGCCGTAGCGGCCGCTGGTGTAGAATTCGCCCTGCATGACGTAGTATTCCTTGTCGATCGGCGGCATCCCGCCCTTGGGCTCGACGAGAATGAGGCCATACATGCCGTTGCCGATGTGCATCGGCACGGGCGCGGTGGCGCAGTGGTAGACATAGAGGCCGGGATTCAACGCCTGGAAGGTGAACTGCGAACTGTGCCCCGGCGCGGTGAACGTCGAGGTCGCGCCGCCGCCCGGGCCGGTGACGGCGTGGAGGTCGATGTTGTGCGGCAGCTTTGAGGACGGGTGGTTGTTGAGGTGGAACTCGACGACGTCGCCCTCGCGGATCCGGATAAATGAGCCCGGCACGCTGCCGCCGTAGGTCCAGAAGGTGTATTCGACGCCGTCGGCGAGCTTGCCCACGACCTCGAGCACCTCGAGGTTCACGATGACGCGCGCCGAATAGTTGCGCTTGATCGGCGGCGGCACGTGCGGCGGCGAGGTGAGGATCGCCTGTTCGACGGGCAGCGCGAGCACCGTCGGCGGGAGGACGACCGGGCCCTTGGCATCGGACGGGCCCTCGGAAGCCCGGGCCGGGAGGACGAGAAACGCCGCGCACAAAAGCGCGGCGGAGATCAGGTATTGCGTGGGATTTTTCATGATGAAAGCTGCCGGGGGCATGGACCCAACATAGCCCGGGTCGGAGCCGCGTGCATTGACCCAGATCAAGCCTTAGTCGCCTTCCTTATACTGGGAACCCCGCGTAAACGGCAGCCAGCACGCCGACCTGGAGCACGCCGAGCCCCGCCTCGAGCATACCGACACGCCGGGCTGTCCAGGCGGGACGAAAGGAGGTCACCAGCCAGCAGCCGCGCAACCAGAAGATCAGGCTGAGGGCCACGGCCGCGGGCGGCACCAGTCGCACCCAGCCGAGCGCCGCCACCAGCAGCAACGCCAGAATGTTGCTGATCAGTGACGCGAACACGCCGGCGGGTTGACCCTTGTTGATCCGCAGGTAAGTGCGGACCACGAGCACGGTCGGCACGCTGCGCGCGAGCGTGAGGCCGGCGAGCGCGAGGGCCGGTGCGGGCGCCCAACCGGCCAGCGTCGCAAAGGCCGCGGGGGTCAGGGCGAACGCGATGCTGCCCGCCAGTTCGGCCTCGGCCTCGCGCATCTCGTTGCGCAGGTCGAACCAAAGGAACGCCGCGCCGAACGGCACCGCCAGCAACAGCGGCCACAATTCGCCCCAACCGCCGAGAACCGCGCTCACCAGCAGGGCCGCACTCGTCAGCACGGCCCCGACCACGGCCAGCCCGCCGGCAGACGCGCGACGCGGATCGGCGGCCGGCAGCGTGCAGGCCAGCTTGAGCGGCCGGCGCGTGAAAAACCCGGCCGCCACGGCGGCGGCGAGCGCCGCGCCCGCACCGGAGGGCGCGACCAGCAGGGCCAGCCCGACCGGCTCAAAGGCGAGCGACCAGCTGCCATGCTCCTTGGGCAGCAGCAGGGACTTGAGGACGGACGGCGAAAATGTCATGTCGGCCCGCATTCTACCGCAGCCATCCGCCGATCGCTTTGATTCAGGTCAAGCAAGTGCCGGCGCCAAACGCGGGTCGACGATCCCGGGGCCAGCCGGCCTCAGCCGTTGACCGCGTATTGGCTGCGGTATTCCCGCGGCGTGCAGCCGACGGTGCTCAAGAAAGCCTCGTTGAAGCGGCTGATCGAGCCGAAGCCCGAACCAAAGGCGACATCGACGATCTTCTGGTCGGTCGTGGCCAGCAGGCGCTTCGCATGAAAGACCCGGTGGTGCGTGAGATGCTCGACCAGGGTCGCGCCAAAGGCCTTCTTGAAGATCTTCATGGCGAAGTTCGGGTGCAGGTCGACCACCTTGCAGATGTCGGCGGCCGTGATCTGCTCGAGATAATTCTGGGCGATAAAGCACAGCATGCGCTCGACCTTGGTGAGTCCGCCGGCCTGCAGGGAGGCGGGCTTGCGTGGATCCCGGGGGGACGGGGTCGATTCCACGGCCAGCGCCAGCCGCCGCAGGCGCGTCTCCATTTCCTTCGTCACGACCTCGTGGATGGCCACCGAGTCGGAGGCCAGGTCGTCCTCCCACCCCTTGAACAACATCGTGTCGACCTCCGTCCGCTGCGCCAGCGGTTCGCTCACGACTTCGCCCCGCATCAGGGTCTGGATCAGGGAGTCGGACAACCGGGATTGCAGGACCCACGCCAAGGGCAGGGTGGCGACAAAGTATTCCGTCTCGTCCGCATAATCGATGATCTGGTGCGGGATCGCCGCCCAGAACGCCGTCAGGCGGCCGACCTGCACATGGACCTTCTGCGCACCCAGCAGATAGGTGATCCGGCCCCGGCTCAGCAGGTTGAGCTGGATCTCGTTGTGGTGGTCCGGCCGCGACATCGGCGACACCCTCCAACGGACGCACGAGAGGCCATAGGAGCTGAATTCGATCGGATTCGGATCACGGCGGGCCATAAGCTGGATACCTGACAAAGTGGTTCGGGCTCGGGCGAAGGCAACCGGGAAGATGCGGGTGGAGCGCCCTCAGCCGGTCAGGGTTGTGGGCGGCGCGGGTGCTACGCATCGGGCAATTTCGCTCGGCAACCAGGGATGCGCCCCTTTAGAGCTTTCCGCGCAC
>JAQSDJ010000273.1 GCA_029945855.1 Lacunisphaera sp.
CACTCTGATGCAAGCAGTTGCACCGTCATGCCCGCTCCCTGTGGGACGGGACTGGACCGGATTGATACGGGAAGACCGCGCCGGGACGCCAACCGATTCGGGGCGAACCGTGGCTTAAGCAGATTCACTGCGCCCGGGTGCAGCGAAGCTAATCACCCGGCGCGTCACCGGTGCACGCTGGCGGGCACCGAACGCGTCCGGAGGCCGCGTTCCACCATTTACAGAAGCAGGCTCAGACGCCTGACTGGTTCATGTGCTGCCCGCCCTCTTCGATTCGCTCGGCCTGAATGATCCGCTGACCTACCTGGCGGTGTTCCTGGGCGTGTCGTTGCTCATGCTCTGGCGGCTCGAGGCCATGCTCGACCACGGGCTCGAGGGCACGGCGCTGGGCACGCTCATCATGCCGTATTGCTCGGGCCTGGGTAACCTCATCTTCGTCGCCATCATGATCGCCCGCGACGGGGCGCCCGGCGAGGTGCTGACGAACTGCCTCGTCAACAACGTCACCAACCTCACGCTGCTCCTCGGCCTGCCGGCGGTCTTCTGGGGGCTGCAGGTGATGTCGGCCGGCGTCCGGGGGAAGAAAGCCGCCAAGCCGGCGGGCTCGGGCAAAGGGGCCAAGGCGGGCGGCACGGAGGGCCAGCTCAACCGCCTCTCGCTCCTGCTCACGCTCGTCGCCGTGCTGTTCTTCACCGGCGCGGTCTGGGTGCTGGGGCGCGATGGGAAGCTCGAGTTCACCGACGGCCTGCTGCTGATCGGCCTGTTCATGTTCTGGCAGTGCTTCCAGGTGTTCGACGTGCTCAAGCACAACGTCCGCCGACGCGTCTCCTTCGGTCCGATATTCTATGTCGACGCCCTGCTCGTGCTCGCCTGCGCCTACCTGCTCTACGAGAGCATCGACTGGCTCGTCACCTGGCTGACGGCGCAAAAGGGCGGGTTCGTCAGCGCCGCCAACCTCGGCTGGCTGACCGGCTGGCTGATGGTGCTGCCCAACGCCGTGCTCGCGCTCTACTGGGGCTGGAAGCGGCGTGCGGATGTCGTCTACACGTCGCAGGTCGGCGACGGCCACATCTGCATTCCGCTTTGCCTGGGCCTGTTCGCGCTTGTGAAGCCGCTGCCGGTGACGGCGTTCTTCCAGACCGGACTGTTAATTTTGGCCGGCGCGGTGGTCGTGCACGGTGTGCTGCTGCTGGTGACCGGCGGCCTGCCGCGCTGGGCCGGCGCCGCCCTGACGCTGGCCTACGGCTGGTTCGTGTGGGCCGGGTTGCTGGCTTGAACAGAAGACAGAAGACAGAAGACAGAGGACGGAGGACGGATTAATGCAGAAGGAATGAGGCAGGATTCTGTATCATAGAACCGAGCATCCGGCCCACCTCTCGTTTTTGCTCCAGCAAGGTCTCGAACTCAGCCTCAGTGAGATAGCCATCGCGCTGAGCGGTGAGCAGCCAGTGCTCGACTTCGTGATTCTCTCCGTCGGCATCGGTAAGCTTGCTGACAAAATGTGCCTCGTAGCGCCTTTTACCCCACGACTCGGAAATGTTCGCCCCAACCGATCGGGACGCCCGCCTTATTTGGTCGGTCAAGGAATAGCGTTCCTCTGCAGGCCAGCGCTTGGAGATGGCAAATATCTGTGCCGCTAGGTCGCAGGACTTTTGGTAGACTTTCAGCTCGGTGAAGTGGCTGATGTGCATGTCTGTCCTCCGTTCTCCGTCTTCTGTTCTCTGCTCTATTCCAGCGGATCCGTCCGGAAGAGCTCGCTCAGGTGGGCGAAGGGTTTCTGCGCCTCGCGCCACAGCGGGTCCTGTCGGATATCAGCCATGTCGCGCGTCGTGTTGTTGCAGAAAAGATAGGCGGCGGGCCCGAGCTTGATGCAGGCGTCGAAGCGCGTGCCGGCGGCGGTGTCCACGAAGGCGAAATCCCCCGTGCTCAGATGGCGCTGCTCCAGCTCGGCGCGCAGCGGCACGATGTCGTCCTTGAATCCCTTCTGATACGACTCGGTGCGCGGGCCGGAGTAGGCGAGGATGGCGCCCGACGCGGTGGCCAGCTTGACCAGCACCCACTCGTCGAAGACAGGCTTGTTGAAGAGCGCGGTCATGCGGCCGAGGGTGGCAATGACGGCGGTGCGGGCGGAATCGAGATTCATGCGCGGGATTTTCCCGCGTTCAGCCGGACTGGCCAGAATAATAAATTGCGAAACTCCGCCGGTCCCGGGGCGGCTGGCCGCGGCGGGGATTTCCGTTGGACAGCCGGTCCCGGGTGACGCAAATTGGCCCATACCCCCATGAAAACCCCCGTCGCCGCCGCGTTTGGATTGTTTGTCGCCCTGACCGCCACCCTGTCGGGTGCGCCCGACCCCCGCTGGCTCGGCCATGATCGCGAGCGCCCGCAGCCGCCGGTCGTCCAGCCGGGCACCTTCAGCTCGCCGGAGCAGCCCGGCCGGCCGCCCTCCGATGCGGTGGTGCTCTTCGACGGCAAGGACCTGTCGCCCTGGGTGGCCCTCGACGGCAGCCCGACCAAGTGGGTGGTGAAGGACGGCGCGCTCGAATGCGTCCGGGGCGGCGGTTATGTCCGCACGCTCCAGTCGTTCGGCGACTGCCAGCTGCATATTGAATGGGCCGCGCCCACGCCGCCGCAGGATTCGAGCCAGGGCCGGGGCAACAGCGGCGTGTTCTTCGGTCTCGACCGCTACGAGATCCAGGTGCTCGATTCCTCCGACAACCAGACCTACGCCGACGGCTCGGCCGCCTCGATTTACGGGCAATATCCCACGCTGGTGAATGCCGCCCGCCCGCCCGGTCAGTGGCAGACCTATGACATCATCTGGACCGCACCGCGCTTCGATGACGAGGGTGCGCTGCGCTCCAAGGCCCGGCTGACGGTCTTCCACAACGGCGTGCTGGTGCAGAACAACGTCGAGTTGACCGGTCCCACGGCCTGGGTCGGCCGGCCGCCCTACCAGGCGCACCCGGAGCGCCTGCCGATCGCGATGCAGGACCACGGCAATCCCGTGCGCTTCCGCAACATCTGGGTGCGCGAGCTGGGCCAGCACCGGCACCCGGAGTTCCGGCTGCCTGAAGCGTTGCTCGACTCCTATGCCGGTGCTTACGGCCGGAACCAGAAGGCCAGCCTGAAGATCACCCGCCTGCCCGACGGGTTGCTCTCGCTACCGATCGGGGGCACCGAGGTGGTCCTCCACGCAGCCTCGCCGACGCACTTTTATGCGCTGACCACCGACGTGCAGTGCCAGTTCGATTTCTCCGGGCCCGTGAAGAAGGTGGCCGTCACCGTCGGCGAGGATTTCGCCCGCGCGATGCCGTTCGAGCGGATCGGACCCTGAAGGGGTTTCAATATTACCGCAGAAATTCCTGTAGGTCGGGCTTTACGCCCGCCCTGTCGGGCGTAACGCCCGACCTACAGGCGGCCCCGTTTCCTTGGCCAGAAGGAAATCACCGCGCCAGCGTCGCGGCCATCAGGCCGATGACGACGTCGTTCGCGAGGGCGCGGACGGTGAGGGACTGCAATTCCTTGGTCGGATCGAGCGCGAGTTCGAGCACGGTGGCGGCGCCGCCGGGGATCGTGCGGCCCTGGCCCTTGAAAGTGTCACGGTCGAGGACACGCACGAGACCGGTCTTGAGGTCGACGCGGGTTGGTAACAGGCCGTTGAGGCGGAACTGATAGTCGTCGATGAAGTAATCCTGCTCGATCGGCCACCAGGTCTCGGGATTGCGCAGGGCGAGACGCGAGGTCGTGCCGTCGGTGTAGGTGACGATGACCTCGCCGTTGTCGAGCCGGCTTTGCATGGCGTTGGTCGAGCCGGCCATCAGCAGGTGGAGGCGGGAGGCCTTGCCGGTGAGCGGGACAGTGGCTTCGCGGGGATAGTTGTCCCACTGCGAGGTGAAGAGGATGTTCCGGGCCTCGCCCGGTCCGGGCGTGGCGAACACGAGGCCGTTGGGCAGGGCGAGTTTGCCGCCGTTCGCGCCCGCCGCGGCGCGCAGGCCGGTGTCGTCGATCTCGGCCGTGGCGTTGATGTGTCCGGCCCAATAGCCGAGGCCCTGTGACGGCAGCGCCAGCGAGACGAAGGGCGAACGGGGCGACAGGTATTTGCCCGGACGGAAGATTTGCGTGACGCGGTCGTTGAAGCTGCCCGTGAGGTCGAGGGTCCCCGGATTGCGCACGGTGGCGGGGACGTCCCAAGCGTCGGGTCGCGCCCAGGGTATCTGGGGCACGGGGAGTTCGACGATGCCGGGCCAGGCCGTGCCGCTCCAGGTCACGCGCACCTCGCAGCGGGCCGCGGCGGGCACGAGGATCTCCAGGCGGGACGGACCAAATAGCATCCGGGCGGCGGAAGCCTGGCCGTTGACGGTCACCTGGGCGCGGGCATGGGTCGCCGGTAGCAGCAGGCGGACGGACATGGACCGGGCAAAGCGCAGTTCCAGCGCATAGGTGTCGGTGGCGCCCGAGCGGGCGAAGGCCAGATCGAGCTGTGGATGGTGCAGCTTGGCCTGGTTCCAATCCGCCGGGAGGCCCGGGGCGATGAGCAGCTCGCCGGCGAGGGCATCGGGCCGCACACCGAAGAGGCCCTCGATGAGAGCCCGGCTGAGGATGCCGGAGCCGTCGGCGAAGTCCCGCTGCGATTCGCGCCGGTAGACATCGAGGCAGTTCATCGAGCCGACATTGCCGGGGGAGATGCCCATGAACATCGCCGCCAGCAACGAACCCTTCAGGACCCGGAAGGCCTCATCCGGGCGGGAGGCCTGCCAGAAGCCCAGCGCCGCATGGGCGTTTTCATTCATCGTCACGTTGTTGAGCGACCAGGTGTAGGGCATCCAGTCGGAGGTGGACAACGTGTGCAGGCCGGCCGGCACTCCAGGGCCGCGGATGGGCAGCCGGGGAATCCGGGCCGTCACGTCGCGGGCCATCTGGGCGGCCTCGGGCGCGGTCGGGACCCCGGCATCCATCGTGTGGTAGAAGGTCCACAGCGCCGCGCTGGGATGGAGGAGCTGTCGGCCCAGCAGGTCCTTGGACTCTGCGAAATGTCCGTTGACCCACAGGAGCCTGCGCATGCCGCGGGCGATCAGGCCGGCCTCCTGCGTGTAAGGCGCCGGGTCGGCGCCGACGAGCGGGGCGAGCTGGGCGGCCATCTGGTTGTGCCAGTAATTGTAGGCCGAGGCGTGCGCCGCGCCGCCGCCGCTGTATTGCAGGTCGTCGCTCGCCCAGATCGCGGCGTAAGCCTCGTAGAGCGGGAGCTTCTCGCCGGCGGCGGTGGTGAACTCACGACGGAAGAGCCGGCGTTCCCACGCCAGGTGCCGCTCGATGACGGGCCACATTTTCTTGGCGAACTCCACGTCGCCGGTCCAGCGCAGGTGGCGGAACAGCGCGTCGATGAACACGAGGTTCATGTCGTAGTGGCTTTTCGACAGGTCGCCGTTGCTGTGCAGGCCCGTTTCGTTGCGGGCGAGGTTGGCCTTTTCGTCGGCCGGCGGGAGTTTTTCCGGGATCGGGTCGGTGTTCTGGCGTGTCGCCCAATATTCAAAATGCTTCCGCGCGCGGTCGGTCCAGCCGAGGGCGTCGAGCGCGTAGGGTCCGCGCCAGCCGAGCAGCCGCGTGCGCCAGGCGATGGCGCCGTGCATGATGGCCTGCTGCGGCTCGTCCCAGACGGCGTCGGCCGCGACGTTGAGCGCGCCGACGGCGGCGTTGATGAAGGGATCGGGCGTCTCGACCGACACGCGCGTGCGCAGCGCGGTGAAGTGCGCCTCGGTCTCGGCGAAGAGGCGGGGGAGGTCTTGGTGGTGGAGCGGCTTGTCCCCAAGACGCTGGCTGGAGGAAAGCGCGTCGGGGACGACGCGCTCCACCGGCGGGGCCCCGACTTCGCGATAAGTGGACAAGTCCTCGGTGGCGGGCGCGCCGGCCGCCATGCGCTGAAGGGAGAGGAAGAGCGGCTGGTCGTTGACGAGCGGCGCGCGGCCCACGAACACCAGCGGAGGCCTTGCGTTTGGCCGTTCGAGCAACGCCGGCAGGTTGTTCCAGTCGTGGGCGTCATGGGTGGTCGGATGGGCGTCGCCTGGAACCACACCGGCGATGGTAGCGGCCTTGGTCCGCAGGGTGAAGGCGCCGCGCTGAACCATGATGCCCTGGGTGTCGCAGAACTCGGGTTTGAGCTGGAACCACTGGCTGATAGGCACGCGCTCGGTGCCGATGTCGCCGTCGCGGACGCCCCGCTGGCCGTTGACGCCGCCGTAGGCCCAGATCAATTCAAGGCCGGCGGGAAGGCCTGTCGCCTCCACGCGGACAATGAGCCCCTCGGTCTGATGGTAGGCAAGGGCGGCGAGGCGGAGCACGCCGTCCGCGCCGAGGAGAGGATCGCGGATCTCGTAGAGCAGCTCGCCGGGGCGGTAGCGCGTGGTGATCTGCGCGGCGGCGTGCAGCCACTTGGCGGTGGGGTGGAGCGGCTGGTCCCCCAGACGCTGGCTCGGGGCAAGCGCGTCAGGGACCCGGCCTTCGCGCAAGGCTTCGGCGGGCGCAGCGACGCGCTCCACCTGTCTGAGACCGAAGCGGAGGTTGCCGCCACGGCCGGGGAGGTAGAGGACGAACTCGGGCTTGTCGCCGCCGTCGATGCGGAAGGCGGTGTTGCCGCCGTAGAGCGGGCGGTTGAAGAATTCGGTGCCGTTCTCGATGACGAAGTCCGCCCCGTCCGGCCGGTAGCGCAGCGGGCGCTCGATGTTCGATGCGAGGTTCGGCGTGAGCTTTTGCGCCGCTGGCGCTTGGGCCGAGGCGATGATCCCCACGAATACACCGCAACCTATGGTGATCCAAGCCCTCAGAAGTTTTGCCACAAAAAGCACAAAAGTCACAAAATGGGTTTCCGGGTTTTGCGCCTTCTGCGCCTTTTGTGGCCAAATCTTCAGGCCTTCGGCTCGAAGCGGCTGGCGGCGCGGTTTTTCTTCACCTTGCTCGCCGGGGACACCACACCGTTCATGGCGATGTAGACACCCGGCGGCAGGGACTGCACCGCGCCGATCGCGCACCCGAGGTTGAACACAGCGTCGCTGTTGCGGAAGCGCGCGGGCTGCATCGAACCGGTGAAGACGATGACCTTGTCCGGCAAGCCCTCGAGCTTTGCGGCCGTGGCCGTCATGGTGTCGGTGCCGTGCGTGATGAGGATGAGATTCTCCGGGGAGGCCTCGACGCGCGCGCGGATGAGGGCGCGGTCCTCGTCGGTCATGGCGAGGCTGTCCTTCTGCAGGACGGACTCGACGACGAAGTCGAAGGTGACATTGGACTCGCGGAAGACGGGCCCGACCTGGGGCTCGCCGACCTCATAGGTGCTGGCGGCGTCGAAGTAGACCTTGTCGATGGTGCCGCCGGTGGAAATGACCCGTAATCGCATGGCGGATGATTGTCCGGCCGGCGCGGCGAGTTCAACCCGGATTAGTCGGAGGATTGCCACAAAAAGGCACGAGAAGGTTTGTTCCTGGTCCCGCAGATGGTCCGTGCGGCTATAGCCGCCTTGAGGGTGTCATCTGCCGTCGGGTTCTTGGGCCTTTTTGTGGCCATGGATGTCTTGGCCGGAGCCCCGTCGGCATCGGGCGGAAAGCGGGGTTCGCTTTTGTGTCCTTTTGTGCTTTTTGTGGCCAAACACTTCCCATGGCCTACACCCGCACCTTTTCCTCGCTCGGCAGTCCCGAATTGAACCTGGAGCAGACCCTCGCCCTCGCGGCGAAACACGGTCTGCCCGGGGTGGAACTCCGGTGCTTGTCCGGCACTATCGACCTGCCGGCGCATTTTTCTACCGCCTACGGCACGCCGGCGGTGCTGGCGGAGCGGATGCGCGCCTCGCCGGTGAAGATCCTTTCGCTCGACACGTCGCTGAAGCTCGCGGGCGGCACGGCGGCGGATCGCGAGGCGTTTTTGAAATTCCTGCCCTGGGCCGAGGCGCTGGGTGTGCCGCGCCTGCGGGCCTTTGACGGCGGACATTCCGCCGACCTCGCCACGCACCGGGAAATGGCGGAAACCGTCGCGTGGTGGCGGACACTGCGGGCCAAGAACAATTGGCAGGCCGACCTCATGATCGAGACGCACGATGCGCTGTTTACCGCCGCCTCCGTCAACCAGTTCCTCTCCCTGGCTCCGGGCACGGGGATTTTGTGGGACACACACCACACCTGGAAAAAAGGCGGCGAGGATCCGCTGGTTACCTGGCGCGCCATCCGGCCGCACGTCGTGCACATGCACGTGAAGGACAGCGTCAGCATCCCGAGCGGCAAGCACCCCTTCAGCTACCGGCTACCCGGTGACGGCGAGTTTCCGATGCAGCCCTTGCGCGAGGTGATCAGCCGGGAGTATTCAGGTCCGGTCAGCCTCGAATGGGAGCGGATGTGGCATCCCGAGCTGGCCCCCGTGGACGAAGCCCTCACGGCGGCGACACAGCGCGGGTGGTGGTGAGCCACAGAAGGATCGGCCACAAAAAGCACAAAAGGCGCAAAATGGGCCCGATTCGCAGGACTTCACTTGGGCACATAGTCTACTCCGGTCACAGATATTACACTCATCCAGTTGATTCGGAGTCGAACCTCAGAGACTTTTGCGCCTATTGCGCTTTTTGTGGCCAATAATTCGGGGGCGAAGAAACCCGTCCGGGAGGACGGGTTCCACCTAAGGAGCTGACTCAACCAGGCCTTGCGCCTTCAGGAAGGCGAGCATCAGCTCGCGGGATTTTTCCTTCCACGCGGGGACGTCGTTGCCGAAGTTGTGTCCGCCGCCGGGGACGATGTGCAGCTCGCAGACATTGCCGGAAGCGACGAGCGCGTCGCGCAAGGCGAGAGCCTGCGCCAGCGGCACGGTTTTGTCGGCGTCGCCGTGGAAGGCGAGGGCCGGGGGCATTTTCGCGTCGAGCTGGTGCAAGGGCGAGAGGGCGGTGGTGTGTTCACCGAAGCGCTTCGGGGTATAACCGTTGGTGGCCGACGTGTCGGAGACGGTGCTGAACAAAATGAGCGCGGCGGGCTTGAGGCGCGGCGATTCCTTTACGTCCGAGCCGGGCGGCGCGTGGGTGATGGCGGTCCAGAGCGCGACGTGGCCGCCGGCGGAGTTGCCGCCCACGGCGATGCGCGCCGGATCGAGGCCGAGTTCGGCGGCGTGCTCCTGCACCCAGTGCAGGGCGGCGCGGCTGTCGGCCACCGAGCCGAGCGGGGAAACATCATTGCGGCCTTTGGTGCGATAGTCGGGAGCGATGCCGATCATACCCAGGCTGGCGGCGGTCTTGGCCCAGCCGATCGAGTTTCTCGGCGTGCCGGTGGTCCAGCCGCCGCCGAAGAAAAACATGAGCCCGGCGCGCCGGTCGCTCGCCTTCCAGCCGGCCGGCTTGATGACAAACAGCCGCTGCGGCTCGGGCGTGCCGTCGCGGTAGACAAAAGTCTCGGCGCCGGGAAATTCGGTGGGAGTTGTCTCGGGCGCGGCCGGGGCGGCGAGGGCGAGCGTGGCGGTCGCGAGGAAGAGAAGAAAAAATGTAGG
>JAQSDJ010000274.1:0-767 GCA_029945855.1 Lacunisphaera sp.
CGGACACCATGAATGCCCTGATCATCGAGGACGAACCCCCGGCGCGCGCCGCGCTCCGCGGGTTGTTGCGCGCGCACCCGGAGATCACGCTGGCCGGCGAGGCCGACACGATCCAGGCGGCGACGAAGCTGCTGGGGGTGGCCGACTACGACCTGGTGTTTCTCGATGTGCAGCTCCGCGGGGGCACCGGGTTCGATCTCTTGCCGTTCGTCCGGCCGGAGGCGCGCATCATCTTTGTCACGGCGTTTGACGAGCACGCCGTCCGCGCCTTCGAGGTGAACGCGCTCGATTACCTGATCAAGCCCGTCCGCCCGCAGCGGCTGGCCGAGGCCCTCCGCCGTCACTCCGCGCCGCCGCTCGGGCCGGCGGCGTCGGGGCCGGCGGCCTCCGGCCCGGTGGCCCCGGCCCTGGCATCGGGTGATTTTGTTTATCTCCGAATGGGCAATGGCACGTCGCGGTTCGTCGCGCTCGCCGACATCGCCCTGATCGGGTCGAACGAGAATTATTCCGAGGCGCACCTGGCCGGCGGCACGCGGCTCCTGGTGCGGCGCACGATGAAAGCCTGGGAAGACACGCTGCCTCCGGCGCATTTCGTGCGCGTGCACCGCACCACGATCATCAACCTGGCGCGCTACCGCGGCGCCGACCGCCAGAGCTACGAGACCACCTGGCTGCACCTCGACGGGCTCGCCGAGCCCGTGCGCGCGAGCTTCCGCTATTTGCCGGAACTGCGCGAACGCCTCGGCACGCTCGGCCGGCAGATGTGA
>JAQSDJ010000274.1:777-9488 GCA_029945855.1 Lacunisphaera sp.
CACCGCGAATGACGCGAATGGGCGCGAATTCCAGAAGCATCCCCTGTAGGTCGGGGTTTACCCCCGACACGACGGCCTGTTCAGCCATCGCCCCGACCAGCTGCCGCTCCTGGAGGCGTGGTTCCGTCCCGGTCGCTGAGTGACGGGGGAAACAGGAAAAACATGACTCCGTCCGGTTCTTGTGACCGGCGCTGCTGCTATCCTCTGAGCCGGCCGCATGCTGTTGAAGAGGTAGTCGCCAAAAGGCGCACCGTTTGGCGTTGTTCAAGTTACGGCGCCAGAAAGGGCAACCTCAGGTTGAGGTCTTTCAGTTGCTCATTTCTGCCCGGCAGCTCCTGGACGAAGCAACAGCCACGCGAGATGCACCGCCGCGGTGACGTCGTAGGCGCCGCAGAAGGCCGGCCACCAGGGCGGCACGCCGGGGTTGGTGATGACATGGCCGTGGAAGAAATCAAAGACACCGTGCCCGTCCAGGCCGACGACCAGCAGCCACGGGCTGCGCTGGGATAGGGCGGATGGGGCTGATAGGGATAATGGGGTTGATAGCAGAGGTGGCAGCTCGATTTTGTGGCTTGCTGGGGGCGGGGCGGGGTGCGTGAGTGCGGGGCAGCGGGCCATCAACCGAGGAATCAATATGGCCCAGCAAGATACGGCCGGCTTTCTGCCGAAGCATGGCAATTACGAGGGACTGAAGTGCTATCGAAAGGCGGAGATTGTCTACGACCTGACCCAGGTGTTCTGCGCGCGCTTTCTCAAAAGAGGCGATCGCACCATCGACCAGATGGTGCAGGCGGCGCGGTCGGGTAAGCAAACGTAGCGCGAAGCGCGGAGATGGCCCGCGCCGCAGGCGCTGGCCCGTAGCGTAGCGGAGGGTGACTGAGCCGGGTGCCCTTTGGGCGGGATCAGTCACAACATCGCCGAAGGCGCGAAGGCGTCGAAAACCTCGACGGAAATGGAACTGAAGCTCACGAATGTGGCGAGAGCCAGCTTGGAGGAACTGCTGATCGACTACGGGGACTATCTGCGCACGCAGCGGGCACCGGCCTGGGCCAAGGAATCACGCGAGGCGCAGTATGTGCGGCGGTTGGGAGCGAAGCCCGAACTGCAGTTCGAGGATATCCGCGAACTGGTGGACACTCGGCCCGGGCCGGTGGTGGCGAACATGGCCATCTGCCTGATCCACCAGGCCAATTACCTGCTCGACCGGCTGATCGCCCGGCTCGAACAGGATTTCCTCAAGGGAGGCGGCCTGCGCGAGCGGATGACCAAAGCCCGGCTGGAGTATCGGAATCGGAGGGAAGAATAGGCCCTATATGGCCTATAGGTCGTATAGGGCCTATATAATCAAAGTGTCGCCAGGATATCGTTGAGGGTCTTGCTGGGGCGCAGCGCCGCCGACGCTTTCGCGTCGTCGGGCTGGTAATACCCGCCGATATCGGTCGGCTTGCCTTGGACGGCGATGAGCTCCTGGACGATCTGGGGCTCGGCGGCGGTGAGCTTTTCGGCCAAGGGCTGGAAGATAGCCTGGAGCTGGGAGTCCTGAGCTTGGGCGGCCAGGGCCTGCGCCCAATACAGCGCGAGGTAGAAGTGGCTGCCGCGGTTGTCGGTCGTGCCGAGCTTGCGGCCGGGGGACTTGTCGTTTTCCAAAAACTTGCCGTTGGCGATGTCGAGCGTGTCGGCCAACACTTTGGCCTTGGCGTGCTTTTGGGTGATGGCGAGGTGCTCGAGGCTGGCGGCGAGGGCGAAGAATTCGCCGAGGCTGTCCCAGCGGAGATAGTTCTCCTGCACGAACTGCTCGACATGCTTCGGGGCCGAGCCGCCGGCGCCGGTTTCAAAAAGACCGCCGCCGTTCATCAGCGGGACGATCGAAAGCATCTTGGCGCTCGTGCCGACCTCGAGGATCGGGAAGAGGTCGGTGAGATAATCGCGGAGGACGTTGCCTGTGACGGAAATCGTGTCCTGGCCGTCCTTGAGGCGCTCGAGCGTCGCGAGACACGCGGCGGCGGGCGGCATGATCTTGAGATCGAGGCCCGTGGTGTCGTGCTGCGCGAGGCAGGTCTTCACCTTAGCGATGACCTGGGCGTCGTGGGCGCGCTTCTCGTCGAGCCAGAAGATGGCGGGCGTGTTGCTAAGCCGGGCGCGCGTGACGGCGAGCTTCACCCAATCCTGGATCGGGGCGTCCTTCGCCTGGCAGGCGCGCCAGATGTCGCCGGCGAGCACCTCGTGCTCCATCAGAACCTTGCCGGTGTCATCAACGACGCGGATGACGCCTTTGCCGGGGGCGACGAAGGTCTTGTTGTGCGAGCCGTATTCCTCGGCGGCCTGGGCCATGAGACCGACGTTGGGGACGGAGCCCATGGTCTTCGGATCGAAGGCGCCGTGCTTCTTGCAGAAGTCGATCGTGGTCTGGTAGACGCCGGCGTAGCAGCTGTCGGGGATGACACAGAGGGAATCCTGGCCCTTGCCCTGGGCGTTCCACATCTGCCCGGAGGTGCGGATCATCGCGGGCATGGAGGCGTCAACGATGACGTCGCTGGGGACGTGGAGGTTGGTGATGCCCTTGTCCGAATTGACCATCGCGACGGCGGGGCGGGCGGCGAAGACGGCGGCGATATCGGCCTCGAGCGCGGCCTTCTCGGCGGCGGGGAGGGTGGCGATCTTTTCGACGAGGTCGCCGAAGCCGTTGTTCAGGTCGACGCCGAGCTTCGCGAGCGTGGCGGCGTGCTTGCTGAAGAGATCCTTGAAGAACACGCGGACACAGAGACCGAACATGATCGGGTCGGAGACCTTCATCATCGTGGCCTTCAGGTGGAGCGAGAAGAGGATGCCTTCCTTCTTGGCGCGGAAGATCTGCTGGGCGTAGAAGGCGCCGAGCGCGTTCTTGCTCATGAACGTGGCGTCGAAGATTTCGCCGGCCTTGAGCGAGGTCTTGTCCTTGAGGACGACCACGGGATCGACGGTGCCGTCGGGCTTGGCGGCGGGCAGGAATTCAATGCGGACGGTGGTCGCGGCCGGGACGGTGACGGACTTCTCGTTGGAGAAGAAATCGTCGTGGCCCATGGTGGCGACGGCGGTCTTGGAATCGGCGGACCACTTGCCCATGGAGTGGGGATGTTTTCTCGCGTATTCCTTGACGGCCTTGGGGGCTCGGCGGTCGGAGTTGCCCTCGCGGAGGACGGGGTTGACGGCGGAGCCCATGACCTTGGCGTAGCGGGCGCGGGCATCCTTCTCGGCGTCGGTTTTCGGTGTCTCGGGGAAGTCCGGGAGTTGGTAGCCGTGGGCCTGCAATTCCGCGATGGCCTCTTTCAGCTGCGGGACGGAGGCGGAGATGTTGGGCAGCTTGATGATGTTGGCCTCGGGCTTGAGAGTGAGGGCGCCGAGTTCGGCGAGGCTGTCCGGCACGCGCTGTCCGGCCGGCAGGAGGTCGGAGAAGGCTGCCAAAATGCGGCCGGCGACGGAGATGTCGCGCGTCTCGACGTTGATGTCCGCGTGCTTGGTGAACGCCTGGACGATCGGCAGGAGGGAGTAGGTGGCGAGGGCCGGGGCCTCGTCGGTTTTCGTGTAGATGATGGTGGGATTCTGGCTCATGGTTTTGAAAAGTAGTGGGTAGCGAGTAGCGGGTAGTGAGTAGACAGATGCAGCCCAGACCGGTCAAAGGGTTTGTAGGCCGGGGCGGACGTTTCAGCCGGACTTATCGCCTGTCGCGGCCAGATGGGCATCTGGGGGAGGTCGAGCGCCTGGAAAATACATCGAATGGGGAAGTGGGTGGAACCGGTCCTCTGTGACCGGTTTGCCTGGCGCGCGTCTGCCAACCCGTCCGGAGGACGGGTTCCACCACTGACTGCCAATCTTCACTCGGCCCCCACTGGGCGGACGGCGAGGAACTTCACCACGGGGCGGTTTTGCTTCCGCGATTCATCCAGCGACACCTCGAACCGCGCCTCCCAGTCGTTCTGTTCCTCGGTGTCCGCCAGCACCTGCGCGATCTGCCAAGACTTGCCGCTGTCCTCTGTATTCTTTGCCTCGGTTTCGCCTTGGCGAGAACCGGGGACAAACACCGGGCTGGCAGCAGCCAGCAACGGCGCCTGCTCAAGGATATGCGTGTGTTTCGTGTTCCGGCCCTCGGGGTCGAGGCGGAAGCGGCCGCGGGCGCCGAAATACGAGGCGAACTCATTTTCGATCCGGCGCGACTCCGCCAGGTGCGCGGCCTCGTTGCCGGGCGCGCTCTCCGGGGTGAACCGGAACCGCGCGCCCTCCCAGTCGCGGGAGGCGGCATCCTGCAAAAAGCCCAAAATCGCGGTGCGCACGAGCCGGCGGAAGGCGGCCGCGTCGCGCGTGACGTCGAAGGTCGCCGGGCGCGCGGGCTTGTCGCCGGTTTCGGTGGCGACGAATTCCGGATTCTTCAGGCGCTCCCATTCGTCGAGCAGGCTGGAGTCGATGCCGCGGATGAGCTCGCGGAAATAATCCTCCATCTCGACGACCTCGGGCGACTTGGCGTTGTCGGGCACCGTCTGCGCAAGCACCTTCCAGGCCTGCATGAGGTGGCGCAGGAGCAGGCCCTCGCTGCGCTCGAGGCCGTAGTCGCGGATGTAGTCGGAGAACGACATGTAGCGCTCGAACATTTCTCGGGCGATGGACTTCGGGCGGATGTTCTCCTGCTCGACCCACGGGTGCGCGGCGGCGAAGGTGTTGAAGGTTTCGTAGAGGAAGTCGCGCAGCGGTTTGGGGTGCTCGATCTCCTCCAGCTTGGCCATGCGCTCCTCGTAGGGGATGCCGGCGGCCTTCCATTCCTCGATCTTGCGGCCCTTCTCCTTGTCGACCTGCCGGCGCAGGATCTGGTCGGGGTCCTCGACGATCGCCTCGCAGAGCGTGAGCACATCGAACGGGTAGTCGGGCGACTCGCGGTCGAGCAGGGGCAGGGTGTCGATCAGGTAGAGCGAGAGCGCCTGGTGCAGGGAGAAATCTTCCTGCAACTCGACGTTCACGCGAAGTTTTCGCGTCGAACCGCTGCCCGCTGCTTGGTCACTGGTAGGGGCGCTTGCCCTCAAGCGCCCATCGAGGGCCGTTGGGGCAACGGCCCCTACCGGCCGGGGTCCGTCGGCAAGCGACGACCCTACAGGCGGGCGCGGGAGAAACTCCACGATCTTGCGGTCGAGCAGCGAGCGGAACAGCTGCCAGGCCCGCTTCCGCAGCGCGCGCTTCCGCGTCGGCGTCTCATGGCAGTCGTTGATCAGCTGGCGCATGGCGCGGCAGCCGTCGCTGTCGCGGCTGAGGACGAGCAGGAGCATGCCGTGGGTGACGTCGAAGCGTGACGACAGCTCCTCGGGCGCGGCGGTGCGCAGACGCTCGAAGGTTTTCGCGTCCCAGCCGACCGAACCCTCGGGCGCGCGGGCCTTGATGAGTTTCTTCTTTTTCGTCGGATCGGCGGCGGCCTTCTCCTCGGCGCGCTTGTTCTCGATGAAATGCTCCGGCGCCTGCACGATGACGTAGCCCTGGTCGTCGTAGCCGGCGCGGCCGGCCCGACCGGAAACCTGGCGGAAATCACGGACGCTGAGGATGGCGGCCTTCTTGCCGTCGTATTTCCAGAGCTGGGTGAAGAGGACGGTGCGGATCGGGACGTTGATGCCGACGCCGAGGGTGTCGGTCCCGCAGATGAGCTTGAGCAGACCCTGCTGCGCGAGCTTTTCCACGAGGACGCGGTATTTGGGCAGCAGGCCGGCGTGGTGCACGCCGATGCCGTGGCGCAACCAGCGCTTCATGTCCTTGCCGTAGGGGCTGTTGAACTTCACGCGTTCGAGGGCGGTGGCGATCGCGGCCTTCTCGTCCTTGGTGCAGACCGGCAGGCTCATCAGGTTCTGCGCGGCCTCGGCGGCGGCGCGCTGCGTGAAGTGCACGAGATAGACCGGCGCGCGCTGCTCGGCCAGCAGGCGCGTCACCCGCTCGGCGAGGGGAGTTTCCGAATACTCGAAGGCCAGCGGCACGGGCCGGCGGTCGCTGCGGACGGTGAGGCTCGGGGCGCCGGTCAGGCGCGTGAGGTCGCGCTCGAAGGATTCCGTCGCACCCAGCGTGGCGGACATCAGCAGGAAACGCGCCTGCGGCAGGGTGAGCAGCGGGACCTGCCAGGCGTAGCCGCGCTCGGTGTCCGAGTAATAATGGAACTCGTCCATGATCACCGCGGCGACGGCGGCGTGCTCGCCGCGGGTGAGGGCGATGTTGGCCAGAATCTCCGCCGTGCAGCAGAGGACGGGCGCGTGCGGGTTGACGGAGGCGTCACCGGTCATCATGCCGACGTTCTCCGGGCCGAAGTCGCGGCAGAGGCTGAGGAATTTCTCGTTCACCAGCGCCTTGATCGGGCACGTGTAGACCGAGCGCTGGCCGGCGCAGAGGGCCTTGAAGTGCAGGGCGGCGGCAACGAGGGATTTGCCGGAGCCGGTGGGGGTGTTGAGGATGACGTTACGGCCGGCGAACAGCTCGAGGATGGCCTCCTCCTGTTCCGGATAGAGCGTGAGGCCGCGCGCCGCCATCGCGGCGAGGAAGGCGTCCAGCACCGCGTCGGGATCGGGCGATCCCGGCAGCGGGGCGAGGGGAGCCGGGGCGGCGGTGGACATCGCCTCACAACGAGGCCTGCGCGGCCGGGTGACAAAGCAAAAGCAGCAAGCGGTTGGCCACGAAAATGCACGAACAGGAATAGACGATGAGGGTTTGGGGCGCGCGTGTGGGTGCCCGCGGGCGGCGTCGAGCGCCGCCCCTCCATCCAACAGCATGATCCCGCCCGAGGATTACTTCTTGTGGCTTTTTGTGCTTCTTCGTGGCTAACACTTCGGGACCGCCATGAAACCCAACATCCTGCTCGCCGAAACCAAGACGCCCAACGGGGCGCGCATGACGCTCGTCGAGCACGACGGGAGCTATTGCATCCGCGTGAACGGACAGCAGCTGATGCATTCGTCGGTGTCCGCGTCCGAGATCCTGCTGGGCTCGCTGGGTTGCGAGCGGCACGCGCGGAAAAACAACGGCACGCGCGTCCTGATCGGCGGCCTGGGCCTGGGTTTCACCCTGAAGAGCGTGCTGGCGACGGTGGGCGGCAATGCAATCGTGCAGGTTTCCGAACTGTTTCCCGAGATCGTGGCGTGGAACCGCACGCACCTGGCCAGACTGAATGGAAAATTGCTGGAAGACCGTCGGGTCACGGTGCTGGCCGAGGATGTCCGCTCGCTCATCCGACGCGGGTCGCGGCAGCCCTATGATGTCATCGCGCTCGACATCGACAACGGCACGACGGCGATGGTGAAGAACGAAAACAACCAGCTCTACAGCGAACACGGTCTGCAACAGATCGCGCTCGCCCTGAAGCCCGGCGGTCGGGCCGCCATCTGGTCGGCGTGTCCCGACGCGGTGCTGGAGAAGCGCCTGAAACGCACGGGCCTCGCCGTGACGGCCGTGCCGGCGAAGCTGCACGAGCACGCGAAACGGTGCGCGTATATGATTTATGTCGGGGACAAGGCGGAGGCGGCCGCGGCGCCCAAGGTCGCGAAATAGTTAAGGAGGGGTGGGCCAGCGAGCTCGCTCGCGCCTCTTTGCGCCCGCAAGCGGGCCGCCCACAGGCCCGACAGCTTCACTTCACCTCGCCGAGGATGATTATTCCCCTCCGGGTGACCCGATGAAAGGCGGGGGTTTCCGCCCGCCCGGAGCCAGAATAGCCTTTAACTCTATCTTACTGTCAGCACGATTTTGCCCTGCCAGCCGTGCGCCGGCCCGTGAGATTGGTCCGTCATACCCCCGTCACCCTCAGCCCCCTCGACCCCATGATGATCGGCAGCCTCCACATCCTCGACATCGCCATTGTCGTCCTTTACCTGGTCGCCGTCGTTTACATCGGCAAACGCGCCGCCAAGGGCACGAACAGCGAGGACGGTTTCTTTCTCGCCGGCCGCAAGCTGGGCAAGCTCTACCAGTTCTTCCTCAACTTCGGCAACGCCACCGAGCCGTCCGGCGCCGTCAGCACCGCGAGCTTCGTCTTCCAGCAGGGCGCCCCCGGCGCATGGCTGTCGTTCCAGACCGTGTTCATGAACCCTTATTTCTGGTTCATGAACGTCTGGTTCCGCCGCGCGCGCCTGACGACCGTGTCGGATCTCTTCGAGGACCGCTACGGCAGCCGCCGGCTGAGCATGTTCTACGCGATGTTCCAGATCCTCGTCGCGTGCGTCTTCCTCGGGTTCGCCAATGTCACGGCCTACACCATCGCCTCGTCGCTCGTGGTGAAGCAGGAGGCGCAGTGGACGGCCGCGGACCGCGCCTCGGTGGAAGGCTACGTCCAGCTGCGCCAGCTCGAGAAGTCCTTCGTCGCCGGCACGCTGCCGGCGGAGTCGAAGCCCCAGCTCGACGCCTTGCGCGAGCGCAAGGCCCGCGGCGAGCTGCACAGCTACATCACGGTCCTCAACAACGTGCTGTTCTATGTCGTCTTCGCCGTCGTGGTCGGCGCCTACATCGTCATGGGGGGCATGGCCGCCGCCGCCGTCAACGAGGCCCTGCAGAGCGTGCTGATCATCGTCTTCTCCATTCTGCTCATCCCCACGGGCCTCAAGTTCATCGGCGGCTGGCATGCACTGGGGGAGAAGGTGCCGGCGAAGATGTTCGACCTCTTCGGCTCGGGCGCGACGGAGCAGTTCTCCATCATCAGCCTGGGCGCGATCCTGCTGGTGAGCATCATC
>JAQSDJ010000275.1 GCA_029945855.1 Lacunisphaera sp.
GCCGTGTCGTAGGCGGCGCCGGCAGCGGTGTCCGCCTGCCCTGCGCCCGTCGCCGGGATGTGGGCGTTGACGATCAGCCGCATCGTCTGGTGGGCGCGGTCGAAGGCGAGGACCGAGTCGCACAGCATGAACCACATCATCGGCACGCCCAGTTCGTCCCGGGCGGCCAGCGGCACGGACTTCTCGACGCTGTGGATGAATTCGTAACCGAGGTAGCCCACGGCGCCGCCGGTGAAGGGCGGGAGACCGGGCACGCTGACCGGGCGGTGGCTGGCCAGTTCCCGTTCGAGGGCGGCCAGCGGGTCGGCCTCGCCGGGCTTCGCGCTGAAGATTTTCCGCGGGTTGCAGCCGATGAAACTGTAGCGCGAGACGTTCTCGCCGCCCTCGACGGACTCGAGGAGGAACGCCGGCCCCGGCCCGCGGAGCTTGGCGTAGGCCGTCACCGGGGTCTCCAGGTCGGCGAGCAGGTCGGCCCGCACCGGGACGACGTTGCCCTCCCGGCTCAGGCGCAGGAATTCCTCGCGGCTGGGGACGACTTGCATGTTATTCGACCGTGACCGACTTCGCGAGGTTGCGCGGCTTGTCGACGTCGCGCTTCAGTTCCTCGGCGATGTAATAACTCAGCAGCTGGACGGGCACCGTCGCGACGATGGGCAGCACGGCCTCATGGCACTCGGGGATGCGGATGACCTCGTCGGCGAGGCCCGCCGGGAGGTCGCAGCTGGCGGTGGCGATGGCGATGATCTTGCCCTTGCGCGCCTTGATTTCCTGCATGGAGGAAACGACCTTGTTGAACATCTCCCCCGACGGGACGAAGAACACCGACGGGCACTGCTCGCTGATGAGGGCGATGGGACCGTGCTTCATCTCCGCCGCGGGGTAGCCTTCCGCGTGGATGTAGGAGATTTCCTTCAGCTTGAGGGCGCCCTCGAGCGCCACCGGGAAGAGCGCGAGGCGGCCGAGGAAGAGGAAATCGTGGTAATGGGCGTAGCGCTGCGCGATCGCCTTGATCTGCGGCGCGGCCTCGAGGGCCTGGCGCACGAGGTCGGGCGCGCCCTTGAGGGCTTTGACGTATTCGACGCCGTCGCTGAAGCTCATGTCGCGCATGCGGCCGAGGTAGAGCGCGAGCATCGCGCCGACGAGCAGCTGCGAGGTGAAGGCCTTGGTCGAGGCGACCCCGATCTCGGGTCCGACGTGCTGGTAGACGCCGCCGTCCGCCTCGCGGGCGATGGTGGAGCCGACGACGTTGGCGATGGCGAGGACCTTGTAGCCCTTCCGCTTGGCCTCGCGCAGGGCGGCGAGGGTGTCGATGGTCTCGCCCGACTGGCTGACGGTGAAGAAGAGCGTGCCGTTGCCGAGCGGCATGTTGCGGTAGCGGAACTCGGAGGCGTAGTCCACCTCGACCGGCACGCGGGCGAAACGCTCGATGAGGTGCTCGGCCACAAGGCAGGCGTGCCACGCGCTGCCGCAGGCGAGGAAATGGAAGCGGTCGACCTGGCGCAGGTCGACGGCGGAGACGTTCAGGCCGCCGAACTGGGCGGTGCTGCCGTCCTCGGAGAAGCGGCCGCGCATGGTGTTCTCGAGCGCCGCGGGCTGCTCGAAGATCTCCTTCTCCATGAAATGCGCGTAGCCGTTCAGCTCGGAGTCCTCGATCTTCCAGGTGATGGTGTCGACGACGGGGGACACATCCTCGGCGCCGAGGGTGGTGATGGAGAAGTTCTTCGCCGTCATGTGCACGATCTCGCCGTCCTTGAGGTAGACGACGTTCTGCGTGCGGCTGATGATGGCGGAGACATCGCTGGCCAGCATGTATTCGCCGTCGCCCACGCCGAGGATGAGGGGCGAGCCCTTGCGGGCGGCGACGATCTCGGCCGGACAGTCAGTGCACAGCACGGCGATGCCGTAGGTGCCCTCGATGTGGCGCAGGGTCTTGCGCACGGACTCCAGGAAGCGGCTGGAGTCGGGCGCCGCCGGCTCCTTCTGGTAGTGGTAGGCGATCAGATTGCAGAGGGCCTCCGTGTCGGTCTCGGACTTGAAGGTGAAGCCCTTGGTCAGGAGAAATTTCTTGATGTGGGCGTAGTTCTCGATGACGCCGTTGTGGATCAGGGCGATCCGGCCGTCGCTGCTGATGTGCGGGTGGGCGTTGGCGTCGGTGACGCCGCCGTGGGTGGCCCAACGGGTGTGGCCGATGCCGGTGGTGCCGGCGAGCTTCTGCGCACCGGTGCCCTTGATCAGCCCCTCGACGCGGCCGGCCTTTTTGGCCACCTCGAAGTGCCCGTCCTGCAGGAGGGCGATGCCGGCGGAATCATAGCCGCGATATTCCAGGCGCTTCAGCCCCTCGAGGATGATGGCCGCCGCCTTTTGTTTGCCGATGTAGCCGATGATTCCGCACATATAGGGTTTAAGCTGGCGATTTCTGACGGTCTTCAAATCATATCGCAAGGAATTAGAACACTACTCCTTTACCTCGCATTCCCATGGCCGATTCCAAGAAAGTTTTGTCCGTTATCATGGGTGGTGGCCGCGGCACGCGGCTCTATCCACTGACCAAAGAACGCTGCAAGCCGGCGGTGCCGCTGGCCGGCAAATACCGCTTGGTGGATATCCCGATCAGCAATTGCCTCAACTCCGGCTTCAACCGCATCTTTGTGCTGTCGCAGTTCCTCACGGCCTCGTTGCACCGGCACATCCAGAAAAGCTACCAGTTCGACGCATTCGGCGGCGGTTATATCGACATCCTCTCGGCCGAGCAGACGGAGAAGAGCAACGCCTGGTATGAGGGCACGGCCGATGCCGTCCGGCGCAACCTTGTGCACTTTCACCGCCACGGCCACGACTACATCCTGATCCTGTCCGGCGACCAGCTCTATCGAATGGATTTCAGCAAGGTGGTGGACCAGCACATCGCGACCGGGGCGGATGTGACCATCGCCGCCATCCCGTTCCCGGTCTCGAAGGTCGAGGGCCTCGGCCTCATGCGGGTCGCCGACGACCTCGCGATCACCGAGTTTGTCGAGAAGCCCAAGGATCCGGCCGTCATCGACGGGCTGGCGATCAGCCCGGCCCTCGAGGCCCGGCTGCAGACCCACGGCGGGGAAAAGCACTGCCTCGCCTCGATGGGCATCTATGTGTTCAGCCGCGAGGTGCTGCGCCAGGCGCTGGAAAACAACATGAAGGACTTCGGCAAGGAGGTCATCCCGGCGCTCCTCGGCAAGGCGAAGCTCTTCAGCTACATCTTCGAGGGCTACTGGGAGGATATCGGCACCGTGCGCGCGTTTTTCGAGACCAACCTCGCGCTGGCCCAGCCGCTCCCGCCGTTCAATTTCTTCGACCGCGGCGCCCCGATCTACACTCACCCGCGCTACCTGCCCGCCTCCAAGGTCAACAAGTGCAACATCGACCACGTCGTCCTCGGCGACGGTTGCCTCGTCACTGATTCCAGCCTCAAGCACTGCGTCATCGGCATCCGCTCGGTCCTGGGGGAGAATTCCCATTTCGAGGATGTGGTCATGATGGGGGCGGACCACTACCAGACGGCCGCGGAGGTGCAGGCGGACCAGGCTTCGGGCCGGCCCCGCATCGGCGTCGGCCGCAACTGCAACATCCGCCGCGCCATCATCGACAAGAACGCCCGCATCGGCGACGGCGTCGCGCTTTCTCCCGAGGGCAAGCCCGACGGTGACTACGCGCACGAGATCGTCATCCGCGACGGCATTCTCTGCGTGACGAAAGGCGCGGTGATCCCGTCAGGCTTCAGTCTTTGAGCCCCGGCGCACCGCGAGGACAATCAGCGCGGCGCCGGCGGCGATCAGGAAGAGCGAATAAAACGTGCCCCGGCTGAGGCCGAGGATGAGCCCGGCGTCGGGCTCGCGAAACAACTCGCCGGTGGCGCGCAGCAGGGCGTAGGCGATGAGGAATTCGCCGGCGATCCGGCCGGGTTGGGTGCGCGCCGCCGTGCCCCGCCAAAAACGCCATTGCATGAAGGCGAACAGCAGCAGGCCCTCCAGCCCGGCCTCGTAGAGCTGGGAGGGGTGGCGCGGCAGGGTGCCGCCGCCGGTGTGCTGGAAGATGACCGCCCAGGGCACGCGCGTCGTCAGGCCCCAGAGTTCGCCGTTGATGAAGTTGGCCAGGCGGCCGAAGAACAGCCCCAGGGGCGCCACCGTGACGACGAGATCGGCGATCTGCAGCAGACCCGCCGCGCGCTTGCGGGTGAACCACCACAGGGCGACCACCACGCCCGCGAAGCCCCCGTGGCTCGCCATGCCGCCCTCCCAGACGCGGACCAGCATGAGCGGGTCATGCCGGAAGACCGCCGGCTGGTAGAGCAGGAAATAACCGAGCCGGCCGCCCAGCAGGACCCCGGCGATGAGGGCGGTCATCAGGTCGAGGACGCTGTTGCCATCGAGCGGCGACCGCCCGGCGCGATGATAGCGGCGCAGCATCAGGCCGGCCGCGACAAAGCCCGCCAGATAGGCGAGGCCATACCAGCGGATGCCGAAGTTCTCGTTGAACCGCAGGAGGAATGGGTCGAGGTCGTGGATCCAGTAGGCGAGGGGCACGGCAGGTTGCAGGCGACTACGCGGGAAGGACGGGGCGAACACAATTTCTTTTAACCGACACCCGGTGCCTTAATGAACGCGCCCGCGGGCAAAGTTTCCTTGCCCGGGGTGCGGTCGGGGCACTTATTAGGAGCATGAGTCTTCCGCAGGCCACGCCCCTCAATGCCTTTCACCGTGCCCATGGCGGGCGCATGGTGGATTTCGCCGGTTGGGACATGCCGGTCCAATACCGCAGCATCCTCGAGGAGCACAAGGCCGTGCGCACGCGCTGCGGGCTCTTCGACGTGAGCCACATGGGCGAGGCCGAGGTCAAGGGCCCGGAGGCGCTCCGGTTCCTGCAGCACCTCGTCACCAACGATTGCAGCAAGCTCTTTCCCGGCCGGGTGCTCTACACGGTCATGTGCTATCCCCACGGCGGGGTCGTCGACGACCTCCTCGTCTACATGCGCGGCGAGAACGATTACCTCCTTTGCATCAACGCCGGCAACATCGCCAAGGATATCACCTGGATGCAGGAGCAGGTGAAGGGCTTCAACTGCTCCGTGGTCGACCGCTCGCCGGACTACGCGCAGCTGGCCGTCCAGGGGCCGACGGCCGCCGCACTGGTGCAGACGCTGACCCGCACCAATCTCGCGGACCTCAAGTATTATCATTTCACGAACGGCGAGGTGGCGGGCGTGCCGTGTATCATCAGCCGCACCGGCTACACCGGCGAGGATGGCGTCGAGCTTTACTGCGCCTCCGCCGATGGCGTGCGCCTCGCCGAGGCCGTCGTGGCGGCGGGCGGGCCCTTCGGGCTCGAACTGACCGGGCTCGGGGCGCGCGACAGCCTGCGGCTCGAGGCCGGTTTCCCGCTCTACGGGCACGAGATTACCGAACTCATCACCCCGATCACGGCCGGCTTGGGCTGGGTGGTGAAATTCGACAAGGGCCCCTTCATCGGCTCCGATGTGCTCAAGACCGAGAAAGAGAAGGGGTCCGCCAAGAAGATCGTGTTTTTCAAGACCGGCGACCGCCGCATCGTCCGGGCCGAGACCCCCGTGCTCAACGCCGCCGGCGAGGCGGTGGGCCGCGTCGTCTCCGGCACGCTTTCGCCCATGATCAACGAGGCCATCGGCTCCGCCCTGGTCGAGGCCGCCGTGGCCAAGGATTCGCTCGCCGTGGACATCCGGGGCACCATCCTGAAATTGCATCTCGTCAAGCCACCCTTCGTCCCGCTAAAGAAAAATTGAATCCATGAGCACCCTTCCCGCTGATCTCAAATACGTCAAATCCCACGAGTGGCTCAAGATGGCCGCCGACGGCACCGCCCTGGTCGGTATCTCCGATTACGCCCAAAACAGCCTGGGCGACATCACCTTTGTCCAGCTGCCGAAGATCGGCACCGTCCTGCGCGCCGGCGAGACCTTCGGCGTGGTCGAGTCCGTCAAGGCGGCCTCGGATGTCTATGCGCCCGTCGCAGGCATCGTGCTCGAGGTGAACAAGGCCCTCGATGCCAATCCCGAGAAGGTGAACCAATCTCCCTACGCGGACGGCTGGATGCTCAAGCTCAAGCTGACCAATCCGTCCGATGCTTTCGCGCTGCTCAGCCCGGAAGATTACGGGAAACTTACGGCGTAGTCCGGCGTCTTGTGGGGACACCCTTGTCGTCCCCGAATCCGTCCCCACTTTGATGCAAAGACCATCCCCTGCCGGTTCCGTAATCCTCTCCCTATCGCTTGCCCTGATGTTCACGGCCGGCTGTGGCAAAAAGCCCGCCGGCGGGACGGTCCAGCCCGGGTTCTCCGCGCTGGTCCAGCCGGTTGAGGTCACCAAGATCGCCCGGCGCGACCTGGTGGAATCTCTTTCCCTCGTGGGCTCGCTGGCCCCGAACGAGACGGCACAGATCCGCGCCGAGATCGCCGGGCAGGTCCGCTCGGTCCAGTTTCAGGAGGGCGAGCACGTCGCGAAGGACCACGTGCTCCTCAAGATCGACGACGCCGAGTTGCGGGCGCAGATGGCCCAGGCCGAGGCTTCCTTCCGCCTCGCCGAGCTGAACCTCCGGCGCAGCGAGAACCTCACCGAGGCCCGCTCCATGTCCCAGGCCGAGGCCGACCGCGTGCGCTCGGAATACGCCTCGGCGGAGGCGGCCTTTTCCCTGCTGCGGGTGCGCGTGGCCAAGACCGAGATCAAGGCCCCGTTCGCCGGCGTCGTCGGCGCCCGCACCATCTCGCCCGGCGATTACATCACGGCGGCCACCTCGGTCACCACGCTGGACGACCTCAGCCGCCTGAAGATCGATTTCCAGGTGCCCGAGCGTTTCACGACCCGGGTCAAGGCCGGCACCACCTTCACCGTCCGCGCCCGGACCCCGGACGGCGAGGCGACGACGAGCGGCGAGGTCTATTTCATCGCCTCGGTGATCGACCGCAGCACCCGGTCAAGCCAGGTGAAGGGTTACATCACCGGCGTGCCCGCGGGTTTCCAGCCGGGCATGTTCGCCGGCATCGAGCTGGTGCTCGACGTGCGTCGGGGCGTGCTCGCCGTGCCCGAGGGCGCCATCCTCACCACCCCGGCCGGCCCGCAGGTGATCGTGGTCCGCGAGAAGGGGGCGGACAAGGTGGCCGAGTTCGTTACCGTGCAGCTGGGCCTGCGGGAAAAGGGCCTCGTGGAGGTCGCTCCCGTGAAGGCCGGCGCCATCGCGGAGGACCAGCTGGTGGTCGCTTCCGGCGTCGGCGCGCTCGTGCTTTATCCGGGGATCAAACTCGAGCCGCGCCCGCTGCGGGCCGAGTTCCGCATCGGAGACTGAGTCATGATCCTCTCCGACGTCTCCATCCGCCGCCCGGTGGTCGCGCTGGTGGCTTCCATTCTGGTCGTCCTCATCGGCCTGCTGAGCTTCGGCCGTCTGCCGGTGCGCGAGTATCCCTTGATCGACTCGCCCGTGGTCACGGTCGAGACCTCCTACCGCGGCGCCTCCGCCGAGGTCGTCGAGGCCAAGATCACCGAGCCGCTCGAGCGCGAGATTGCCTCCATCGACGGCATCCGGAACATCCGCTCCGACTCGCAGGAGGAACAGTCGCGCATCACGGTGGAGTTCACCCTCAGCCGCAGCGTCGACGAGGCCGCCAACGATGTGCGCGACCGCGTCAGCCGCGCCCGCGGCCGCCTGCCGGATGAGATCGAGGAGCCGCGGGTGACCAAGGCCGATGCGGATTCCTCGCCGGTGCTCTCGCTGGCCTTCAGCTCCGACCGCTACAGCCGGCTGGAACTGCGTGAATTCGTCGAGCGGGTGGCCATCCAGCGCCTGCAGACCATCCCCGGCGTCGGCTCGGTCGGCGTGCGCGGGCCGCGCTACGCGATGCGCCTGTGGGTCGACAGCGACCGGCTGGCCGCGCACTCGCTCACCATCAGCGACGTCGAGGCGGCGCTGCGCCAGCAGAACGTCGAGATTCCCGGCGGCCGCATCGAGTCCACGTCACGCGAGTTTCCCGTCCGCATCGAGGGCCGCATGACGGAGGTGGCGGAGTTCGAGAACCTGGTCCTCGCCACGCGCGGCAGCCACCAGGTCAAGTTCTCCGACATCGGCCGGGTCGAGCTCGGCTCCGAGGACTACCGTTCGGAGACCTATTTCAAGGGCCGGCCGACGGTGGGCGTGCAGATCCTCCGCCAGGCTCAGGCCAACCTCCTCGACGTGGCCAACGACGCCAAGGCCATGATTCCCCTGATCAAGGCGGACCTGCCGGAGGGCGTCAACGTGGACGTCGGCTTCGACAGCTCGGTCTTCGTCGACCGCTCGGTGCGCGAGGTCTACAAGACCTTGTGGGAGGCCGGCATCCTGGTCGTGCTGATGATCTTCCTCTTTCTGCGCGACTGGCGCGCCACGATGGTGCCGCTGATCGCCATCCCGGTGTCACTCATCGGCTCCTTCGCCATCATGCAGGCGATGGGTTTCACCATCAACACCCTCACGCTGCTGGCCCTGGTGCTGGCCGTCGGCCTCGTGGTCGACGACGCGATCGTGATGCTGGAGAACATCTACCGGCGCATCGAGGAAGGCGAGGGGCCCATCCATGCGGCCATCTACGGCGCCCGGCAGGTGGCCTTCGCCATCATCGCGACCACCCTGACCCTGGCGGCGGTGTTCCTGCCCGTGGCCTTCCAGTCCGGCCAGACCGGCCGCCTCTTCTATGAGTTCGGCATCACCCTCGCGGTGTCGGTGCTGGTGTCGGCGTTCGTCGCCCTGACCCTGACGCCGATGCTCTGCTCGCGCGTGCTCCAGACGAAGCTCGTCGGGGGGCACATCACGCACGGGTGGTTCTATCGCAAGACCGAGCCCTTCTTTGTCTGGCTCAACGCCCTTTTCACCCGCTCCCTGCGCGGCTCGATGCGCGCCAAGCCGGCGGTGCTGGTCGGTTCGCTGCTGTTCACCCTGGGCGGACTCGCCCTCTACACGCAGTTGCAGCGCGAACTCACCCCGCTCGAGGACCGGGGCATCTTCACGGCCAACCTGATCGCGCCGATCGGCGCCACGCCCGAATATCTCCGGCTCTACTCCGTGGACATGGAGCAGATGATCCTGAAGATCCCGGAGATCGACCGCACCTTCCACCGCACCGGTGACGGCGGCCGGGCCTTCGTGTTTGCCACCCTCCAGCCGTGGGAGCAGCGCGAGCGCAAGACGCAGGAAATCACCGCCGCGTTGCGCCGCCAGTTCCAACGGGAGGTCACGGGCGGGCAGGCGGTGGCCAATCCGGTCCGGCCCTTCGGCCGCGGCCGCAGCAGCGGCGGCGTCAGCCTCGTGCTGCTCGGGAGCGATTTTCGCGAGCTGCAGCGGCTCGGCGGCGAACTGCTCGCCGCCATGCGGGAGAGCGGCCAGTTCATCCAGCCCCGGGTGGATCCGTCGCCGACCAAGCCGC
>JAQSDJ010000276.1 GCA_029945855.1 Lacunisphaera sp.
TTGTTCGCCGCGAGGGTGAGGTCCTTGGCCGGATCATAGCCGAGGCCGTAGAAACCGATGGACCCCTTGCTGGAGTAGCGCACCGAGCCACCCACGCTCATGTTCTTGAGGAACCGGTTGTCCGTGATGCCCGCGAGGTTGTATTTCGTGTTGAACTTGACCGAGTATTCGCGGACCTGGGGCCGGGGGCGGCCGATCAAGGCGCGGAACACGGCCATCGGAGCATCGACATTCCCGGCGAAGTTCGTCGCGGCCGAGTTGGTCGAGTCGTAGCCGGCAGCCGTGTTGAAGGCCGCGCCGGCGAGAGTCCACCAGAGCAGGTGGCCGGTGGCGCCGACGGGGAGGGTGCTCGGCGTGGCAAAGGTTGTGGTCACGCCGTTGATGGTCTGCGTGGTCTGGGTGAAGCGCGGGTCCTCCAGGGTGGTCCAAATCGGCATGCGCGCGGCGATATATTCGTCAACGGCGGAGCCCACCGCCGTGTTGATCGCCTGGGTCTTGGTGACCGAAGCGCTGACCGTCCAATTCTTGGTGGGGTTGTAGTTGATTTCCAGCTCATCGCCCTTGGACTGTGCGTCCATGACCGCGGCGTAGGTGTTGTTGGCGACAATGGCCTGCAACCCATTATACTGTTCCACGGGCATCTTGATGGCCGCGGCGATCTGCGCATTCGTGGCGGTCCCGCCGGTGCCAAGACCGTTCAACCAGGCGGTGGTCTGGGTCCGCAGGTTATACCGATCGCTGGAGATGAAGCCCTCATACCGCAGGATGCGTTGGGCCATCGTGGTGATGTCGCCATTCCGCAGATTGAGCTGCTTGGTATCGAAGTGATTGTAGCGGATGGACAGTTTCCCATCCATCATGGTCATCCACAAACCAAAATCCTTGCTCGTGCCGGTCTGGTTGGGCAGGGGCTTGAGGAACAGGTCGAAGGCCGGACCCTGCGCGATGAAGTTGTCCGATTTGTTGTAGGTCAGGCTGAGACTGCTGACCGCCTCGGACAGGAACCGGCTGATCCCGCTGCCGCCGTCGATCCGGGACCGGAGGAACTTGAGATCCCGGAACGGACGCGCCACCAGCGAGGTGGACTTCGTCTTGCCCTTGGCTGCGCGCCAGCCGGGGGTCCACTCATTGGACGCCTCAAAGTCGTATTCCCGGAGGTCCGCGGTCAGCGTGGCGAGCGGGGCATTGTGGTCGAACACCCGGTCCTCGCGGAGGCCGAAAGTGCCGACCAGCCGGCCTTCGAGGAAGGTGCTCTGGAGCACGCCACCAATGGTCTTGATGACGGTCTCGACGCTGGCGCCACCGCCACCGGCATCGGGACTTGGGGTAAAGCCAATGGCGGACACGTCCTTGATCATCGAGGTGGAGTTGGGGCCCCAGGCATAGGGAACACTGATCCCTTCCGGGAAATAGCTCGGGGCGTATTCAATGCCACCACCGACGGTGTTGCCGACATAGTATTGTTCGTTGATGCGGGCGTAATTGCCCGGGGCGATCGGATATCTGGGGTCGGCGATGGCCTGCTGAACGCGGTTGCCCAACGGCGTGCCCAGGGCGGCATATTTTTGCTGCCAGCCCTTGTCGAGGCCCAGCGCTGAATGCCGGTAGGCGTAATGGCGGTTCTCCTGGTCCTTGTATTCGAAATAGCCCAGGAGCTGCTGGGTGCCGAGCCACTTGCTCCAACCCTGGTCCTGCGAGAAATCGAGCCGATAGACCGCCTGGCCGCGGGTGGTGTCCCACATCCAGGGCCGGTCCCGGAGGAAGGGCTCGTTGCTGCGGAGGTAGGGCCGGCCGAAGTAGGGGTTCACCGTGCCGTCGAGGTTGTGGGTGTTCACGTCGACCTGGAGCTGGCCGACATTGCTGTTCACGCTCGCGGGGCCCATGGGCTGGTTTTCCAACCGCTGGGCATTCTCCCGCAAGAAGGTGACCTGGGCCGCCAGGGTTTGCTTCGAGGTGTTGAGCATGATCTGGTCGAGCTGGAACAGGTAGGTGTTGACGTCGTCCCAGGCCTTGCTGTTGCCCGCCAGGTTGATTTCGGTCCAATCGTAGATCGACCGGTCACTGATGGGGCGGGCCACGGAATTGTAGAGCGGCTGCTGCGTGGCGGTGTAGGTTTCCGAGGCACCGTTGTTCAAATAGCCGACACCCACATCACTGGCGGCAAACGGATCGGTGGTCGCAAAGGGAGCGGTGCCGTTGGTGGCGGCGGCGTTGGTATACCTCGATCTGGCCCAGTAGGGGGTTTCGCCCGGGGTGCCGATGCGGAAGATCGAGCGATTCTCCGGGCCGCCGGTGATGAAGAGCGTCGGCTGGGCCGTATACGCCGTGGTGGAGCCGAGGACGTTGCCATTGCCGTAGACCTGGCCGTTGGCGAGGGTGATCAAGCCGGTGACGGGATTCCAACCGGGTTTCCCGGCGGCGATCCAACCGGTGTAGTAGTCACGCGGGGTCGTGAAATTGGGCCGCACGGCGGCATTCTTGTAACCATACCAGGAAGCCGACAGGGTGGTGTTCTTGAAGGGCTGGGCCTTGACCTGAAAGCTGAGGCGGCGGGCGTTTTCACCCGAGGGCTCCCGGATGAAGCCGGTGTGCTGGTAGGCGGCACTGGCGCGCACGGACAGCGTGTTCCTGAGCAGCATGCGGTTCACATCGAGCGAGGTGCGCCAGCCGCCGTAGCTGTCGGCGCGGGCCTCCGCCCGGGTGAAGTCGCGGGTCAGGTTGGCGGTGGCCGGGACCTGGTTGACGGTGCCGGAGGCGTTGCCCAGACCGAAGATGTTGGCGTTCGGGCCGCGGCTCAGTTCCAGCGAATCCATCCAGAGCGGATCAACGGGCACGCGGCCCGTGGTCGCGATGTTGTTGAACGCGATGTTGGCGTTGCCAATGCCGCGCACGCGGTTGGCGGTATTCGGACTGAGGCTTACCTGGTCGACCACCGCGCCCGTGCGGTCGGTGTCGAACTGGGAATAGGATCCGGTGCCCTCGGTGCTCGCCATGTAATCGAACACGTCGTTGATATCGAGCATCGCGAAGTCGGTCATCTGCTCCTTGGTCATCACGGTGATCGACTGGCCCAGGTCCTCGATCTTCGAGTTCATGCGCGTGCCGGACATCGAGTTGGCCGAGAAGTAGCCTTTGTTGTTGGCCACGACCTGGAAGGGGGAGAGTTCCACGACCTCTTCCTTGGGGGCGGCGGGCGTGGTCGTCTCAACCGGGATGGTTTTAGCCGCCGTTTCGTCGGCGGCCGGCGATGCCGCCTGGACCGTTTGGGCGGGCGCGAGGACAGCGGTGGTGATCAATGACAATACGCAGAGCAGGGCCCACGGCTGGTGGCGCTGCGATGGTTTGAGGGCTTGATGTTGTTTCATGGGGTCAGGGATGGGGTCGGTGGGGTTAGGGTAAAACAAGACCAGCGCCGGAGGGGCCAGACGGTGGGGGTGAAGCGACGCGGAGTTTAGGCTAAACTTAACTTAGATTCTATCACGGTATTGAGGAATGTTATCTATATTGTAATATGGCCGCATCCCAAGGGAGGACGCATGGCAGGGTCGGGGTAATGCCGCATCGCCTACGGCGCGAATATTCATTGGCCGTCAGTTCCGTTGCAGCCAGCCAGCCTCTGCGCTCATCGTTGACTAAGCAAGCCGCGCGGGGCGGGGCGGCGTCAGCGGCGCGAAGGCAGGGTGCGGCCGTCGCGCCATTGGCCGGTCAGCAACACCTCATGCTGGTTGGCGGCGGGCACGCCGGTTTCATTGCGGTGCAACAGGCCGATCAGCATCTCGACCGCCAGTGCACCAATCATCGCCGGGTCATAGCGGACGCCGGCACAGTCGAACTGCGGATGATCTTCAAGATCGATGAGTCCGACGTCGCGGGGCGCGCTCAGTCCCATCTGCTTCAGCCAGCCGATCACCGGGCGGGCATGGGTGGCGATCAGGGCGTCGGGCCGGCTGCGCTTGAACCATTGGGCGAAGGCCCGCTGGCTGGCGGGAATCTGCGGGCACGGGACCAGCCGGTCTTTTACCGGGAAGGACAGCTGCTGGCGCAGATAGGCCCCGAGCCAGCGGTCACCGACGCGCGGGCTGTCGTTGGCCTCGGAAAACACGAACCCGACGCGGCGGTAGCCGCGCTCCAGGCAGCGCTGCATGCCCTGCCACACGGTCTCATAGTGATTTTCCGTCACATGGTGCAGGACGGGCGAGCGGAGCGTCATGCCCAGGGCGACGCACGAAAACCGGTTCCAGTCCAGGGCGAGGGAATTTTGGTCCGGCGGCAGCCGGCCGATGATGAGGCCGTGAATGTTGCGGGCCGTCAGGATGTCGCAGAACCGGCCCGGCGTCATGCCGGACTCGGCCAGCCAGAAATCTTCCAGCTTGTAGCCCAGTTCGCGGGCCCGGGCCACCGCGCCTGGGAAAAAATCCGGGCGGTCATGAGTCACCGGCTTCCAACCGTAGCGGGTTGGGTAGTTGGTCACGTAGGCCAGGGTGACGTGCCGCACCGTCCGGCCGAGCCGGCGCGATTGCATGAGGGCCGCCACGAGGGGATTGATCTGATAGCCCAGCCGAACGGCGGCGGCTTTGACCCGTTCGCGGGTCTCCAGAGGAATGCGGGGATGGTCACGCAGGGCCAGTGACACGGTGGTGCGATGCACCCCGGCCTGAATGGCAACGTCCTGCAAGGTGGCCTTTTGCGGCATGGACCTGAGACCATCGCCGACGGCGGGGTGCAGTCGAGTGCAGAATGTCGCGAAGGGTTGAGGATTACCCAGCAAGCGACAACGGGGGCGCACTGGGTAGGGCGAGTCGTCCCTGACGAGCCGCTCGGGGGCACGGCTCATCCGGAGGATTCGCCCTACCGGCCGACACCGTCACTTCATTTGGGAAGTCTCAATAGTCCAACTGGACGGTCAGCGCACCTGCACCGCGCCGGCGGCCACGCCGGGGCCGGTGGTGACGACGGGCGGGGTGGGGCCGGAGGACTCGACGACAATGCCCGTGGAGCCGGCGCCACTGACGGACAGCAGCGTGGCGGCGGGGGAAGGCGATTCGCTGATGACCACACCGCGGGCATCGGACAGCGCGAACGCCGGACCCTTTGCCGGGGTGATCCGCACCCGCTCGAACCGCAGGCCCTGCACATGCTCCGCGATCACTCCCTGGGTGGAGGCGATGGTCATGTCCGTGAAGGTGATGTTCTGGAGGAGGGAGTCCTCCAAGCCGAGCAGGCGGATGGCGACGGGCGCGCCGTCGGCCGTGATGTTCTTCAGGTGAATGTTGCGGAAGAGCGGCGCCCGCTCGTTGGCGGCCTTGTTGCGGTCGGAGCTGTAATCCATGTTCATGATCACGACCTCATACTGCATGTTTTTCACCCGCACGTTGTCGACCCAGACATTCTCGACCACGCCGCCGCGCCCGCGGCGGGACTTGATGCGCACGGCGCGGTCGGTGCCGTCGAAGTCGCAGTCGTGCATGTAGACGTTGCGCACGTCACCCGACATCTCGCTGCCGATGACGAGGCCGCCGTGGCCGCGCCGGCTGGAGCACCAGCGCATGACCAGGTTCTCCATCGGCCGGGCGACGCGCCAGCCGTCCTCGTTGTAACCCGACTTGAGCACGACGCAGTCGTCGCCGGTGTCGAACACGCAATGCTCGATCAGAACGTTGCGGCAGGAATCGGGATCGATGCCGTCGTTATTGGGTCCGTCCGTCAGCACGTGCACGCGCCGGATGATGACATTTTCGCAGTAGACCGGGTGGATCGTCCAGTTGGCGCCGCCCCCGATGGTGAAGCCTTCCATCAGGACGTTGCGGCAGTTCATGAACACGACGAAGTTGGGGCGGATGGCGGCTTCCGGAGTGCCGAAGACGCGCTGCTCGACCGGCACGCCCTTGGGGCCGAGCTGGAAGATTTCCTTGGTCTCCTTCCGGGCCCAGGGATGCCAGGCGGTGGAGTTGCCGTCCAGTTTGCCGGGACCGGTGACAGCGACGTTCTCGCAGTCGCGGGCGTAGACAAACGGCGAGTAGTTGTAGAGCTCGATGCCGCCGACGCGCACAAGCACGGGGGGCAGGTAATCCTCGGGCCGGTCGCTGAAGACGAGCACGGCGCCCTCGGCCAGGTGAAGGTTGATGTTGCTGCGGAGGTGGATCGGGCCGGTCAGCCAGCGGCCGGCCGGCACCAGCACGCGACCGCCGCCGGCTTCGGCGCAGGCGGCGATGGCGCGGGCGATGGCCGCGGTGTTCTTGGTCTCCCCGCCGGCTACCGCGCCGTGGTCCCGGATGTCCACGCTCCGATCAGGAAACGCGGGGCGCTGCAGCTGGGGCATCGGGAAAGGCGCCTTGATGGGGGCGATGGGCTCGGGTTCGGCCGCGGTGGCGCCGGCGACACCGCAGAGAAACAGGCTGAACAACCGGAGGAGGGAAAGTCGGCGGGGCGGATTCATGGGGGGGAGGGGTTTTGCCCAGGTGCGTGCGGGATCACACCTAGTCCGGAAATTTCACACCCGTCCAACCCCACACACCCCACCCTGACGGGCACCCCTCTTCATAGAGGGGATCTTCGCTGGCGTGGATTGGATCCCCTCTATCAAGAGGGGTGGCACAAGGTGACGGGGTGTGTTGCCTTGGCATGGTGGAGGGTGAAATGTTTGGGCTAGATAGATGACACACGGAACCAGTCGAAGTCGGCCTGGCCGCAGGACCGGGCCGCCGCGGGGGCCGAGGCGAACAGGCCGACCTTGGCGCCGACCCAATGGCCGCAGGTGGCGGTGAATTCCCGGCCGGTGTCGGTGAAAAATTCGCCATCGGTGCTGAACGCGAAAACACACCGGCCGCCGGCCTGCACCGTGACGCGCAGCCACACCGGTCCCGTGACGACTTCGCGCAGGACCGCGATCTCCTGCGGGCCGTCGTTGGCGGCCTGCAGGCGGACGGCCTGCACCACGTCGGTGCCGTGCGGGCGGGCGCACAGGCCGATCCAGGCGTAATCATAACCGAAGACCAGCAGCCCTGCCTGCTCGCCGGCCGACTGCGGTTGAAATTCGAGTTTGGTGGTGACGCTGAATTCCAGGGCGGGAAATTTCTGCAGCAGCAGGTGGGGCGCGCGGTAGAGATTGTCCGGTCGCGGTTCCGGCTGACCATGCAGTCGCAGACTGCCCGGTCGCTCGGTCAGCGAAGCCCAGCCGGCGGCCGGGTTGGCCTGCCACTGCCACTGGAGGCCAAGTTGCGGCGAGGAGAATTCGTCACTCGTGGCGGGCGCCACGGCCGGCTCGCCGGTCTGCAAGGGTTTGGGATGCACCAGCACCGGTTCGCCGGTGTCGTCCCCATCGGGATCGGCGCCGATGACCGGCCAGCCATCCCGCCAGTTGACCGGCTGCAGGTGCACGATGCGACCGTAGGCGTCCTTGTCCTGGAAATGCAGGAACCACCAGGCCCCGTCGGGCGTATCGACCAGGGCGCCCTGGTGGGGGCCGTTGATCGCGGTGGTGCCCTGCGCGAGCACGATGCGGTGCTCGTAGGGACCGCGGATGTTCTTCGACCGGAACACGGACTGCCAGCCGGTGGCGACGCCGCCCGCGGGGGCGGACACATAATACCAGCCGTCGCGCTGGTAGAGCTTGGGGCCCTCCAGCGTGCAGAAGCCCGGCACCGGCACCATGGCGCCATCCACGATGATGCCCAGGTCTTCCTCGACGCGCTGGCCGTCCGCACTCAGCCGCAGCAGGGTGATGACGTTGCAGATGCCGGCGCGGCTCTTGGCCCAGCCGTGGACGAGATAGACGCGGCCATCGGTATCCCACAGCGGACAGGGATCGATCAAGCCCTTGCCCGCCTTGACCAGCACCGGCTCGGACCAGCGGCCGGCCGGATCATCCGCCGTGATGACATAGAGGCCGAAGTCGGGGTCGGGATAATAGATCCAGAATTTCCCGGCCTGATGCCGCAGCGAGGGGGCCCAGACGCCCTGGCCATGGCGGGGCACGGAGAAGTGCTCCTCCGGCACCTGCCGCGGCAGGGCATGATTGATGAGACGCCAGTTGACCAGGTCGCGGGAGTGCAGGAGCGGCAGGCCGGGCACGCAGGTGAAACTGGAGGCGACGAGGTAATAGTCCCGCCCGACACGGACCACATCGGGATCGGAGTAATCCGCGTGCAGGACCGGATTCCGGTAACGGCCGTCGCCGCAGTCGGGTGACCAGGCGGGGGCGCAGGATTGGATCGGGGCCGGGACGGTCGGGCTCATGGGGGAAGGAACGGTCACTTCGGCGCGGCGGGTTGGCCGATCCGCGGCACGAGAATCTGGATGAGCAGGAGCGAGAGCAGATACATGCCGGAGAAGTAGGCGAAGACGGTCACATAGCTGCCCGTCTTCTGGAGGATCTGGCCGGTGAACTCGTTGACGAAGCCGCCGGTGAAGTAGGAGACAAAGCCGCCGAGGCCCACCACGGAGCTGATGGCCGCGCGCGGCATGGTGTCGGCGACGATGCTGAACTGGTTGGCCGACCAGCCCTGGTGCGCGGAGCCCGCCAGCCCGACGATGAGGACCGCGATCCACGCGCTGGGCGCGAACGGGGCGAAGAACACCGGCACCACGGCCAGCGCGCAGGCGAGCATGGCGGTCTTGCGCGCGGCGTTGACGCTCCAGCCGCGGGCGAGCAGCCAGCCGGCGAACCAGCCGCCGGCCACGCCACCGATCGCCGCGAGGAAGAAGAAGGCGCTGGTCCACCACGACATTGCCGTGAGGCTGAGGTGGAAGGTTTTCTTGAGAAAATCCGGGAGGAAGAACTGGTAGAAACCCCAGGCCGGGCCGGCAAAGATGCTGGCGAGCACATAGGCCCAGACGGCACGGTAGCGCAGCAGGGACAGCCACGGCACGGCGACGTGCTTTGCCTCCACCACCGGGGCCGCGCCTTCCTTGATGTAGGCGAGTTCGGCCGCCGAGAGCCGCGGGTGCTTCTCGGGAACCTCATACAGCCAATACCAGGCAGCGACCCAGACGAAGCCGGTCGCGCCGGTCGCATAGAACGTCGTTTCCCAGCCCCAGCGGTCATACATCCACTTCACGAGCAGCGGGCAGATGACGGCGCCGACGTTGGTGCCGGCGTTGAACCAGCCGGTGGCGAGCGCCCGCTCGCGCACGGGGAACCACTCGGCCACCGTCTTGATCGCGCCGGGGAAGTTGCCGCCCTCGGTCAACCCGAGGGCGATGCGCGCGCCCATGAAGCCGAAGACGGTGAGCGGCGCGGCGAAGGTCGTCCACACGAGCCCGCGTTCCGCCCAGGAGAACCAGGGATAGAGGAAGGAGTAGCTCGCCGCCGGATCAATGAGCCCGCAGAGCCCGTGCGCGGTGGCGGCGATGCTCCAGGTGAACACGAAGATGGGCAGCCCCTTCTTCACGCCCCACCGGTCCATGAGCCGTCCGCCGAAGAGGTAGCCGAAGGCGTAGGCGAAGGAAAACG
>JAQSDJ010000277.1 GCA_029945855.1 Lacunisphaera sp.
GATCCATGTGGGCATAAATGTGGGAGGGGCTTTATGCCCCGACTCGGCCTGGGCGGCGCAAACCGTCGGGGCAGAAAGCCCCTCCCACACTCGAACCATTGCTCCTCAGATATTAATGCGCAAACCAACCCGTCCGGAGGCCGGGTTCCACCTTTCAGAGGCTGCGCCCAATCACCCCAGCAGCACCGCGCCCGTCTGGGCGTCGAACACGGTCGTGCTCCGCGGAGGAAGGGTCACCGACAGCGTCTTCCCGTCCGGCAGGCGCAGCGTGCGCGGGCCGCCGGCGAGCGTGTGGACCATCAGCAGGCCGTCGCCCATCGTGGTGGCGTCGTCGCGGTCGTTCATGACGTGGCAGCCGGCCCGCCGGCCAAGGGCGCGGAGAACGGCCGGTGCATTGGGGCAGACGCCGAAGGACCAACAGGTGGCGTCGTCGGTCTTGCGCCAAGCGGCGCTGATGCTGCCGTCGGCCCAGCGGCCGACCGCCTGCGCCGCGGGCACCTCGTAGACGGGCACGTGCTTGGGCGGCTCGAGGGTCTGCACCTCCGTGGCGCCGTCCAGTTGAAGCGTAGAGGTGGGCATGGCGGCATCGCGGCCGGCGGTGGGGAGACCGCTCACGGCCGTGGCGAGGGCGTCGCCGATGGCAGTGCCGTCGCTCCAGCCGACATAGCCGGTGAACACGACGTGGCGGCCGCCGGTGGCGACCCGGGTCGCGATGAGCCGCCGTTGCGCGTCGTCGAGCACCACGGTCGAGCCGAAGATCACCAGCTTGAAGGGAGAGAAATCCAAAGTGGCGAGTTCCCCGATGAGTGCCTCGTCGGGCACCAGGCCGGAGCGATAGAGGCCCTCAAGCAGGCCGTCCATGCCACGGCCGGAGAAAGGATTCGGGCCGACCGGCGGCTGGTCGCCGAACTTGAAGCCCTCGAGCGACCAGCGCCGGGCGACGGTGTGGCGGAAGGACCACGGGTCGTGGATCACGAGCACGTCGGCCGGGCGGATGAACGGATGCGTGTGCCGGTCCTGGGCGACTTGGCGGATCGCCTTGATCTCGGCGGCGAGCCGCGGGTGGTCCCACCAGCCGACGTTGCCGTAGCCAGCGAAGGAGGGCGTGCCGGCGATCATGCCGAAGTCGAACCACCACTGGCCGCCGCCGCGGAGGACGGGCTGCAGGACGTTGCGGCGCAGGCAGGCGATGTCGTCCTCGAGGGTGGTCTTGAAATTCCGGTCCCACGGGCAGCCGACGAGGAAGGTGCCGTGATCGTTCTCGTCGAGCCAGAGCTTGCCGGCGCGGCGGACGGCGCCGGTGATGCCGCGGCCGTGGCCGGAGCCGCCGAGGGCGCGGACGCCGTCGGTGTAGGAGGCGGGTGAGCAGAGGCAGTCGAGGTGCGGCGAGGCAAGGATCTTGTCGTGGGCGAGGTGGCTGCCGGCGGCGTTGCGGGCAAACTGGCCGTAGAAATAACCCTGGAAGGCCGCGGTCACGATCGGGCGCGGCCAGGACTGCTTGACCGTCGCCGCGAGGCTGAGGAGGCAGTCGGCCATCGTGCCGTGCAGCCAGGTGAAATAATCGATGATGTCCTGCTGTTTTTGTGGGTCGCGCAGCGGCCCGAGGTCGGCGCGCTCGCGCTCAGGCGTGCCGGGCGGGTTGACCGTATCGATGGTGGCGCCGGGCCGCTGCCAGGCGGCGGCCAGCCGGTCGTCCGAGTTGTAGCGGGCGCGCAGCCAGGTGCGGTATGATTTCGTGGCGGCGACGCCGGTGTCGGGATCGTGGTGGAGAAAGCCGAACTGGTGCCACTCGCCGTAGAGGCCGTTGGCGAGCTGGATGGAGAACAGGCCGCCGCCCTCGGGCGTCGCGGCCAGCTGCGTGCAGAAATCGCGGAGGTGCGCGGTGATCCAGTCCTGCCAGCGCTTGGACGCGAAGCTGGCCCGGAGGGGGGTGTCGCCGTCGGTGCCGACGCGGCGCACCAGGCCCCAGGGGTCGGATTCGCTGACCGGCACATCGGCGTAGCCGACCGCTTCGTCGGGATTCTGGGCGAGCCACCACGCCGGGGCGTTGACGTGCAGGCGGATCATCACGGCGCCTTCCGGGCAGGCCGCGAGCACGCCGGCGATCTGTTTCTTCGCGAGGGTGATGTCGAGCTTGTCATCCCCGCCGAGCATCTGCTCGAACCACAGGTCGACCTGGAAAAGGCGGACGCCCTGCTGGCCGAACAGCCAGATGTTGCGTGCGGGCACCTCCTCCCAGGACCAGCGGGCGCCGGGGCAGTCGGTCAGGGCGTAGATGTGCGGGGCGTGGGGCGTGCCGTTGAGCTGCAGCGTGGGGCGACCGGCGCGCATTTCCACGGACGAGGCAAGGGGCGGGCGGGGCATGGGGAAGAAGAGAAAGCTGAGACTGGAAAGCTGAAAGCTGAGGAAGAGGGGCGCCGTGACGATTGAAAACGGATGAAAATTAAACGGCGGACAAAGGGGCGGCCCTCGAGTCAGGCGAATGGACGCGAATAGGGGATTCCTGCCACCAACCCGCCTGATGGCGTCAGCGAGGGACGCACCTACACACCCCGGCGCGTTGCGCCACCCCTCTTCATAGAGGGGAATCAATTCTCGCCGCCGTAGTCCCCTCTATGAAGAGGGGTGCCCGAAGGGCGGGGTGTGTCGGGGGATTGCGCCCCTACTTCGACGGCGGGGGCGGCGGGGCGAAACAGGCCGACCAGAGGCCGACGATGAAATCCGCGCCCATCGGCTCCAGGTCCTTCTCCCACCAATACTCGCGCGGTTTCGCCTGCGAGAAGCTGCGGTAGCCTTCGCGGGCCTTGAAGAGCATATCACCCATGCCGACGCCCATGCGCCGCTCTAGCATGTCACCGCCCTCGGCGGCGCGCCACTCGCCCAGCGCCTTGAGCGTGGCGGCGGTGGGGATGTCGATCATCGCCCCCTCGAAGGCGTAGGCGAGGCTCGTGCGCAGGCCGTCCCAGTCGGTGCTCTCAAATTCGTGCAGCATGCCCATCTGGCCCTCCCAGGGGGACTCGGTGGCGGCGGAGGCCCGGTGCATGAGCTCAGAAGTGAAATCGCTGCTGGCGTTGACGCGGGTGCGCACGGCCTTGGAGAAGAGTCGCACCGCCTGCGCGCGGTGCAGGGCCCAGGGCTCGCGGAGCGACATCCCGTCGTGCGTGAAAGTGTTCCGCACGCCGGCACCGCGGGTGACGACGCCCTGCGCGAGGATCTGGTCGGCCGGCACGGTGACGGGGCCGCCGTTCATCATGAGGTCCCTGATGGCGGGATTCCACGTCCAGCAGTTTTTGATGTTCCTGAAATTCGCCGCGTCGAGCCGGGCGACAAACTTATCAAAGTCGAATTGGAGGAAGAACGCGTTGAGCTCGTCCGGCCCGAAGTAGAGCGAGGCCGAGATGATGGCGCCGACGTAGCCCTCGACGTGGTTGGGGTTCCAGCTCTTGTGGAAGAGGGAGTAGCCGTCGAGGAGCAGGTAATAGTCGTTGTCATCGTCGAGGCAGAAGTGGGCCGCGAGGGCGAGCGCCTGCATGAGGAGGTCGGCGCGGGCGCGCTCGTCGGCGGTGAGCTGCGCCCAGACGGCGGGCGTGCGCTTGGCGAGCAGGAGGGCGTGCGCCGGCACGGCATGGGTCCAGCCGCCGATGCCGCCCTGGGCCTCGGGCTCGCGGGAACTGCCGTCGGGATAGGGTTCGGGGGTGACGAGGATGAAGCGGAGTTTCTCCGCGAGGTGGGTGGCGAGGGTCCGGCCGTCGACCACGGTGTCGGGCGACTGGTGGGCGGCGAGGGCCGTCACCTGCAGGGCGAAGGTCTCGGGCAGTTCCCGCATGCGCTGCTTGGCGACGAACTTCCAACGCGGGGCCTGCAGGCGCACGGCGCGATCGACGAGGTCGGTCGGCAGGACGGGGAGGGGGGCCGCGGCGAGCGGGGTGAGAAGGATCAGAGCGAGACAGAAGAGAACTGATTTCACAGGATTTATGCGGCATTCATTATGTGGGAGGGGCTTTATGCCCCGACTCTGCGGCGACAATGTTCGTCGGGGCGTAAAGCCCCTCCCACCCCAAAAGTCCGAAGTCATACAGGCAGCCGCATCAGCGCGCCGTAGAGCGCGGTGGCCCGGGCGAGTTCGCGGCGGTCGAGCCACTCGTCCTTGGTGTGCGCCTGGGCGATGTCGCCGGGGCCGAGCACGAGCACGGGGGCGCCGCCGGCGGCGTAGTGGCTGGCGTTGGTGGCGTAAGGGGCGCCCACGGCGGTGCCGTCGAGGCCGGCGGCGGCGAAGGCCGGTTGCATCCAGGCGTGCAGGGCGGCGGAGCTGCCGGGCGCCAGCGGCGGGGCGAGGTATTGGCTGTCGTGCTCGACCGCGAGGCCGGCGAGGGCGGCGTCGCGCTCGGCCAGCACCTGCGCGGCGGTCTCCCCCGGCACGAGCCGGCGGTCGCAGCTGATCTCGCAGTAGTCGGGGATGATGTTCGCCGCCGAGCCGCCGCGGATGACGTTGATGCTGGCGGCCGCCCGGCCGGTGAGCGGGAAATCCCGGTTCGCCAGCGGGATGAACTTTGTCTCCAGCGCGGCGATGACGCGGCACATGGCGCTGATGGCCGATTGGCCCTTCGTCGGATTGGCGGAGTGGGCGGCGACGCCACGCGTGATCGTCCGCCAGCGCAGGGCGCCGTTGTGGGCGACGACCGGACGCAGCCCGGTGGGCTCGCCGACGATGATGCCGCGCAGCTGCGGGAAGTCGCGCAGCTGGGTGGCGGCGAAGGCCTGGGCGCCCGACATGAGCGCTTCCTCGTCGATGGAGAAGATGATGCCCGCGTTGCGGGTGCGGCCGGCTTCCGTGGCGAAGTCGCGCAGCGCCCAGAGCATGGCGGCGCCGGAGCCCTTGGTGTCGCAGGCGCCGCGAGCATGCAGTTTTTCGCCGGCGATCGTGAGCTGGAGGGGCGGCACGGTCATGCCGTCGGTGCTGACGGTGTCGAGGTGGCTCTCGAACAGCAGCCATTCGGCGCCGGGCCGGGGCGGGGTGGTGACGAGCAGGTTGAAATTGCCGGTTGTGCTGCCTGCCGGGCAGCGGCGCGTTGACAAGCCCCAGGCGGTGGCCAGCGCCTCGAGGTGCGCGGCGAGGTGCGACTCTCCGCCGGCGGGTCCGCCCATGGTCTCGTTGACGGTCTCAAACGAGACCATCCGGGCGAGGAGTTCCTCGCAGGATTGCGGCGTGGACAGGGCGGTCATGGGAGCGGACAGGGAATAGCTGGAGATTCTAGTCTGGCTGACGCTGGTGCAATCTAAGACACTGAAAATTTTACAGGAGGTAACGGAGGCGCGATACGGATTCTTTCTCCGTGCTCTCCGTTGCCTCCTGTGAAAATGTGTTTGGTCACCGCCGCCAATGGGTGAGATTCGCGGCGACGAAGGCGTCGTCGGTCAGCTCGGGGTAGGCGGCGCTGACGCGGGTCAGTTCCTCGGCCTGACCGGGGGAGAGGACTTCCTGCGGGTTGAGGCAGTGCACGGAGGCGACCAGGCCCTGGCGGCGCAGGACCTCGAGGATGCCCGGGATGCAACCGTGGAAACGGTTGGCGGCGTCGAAGAGCGCGGCGTTCATGTCGGTGATGGCGTTGGCGCGGGCCAGCCAGGCGGCGTCGACCGTCGGCGCGGCGGCGGCTTTTTGGGCCTCGCGGAAGAGTTTCACCGCGGCGTGCGTCCACACGCCCCAGTGGCCGAGCAAGCCGCCGATGATGCGCCGGGTGACCTTCCGGCCGCCGAACTCGAAGGTGAACGGCGAGAGGAGGTCGGCGACGATGGTATCGTCGTTGCCGGTGTAGAGCGCGAGGTCCTCTCGGCCGGACGCGGCGACGGCGCGGACGACATCGATGGTCTGGTAGCGGTTGAAGGGCGCGATCTTGATCGCGACGACCTCGGGGATCTCGGCGAATTTTTGCCAGAACGCGTAGCTGAACACGCGTCCGCCGACGGCGGGTTGCAGGTAGAAGCCGATCACCGGAATGACCTTCGCCACGGTGGCGACGTGCGCGAGGATCGCGGCCTCGGGTTCGGTCTTGTAGGCGGCCATGCTGACAAGCCCGGCGTGGTAGCCGAGCGAGCGGGCCAGCTCCGCCTCGGCGACGGCCTGGGCGGTCTGGCCGCAGATGCCGGCGATCATGGCGTAGTCGCGCGGGGTGGCGCGGAGCTCGGCGGCGATGGTCGCGGCGGCCAGCTCGAGGACGGGCTTGAAGAGATTATGCTGGGGGTCGCGGATCTCGAATTGGGTGGAGTGCACGCCGACGGCGATGCCGCCGGTGCCGGCGGCGAAATAATAGCGGGCGAGGGCGCGCTGGTGCTTTTCGTCGAACCGGCGCGAGGCGTCGAGGGCGAGCGGATGCGCCGGGATGACCTGGCCGGCAAGGAGGTGGGTGCGAAGGTTCATTTAAATTGGTCCAATTTTACAGGAGGTAACGGAGGAAACGGAGAGGGAGGCTAGATACGGGATTTTATGGTTTCTCTGTTGTCTCCGTTTTCTCCTGTGACAAGTTGATTCAGAACTTCCCGCTGCGGGTTTCGAAGTGGGTGGGCTTGCCCAAGAGCTTGCCGTCGGCCTGCACGTAGGCGGCGACCAGGTCCAGCATGTTGCCGAGGGGCATGGCGGGCGGGCCGAACAGCTGCATCGATTCGCCGGCGTCGGCAATCCAGGCGGTCGGGGCCTCGGTGCCGGTGAGGACCGGGGCGCGGCCGAGGCGGCGGCCGAATTCCTCCGCGAGCTGACGAATGCTGAGTTTCTCCGGGCCGGTGATGTTGAGGATTTTGGGCGGGCTCGCGGTGTGCGCGAGGCACTGGATGGCGCGGGCGCAGGCGTCGCCCTGCCAGATGCAGTTGAGCCAGCCCATGGTGAGGTCGACCGGCTCGCCGTCGCGCACCTTGAGCGCAAGGTCGACGAGCACGCCGTAGCGCAGCTCGACCGAGTAATTGAGCCGGTAGATCAGCACCGGCGTGCCGAACTGCTGGGAGAAGTGGGTGAACACCCGCTCGCGGCCGACGCAGGTGCTGGCGTATTCTCCGAGGAAGGCGACGGGCTCGCCCTCCTTCGCGCCCGTGCCGGTGACCGGGGCGAACGGGTAGACGCAGCCGGTCGAGAAGACCACCATCCGCGATTTACGGAAATGCTGCGCGATGATCGCGGGGACGACGGTGTTCTGGATCCAGGTCAGGCCGGGGGCGTCGTCGGTGCCGAATTTCTGCCCGGCGAGGAAGAGCACGTTGGCGGCCACCGGCAGCTGCGTGACCTGCGCGGCGTCGGTGAAATCGCACGACAGGGTGCGCACGCCGAGGCCCTCGAGTTCGGCGCGGGCCTCGGGCCGGCTGAAGCGCGAGACGCCGGTGACGGTGGCGTCCTTGCGGCCGACCGCGTCGAGGGCGCGGCGCAGCATGACGGCGGCGGTGGTGCCCATTTTCCCGCCGACGCCGAGCACCATGAAGTCGCCCGGCAGGCGGGTGACGGCCTCGGTCGCACCCGGGGTGGGGGTCGACAACAGCAGCTCGATATCGCGGTCGGTTTGGGGGAGGGGCGGCATGGATTTAAAGGCGGGAAAGCACGGGGGAAGCAGAGGATACTTGTCAGCACCATATCGCTCCGGCACAGTGCGTAAAGCCAAGCGCAATCACCCTGAAATTTCATGCGAGCCATCGATATCCACACGCATCCCCTTTTGCGCGACGACCAGCGCGGCCGCAAGGGGGCGGATGAGCTGATCGCCCGGGCCAAGATGCACGGCATCCGGCATATTGTGGTGCTCGGGGATGTGCTCGGATTCGGCCGGTCGCCCACGGAGGAGCAGCTGCGGAGCATCAACGACGACACGTTTTGGCTGATGCGGCGCTATCCGGATTTCGTGACCGGGTTTTGTCACCTCAACCCGACGCTGGGCGAGCGCGCCCTCCGGCGCGAGACGGAGCGCTGCGTGGCGCGCGGCTTCCGGGGCATCAAGCTCGAGATCGCCAACAACGCCCGCGACGCCTGCATGCAGCCGCTGATGGCCGAGGCGCGCCGGCACGGGCTGCCCGTGCTGCAGCACGCGTGGAGCATGACCAAGATCAAGCAGCGCCGCTATCACACCGACCCGGAGGATGTGGCGACGCTGGCCCGGCGCTGGCCGGACGTGCGCATCATCATGGCGCATTTGACCGGCTGCGGCGTGCGCGGGGTGCTGGCGGTGATGGACTGCCCGAATGTCGTGATCGACACCTCCGGCGCCGCGCCCGAGGCGGGGATCGTCGAATACGCCGTCGCGCAACTTGGCGCGGAGCGCGTGCTTTACGGCTCGGACGCGCCGATCCGGGACTTCGGCGTCGCCCTCGCCCGCATCACCGGTTCCCGGCTCAGCGCGACCGCCCAACGAAAAATCCTCCACGACAACGCGCAGGCGCTGCTCCGGCTGCCATGAAACTGGAAAGCATTTTTAACGCAGAGAGCGCAGAGGACACGGAGCAGGGACCCCAGACGATGGTTCGGTTCTTGTGGGCCAGCGAGCTTGCTCGCGCGGCTTGGGCGCGAGCGAGCTCGCTGGCCTACCGTGGCCACAAAGGATCCATCCTATGAAATACTTCGACGCCAACACCTGGGCGGGCGCGTGGCCGTTCGCCTTCATCGACGAGCACACGCCGCGGACGCTGGCGGCGCACCTGCGCAAACAGGGCATCGGCCGGGCACTGGTGTCGCCGCTGGATGCCGTCTTCGCCCCCGAGCCGGATCCGGCCAACTACGAGCTGTTGCGCACGACGGAGGGGCAGAAGAATCTGGTGCCCGTGCCGGTCATCAACCCGACCCTGGCCAACTGGGCCGAGGAACTCGCCGAGGGGGCGGCCGATCCGCGGGTGCGGGCGGTGCGGCTGCTGCCGGCCTACCACGATTACCGGCTGAGCCGTCGCGCGGTCGACGCCCTCGCGGTCGAGCTCATGCGTAGAAAACTGCGCCTCATCGTGCAGGTGCGGCTGATCGACGAGCGGCACGAATATCATGCCCTGGGCATCAAGCCCGTGCCGGCGGCCGACATCGGCGCGCTGGTGCGGCGTCATCCGAAACTGAAGGTGCTCGCCTGCGGCCTGCTGCGGAGCGAGATCCTCGCCTTGCTGCCGAAGCACCCCGGCCTGCTGGCCGACCTGTCCTTTGCCGAGTGGCACGAGACGATGCGCCACCTGCTGGCCAGGATACCGGCGCGCCAGCTGGTGTTCTCCTCGCACACGCCGTTCCTGATCACGGCGGCGGCCCGGGCCAAGCTGGAGCAACCCGGTTCGCCCAAGACTCAGCTCGCCGCGATCGCGGCGGGGAATCTGGAGCGGTGGCTGGGACGGTAGGGCAGGAAACCTGTGCTGGAAGGGGGTGGAACCGGTCCTCCTTTGTTTAGGCCGGAGACAAGGGTAACAGGTGATCGGAGACATGGGTAACACATTTT
>JAQSDJ010000278.1 GCA_029945855.1 Lacunisphaera sp.
GGCTCGTGCTCGACCTCGGCTCGGTCCGGCCGGTCGAGCAGGTCGTGCTGCATGCGCTCCTCCACACCGTGCAGGAGCGCCTGGGCTTCCCGCAGTGGTTCAAGGTCGAGCTGGCCGCCCGCGCCGACTTCTCCGACGCCACCGTCATCGCCGACCACACGGCCGACCCGCTCAACCAGTGGCAAACCAAGGTCACGCTGCCCGTGGCGAAGGTCCCCGCGCGCTACCTGCGCGTGACCACGCCGCGTCTCCGGCTGATGCCGGACGACAGCGGCAAGCTTTCCGGCCGGCTCGCGCTGAGCCAGATCGAGGTCCTTGCCGGCGACCGCAACGTCGCCGTCGGCGCCAAGGTCACCGCCAGCGCCAGCCTCGAGGAAGGCCCGTGGGCCGCCGCCGCGGTCGTCGACGGCCTCGAACTGCCCGGCGCCAACCCCCGCGCGGCCGCCACGCTCCGCCTGCGCCGCGAATTCACCGTCGGGCCCGGCCTGAAGCGCGCCACGCTCTTCGTCTCCGGCCTCGGTCAATACACCCTCGCGGTCAACGGCGCGCCCCACGGCGCCGAGGACCTGCTGACGCCTGGCTGGACCGACTACGCCCGCACCTGCCTCTACGACACCCGCGACCTCACCGCGCAGCTGCAGACCGGCGCCAACGCCCTCGGCCTCACGCTCGCCGGCGGCATGTATAACGTGCCCGCCGCGCCCGGCCATTACACGAAGTTCGTCAGCGCCCCGCGCCCGCTCACCGCCCTCGCCCAGCTCCGGCTCGAATACGCCGACGGCCGCGTGGAAACCGTCGTCACCGACCCGTCGTGGAAGGCCGGGCCCGGCCCCATCACCTTCGCCCACATGTTCGGCGGCGAGGAATACGACGCCCGCCTCGAGTCGGCCGGCTGGGCCCGCCCGGGCTTCGACGACGCCGCGTGGTCGCCCGTCACCGTCATCCCCGGCCCCGGCGGCCAGCTCCGCGGCTTCTCCTCCTCCGCGCCGCCGCTGCGCGCCCAAGAGTCCCTCGCGCCCGTCAAGGTGACGACCCTGCGCCCCGGCGTGGAGGTCTACGATTTCGGCCAGAACACCGCGCTCATGCCGCGCCTGCGCGTCCACGGCCCGGCCGGCGCCAGCGTGAAGCTCATCCCCGCCGAGCTGCTCAAGCCCGACGGTTCCGTCGACTGGCATTCGGCGCACAACACCGAGACCGACGCCGACTGGCAATACACCCTCGCCGGCACGCCCGGCGGCGAATCCTGGCTGCCGAGCTTCTTCTACCACGGCTCCCGCTACCTGCAGGTCGAGCGCCGCACGCCTGCGGTGAGCCTGTCGAATCCCCCTGCGGGCGGCGAGCTGCCCGTGGTCGACCAACTCGAGGGCGTCGTGGTTCACACCTCCTCGCCCGCGGCGGGCGACTTCGCGTGCTCCAGCGAGCTCTTCAACCGCATCCGCACCCTCATCCGCTGGGCACAGCGCAGCAACCTCGTGTCCCTCATCACCGACTGCCCGCACCGCGAGCGGCTCGGCTGGCTGGAGCAATACCACCTCAACGGCCCGGCGCTGCGCTGCGAGTTCGACCTGACCCGGCTCTACGCGAAGACCTTCGGCGACATGACCGACGCCCAGCTCGCCACCGGCCTCGTGCCGTCGATCGCGCCCGAGTATGTCCATTTCGACGGCGGCTTCCGCGACTCCCCCGAGTGGGGCGCTCATCCTCGCCGCGTGGCAGCAGTTTGTCTGGACCGGCGACGACACCCCGTTGCGCCGCCACTACGGCGCCATGCAGCGCTACTTCGATTATCTGACGACGCGCGCCGAGGGCCACATCCTCTCGCACGGCCTCGGCGACTGGTATGACGTCGGCCCGGATCAGCCCGGCATCTCGCAGCTGACGCCGATCGCGCTCGCCGCCACGGCGATCTATTATGAGGACGCCCTCGCCTTGTCCCGCATCGCCACGCACCTTGGCCGCCCCGCCGATGCCAGCCGCTACGACGCGCAAGTCGAGGCCATCGCCGCGGCGTTCAACGCGCGCTTCTTCAATCCCGACAGCGCGCTCTATGCCACCGGTTCGCAGACCGCGCAGGCCCTGCCCTACGTGCTCGGCCTCGCCCCCGACGCGCAGACCGATGCCGTGCTTGCCAACCTCGTCAAGGACGTCCGCGCCCACCAGAACGGCGTGACCGCCGGCGACGTCGGCTACCGCTACCTGCTGCGCGCGCTGGCGCAAGGCGGACGCTCGGACGTAATCTTCGACATGACGAACCAGACGGAAAGGCCCGGCTACGGCTACCAGCTCGCGCGCGGCGCGACGAGCCTGACCGAGGCTTGGAACGCCGATCCGCGTTCGTCGCAGAATCATTTCATGCTCGGGCAGATCATGGAATGGTTTTACCACGACCTCGCCGGCCTCGCGCCCGACCCGGGCGCGCCCGGCTTCGCCCGCTTCATCGTGCGCCCGCAGCCCGTCGGCGACCTCACTTGGGCGCGAGCCAGCCTCGAGACCGTCCGCGGTAAGGCGTTAGTCCGCTGGGAGCGCGACGCCACCCGTTTCCGCCTGAAGATCACCGTCCCGCCCAACGCCCGGGCCAGCGTGCAGCTCCCCGTGGAGTCGGACGAGGACGTCACCGAAGGCGGCCAGCCCGTCGCCACCCGCGCCGACATCAAGCCAATCGGAACGGTCAACGACCGCCCGTCCTACGAGATCGGCGCCGGCACCTACGAATTCGAAACCCCGGCGCCGCGCACAAATTAAGAACGCGGCAACTTCGTCTTCTCGATCACGGTTCGAATCTTCATACGATTCCCACCACGAACCGTGCAACTGCCACGCCGACGGCTAGTGCGAACACCGCTGCACTAGACCTCGTGGTGATCCTATCGACGAAAAAGTAACGGCGATACCAATTCGGTGAGATGTTGTTGCCGAAATCGGCTACCTCCTCGCCAATTCTAGAAACAACAACAATCGGTTTAAGGATCACAGACAGCAGCGCGTGGACCTGCATCATCGAAACGCTGACCGACGATCGAAGTGCGGCCATCACCACGACAAGGCCGCCGATATCGATCAACACCGCGATTTCGAAAAGGTATGGCGCAAGCACGAAAACCTCCGTGCCAGCGAAAACCAAAAGCACGGACGCTATGATCTGCACGCGATTCTTTCGTGGCAAACTCCTCCACCAGTCAGGAAGCTTATCAAATATCATACAGAGAAATCAATTTTGCCGAACAGCGTGATTCAGAATACTTAGAAAGCCTACGCTGGCTTGGCCCGCCGATGGGATGAAGCGGCTTAATTCGTTTTCGTTCAATCCCTGAATTTTCCGCACAGGCTTCACGCGAAAAAGGCCACCGGCAAAGATAATGCCTGCGGCTGCCACTGAAGGCGCCGCTCGTCGGCGCCTGCGGGCGGCCCAACCGCCGCCCCTACACAAACCGGATTTTAAAGAGGGGAAGATTTAACACGTCGGGTCCTCGGTGTCATCGGCTTCGATTCTCCGGGCTTTCAGGATTTGGGCCAGCGGGCGCCGACTTCCTTCAGCCAGTGGCGGGCGATGAGTTCGTGGCCCGGCGGCAGAGGATGGACGCCGTCCCAGATCCAGTATTCCGGGGAGACCGCCCGGGCCGCGGCATCGAACACCTCCTGCAGCCTGACGTGCACCGCGTCGAAGTCCGCCGCCAGCCGCGCCACCACTTCGCCCAGTTGGTCGTGGACGGCCCGGCTGGTCGCCCAGGCCGACTTGTCCGCCAGCTTGCCGGAAGGCAGGACGAAAGGATCCAGCAGGACCAGCCGCAGGTCCGGATTGGCCGCGCGACTCGCCTCCAGCAGGTGGCGATAGTCCGCGGCATAGTCCGCCGGCGGCACGCCGTGGCCCACATCGTTGGCGCCGACCAGAATCGTGAGGACGTCGGGTCTCATCGCAATGGCATCCGTGTCCCAGCGCTTCCGCAGGTCCGCCACCGTGTTGCCGCTGACGCCGCGATTATAGAAATCCAGCCGGGCCGCCGGCAGCTCCACCCCGAGCCGCGCGGCGAGGAGAAACACGAAGCTGTGGCCGAGATAGTGGTTCCGATCCTGCTCGTTGCGGCCCCATTTCATATCCGTGATGGAATCGCCCTGAAAAAGCAGACGGCTGCCAGGACGAAAGGACGGCAGGCGACTTTCGGAGCCCTCGACCCGGTCGGGGCGGGCGGAAAGGTCGCGGCCGAGGGCCCCGGCGCCGAGGCCCAGCGCGCCGGCGGTCAGGGCACAGTCCTTGAAGAATTCTCTTCGGTTCATGGCGGAAAAATCCGGAGTCTGGGTTGATGCGCGTCCTTCGGGGGAAACGCATGGTTGCGGTTGAATCTGCCGGCGTTCAGTCGCAGTGGAAGACTTCCTCGGCATTTGCCCACCACTCGCCTTGGGCGCGGTCGACGAGCGGGGCCTGCAGCGGCATGCAGACCTTCCACCACTCCTGCGTCGTCGGGTCGGCCGCCATCACCGCCATGTCGGCGGCGTAGTCGGAACCGATGTATTCGAAATAACTGAACAGGTAATGTTTCCCGTCGGGCATCCGGCGCAGATAGATCGAGTAGTTGCGGATGTGGCAGCGGCGGATCATCGCGAGGACGTCGGGCCAGACGGCGGCGTGCAGCCGCTTGTATTCGGCCATGCCCTCCGCGGGCAGGCCTATGATGGAGGCGTAGCGTTTCATGGTTTTTATTCCCAGGCAGTGAAGCGGATTTCCGCGCCCTCGTCGATGGCGCTCGCGGTGCCGTAGGCGATGATGCCGCCGCCGTCCATCCGGACCCGCTGGCCGAGGTCGTCCTGGCCGGCGTTGCCCTTGGAACTCACCACACTCGTGACCTCAGATTGGATTTTGAGGGTCCGGCCGTTGAATTTGACGGTGTGGAAGGCGAACCGGAGGATGGCGTTGTCGGCCCGCAGCACCGTGCCTTCCACTCGCCCGCCGCGCAGCTCCACCGGGACGATGATCACGCCCGTGACCGGGTCGCCCGGCTTGCTGGCGGTCGTGCTGACCGAGGAGGTCATCTTGATGAGGAAATTGCTGCTCGGCCCGGTGATGACGATGGGGGCCGGCGGAGCGGTCTCGCCCCGGAGGACGGCCGCGCAGAATAAAACGATAAGGGTGAAAAGTGTTTTCATGGTCGGATGTAAATAATGGTTTTGGGTGATGTTGCGGCGCGCGCCTCAGTTTTTCCCGGCCTTCCGGATCAGGACGGCCCAGTCTTCGCTAACGTCGGCGGGCGCGGTGCCGAGGGTGCGGCGGCCCCCACCCTCCAGTGTGCGCACGGTGCCGTCCTGGAGTTCGCCGCCGTTCCGCGGGTTGAACCATTTCACCTCGAAGGTCCCGGTGGCGCCGGCCAGGTCGAGTTCCGTCGTGCCGCCGTTGGGCAGGTAGACGGCATAGATCTCGCCGGGCGCCGCGAGGACGTAGTCGTCCGCGGCCGGCGTGAGCTCGTCGTGGTGCGTCGTCCGCTCGAACGGCAGGTAGCGGGTGACGAAGTCATGCGCGTAGTGCATCAGGTCGAAGAGATTGTCGCGGCTGCGGAAATCCTCGCAGTTGCCGTCGCCGTTGGGCTCGGTGAAGAAGAACATCGTGCCGGTGCCGCCCGCCATATAGTGGCCCCAGATGCCGAGCTTGCGCACCTTGACGTGGCCAAAGTCGACCGCGTCGGGTTTCACCCCGGGGTTCATCTCGATCAGGTTGATCAGCCACGGGTGCCCGGCGGCGGCGGACTTATCCAGCCACTTGATCGTCTCGGAGTGCGTCTGCTCGGCGTCGTGCTGCAGCGCGGTGGAATCGAAGTTCTTGAAACCCAGCAGCCGGCCGTAGGTCTTCAGGTCGTCGATCAGCTCGGCCTTCCACTGCACGTATTGGATCGGGTGGTCGTAGGGATCGAGGGCGCGGACGTAGTCGGCCATGTCCATGGTGTCCTGCGTGGTGAAGTAGCGCCAGCGGTCCATCTCCTCGTCGAGGTCCCAGATGATCCCGTGGTGATGGGCGAAGCGCGCCACCAGCTCGCGGTAGTAGAGTTTCCGGTCGGTGCCGAGCTTGCCGAGCAGCTGCTCGCCCTCCTCCTCCTGCGTGATGACGTTCAGCTGCAGGCCCTGCCGGTCCATGTGGGACATGACAATCTCCCACTGGCCGAGCTTGGAGACGTCGTAGCGCGTGTGCTCGTCGTAGGCGATCCAGGGATTGATGTCCTGGCAGTCGCCGTGGTTGTTCATCGTCAGCGTGTAGAGGGCGTTCATCTTTTTCGCCGCCAGGTAATTCAACACGCCGATGATCCCCTTGCCCTTGCCACCCTGCCAGGTGGGGTCGCCGGGCTGCCAGTCCTGCACGTGCGGCTCGTAGTGGTGCAGCTGGTCGGGATTGGGCAGGCCCTTCTGGCCGCGGTGGTCGGCGGTGTTGTCGAACTCGAAATAAGCGAGGAAGTTCTCGGGGCTCTGCGTGCCGACTATCGAGAGATATTCGCCGCTGCCCGCGAAGCGCAGGAAATGCTTGCCCACATATTGCAGCATACCGCGCCCGCGGAAGTCCCGGCCGGTCTTGTCGGTCGGCCCGACCTCGATCGTGCCGGTTTCCCCGTCGAAGGCGACCGGCGTGCCGGCGTTCGCTTCCAGGCTGACGGCCACATCGGTCCCGGTGCGGAAGGAGGCGCGGTAGGTCCAGGTGCCCGTCTCGTCGGGCACGAAGTGCGCCCGCCAGCAGGTGCCGGCGGTCGCGCCGGTCTCGGCGGCGTTGCCGTCGGCGGCGTAATAGCCGGGAACGACGAGGGTCCTGGCGCCCTTCGTGAAAGTCACGTTCAGGCGGTATTGCAGGAAGGGATTGGGCACGGCGGTCTCGCTGGTCGCCGGGCCGTCAAACGTGAGGCGGATGTCGTGCCACTGCTTGCGCTCGCCGTCGACGGTGGCGGCGGAGAGCACGCCGGCGATACAGGCGAACAAGGCCAGGATTTTGGGGTATGTTTTCATGGTGAGGGATCAAAGGAAAGGGTTGGTAGGGCGAGTCGTCCCGACGAGCCGCGGCCCCACGGGGGTGTGGGGCCTTGAGCATGTCGAAACGGCTCATCCGGAGGATTCGCCCTACCTGTGAAATTGGGGACGAGTCATCGGTTTCAATTCTGCGGCGCGGGCAGGTCGAAGGTGTATTCCCCGCTGGGCAGGGACACCTCGGTGCGGCCGTCAGCCAGTTTAGTCGGGCCGAGCGGGGCGCCGTCGAGCGTGATGCCGGCGGCGCTGGCGGCCGGCAGCGCCACGCTGGCGCGGGTGTTGGGCGGGATGCGGACGGTGAGGCGCATCCGGCCGGACTCGATCGTCCAGCGCGAAGCCGCGAGGCCGTGCGGGGTCTGCAGCGTGGCGGCGGCCGAGGTCAGTCCGCCGCCGGGCGTCGGCACGATGCGGAACTGTTTCCAGCCGGGCGCCTCCGGCACGGGCCGCAGGCCGGCGATGGTGTCGTAGAACCACTCGACCACCGACCCGTAGGCGTAGTGGTTGAACGAATTCATCCCGTCCTTGTTGAAACCCTGCTCCGGGGTCCAGCTGTCCCAGCGCTCCCAGATCGTCGTGGCGCCGTTCTTCACGCTGAAGAGCCAGCCGGGATAGGTCTTCTGCCCGAGCACGGTGTAGGCGAGGTCGGCGCGGCCGAGGGACGTGAGCACCGGCGTGATCAGCGGCGTGCCGAGGAAGCCGGTCGAGAGGTGGTTATCCTTCTCGGCAAAGGTCCGCAGGAGGTGGCCGACGGTCGCCGCGCGCATTTCCGGCGGCACGAGGTCAAAGCCCAGGGCGAGCAAATACGAGGTCTGGACATCGCCGGCGATACGGCCGTCGGCGGCGATATACTTGCGCTGGAACGCGGCCCGGACCTTGGCGTGGAGGGCGCGGTTGCGCACCGCCAGCTCGGGCCGGCCGACGAGGTCGGCGATGCGCGCAGCAAGATCCGCACTGTGCGCGAAGTAGGCGGTGGCGATGAGCTCGTAGCTCGGCGGGGCCTTGAAGAGATCAAAGCCCGGCGACAGCCAGTCGCCCCAGGCCGTCGGGCTCTGGCGGATGCCGTCCGGCGACTGGTCCGCCATGAGTTCGATCGCATGTTGGATCGACGGCATGCTTTCCTCGAGGATGCGCCGGTCGCCGGTGTGCAGCCAGGTGGTCCAGGGCACGATGAAACCCGCGTCGGCCCAGCCGGCGCTGCCGTGGCCGTGACCGGTGTTCGGGGCGGTGTCGGCGAAGCCGCCGTCGGGCCCGTCGCGGAAGCTGTCGCGCAGCGCGAACAACCACTGCCGGTAGAAGCGCCCGGCGTCCATGGTGTAGAGCGCGGTGTTGCAGAAAACCTGGGTGTCGCCCGTCCAGCCGAGGCGCTCGTCGCGCTGCGGGCAGTCGGTCGGGATCTCCAAAAAATTCCCCTTCTGGCCCCAGAGTGTGTTGTGATAAAGCTTGTTCAGCCACGGGTCGGAGCATTCGAAGGTCCCCGTGCGCGGCAGGTCGGTGTGCACGACCACCCCTTCCACCGCGTCCTCCCGCGGTTGGGCGGCCCCGCTGAGTTCGACGTAGCGGAAGCCAAAGAAGGTCTGGCTCGGCTCCCAGGTCTCGGTCCCGCCGCCCTTCGCGATGTAGCGGGCGGTCGCGGCCGCGGCGCGGAGGTTGGTGGTGTAGATCTGGCCGTCCGCGTCGAGCATCTCGGCGTGGCGCAGGGTGATCTCCTGCCCCGCCGCAGCGTCGACCTTCAGCCGCACCCAGCCGACCATGTTCTGGCCGAGATCGTAGACAAACACCCCCGGTTTCACCTCGCGGCGCGAGACGGGCTTGATCGTCTCGATGCGCCGCACCGGCGGCGACAGGCGGGCCGTGTAGCTCTGATAGACCCGCGCCCCGGGCCGGACGCTAACCGGCTGCCAGGTCCAGTCGCAACCCACCGGCGTGCTCCACTCGGCGCGCTCGCGGCGGGCGTCGTAGGTTTCGCCCTGGTAGATCGAGTTCATCTTGATCGGCCCCTCCGCCCATCGCCAGTCCTTGCCCGTGGTGATGGTCGTCACCTTGCCGTCCGCGTCCGTGAGGTCGATGAACGCCGAGAACATCGGCTCCGGGCCGTATTGGTGGAGCGGGAGGATCGTCCCGCTATACCAGCCGTCGCCGAGGATGGCGCCCCAGGCGTTTTCCCCCGGCTGGAGCAAGGCGGTGACATCATACGCCACATAAAACAGCCGCTGACGGTAGTCGGGCCAGCCGGGCACGAAGAGATCCTGCGTCACGGCCCGGCCGTTCACGCGCGGTTCGACGATGCCGAAGGCGCTGAGGTAGAGCCGCGCGCGCACGGGCGGCTTGGCGACCTGGAACGTGCCGCGCAGGTAGCGGGCCGGCATCGGCTTGGAACGCTCGACGGTCCGCCCGTCGCCGATCCAGTCGGCCGGCCATGTTCCGCCGAGCAGGC
>JAQSDJ010000279.1 GCA_029945855.1 Lacunisphaera sp.
CCGGGCCAACACCGGCACGACCCACGGCACGCCCTATCAATACGACACGCACGTGCCGCAGCTCTGGTATGGCGTCGGCGTGCCCCCCGGGGTCCGCACCGAACGGGTGGGGGTGGACGACATCGCCCCGACCCTCGCGCATCTCCTTGGCATTCCCGTCCCACCTCTGGCCGGGGGCAGGATTCTCTTCTGAAGGATAGTAATCGCGCGGGGTGGGCGGACGTCTTATGGCTTCACCGCGCTTTTCCTCATCCCCACATTCAACCAACCGCTTTATGCGCCTGTCCCTGATCACCCTCCTGGTCGCCACGTCGCTGGCCGCCTCGTCCGCCGAAACCGAATCGCTCTACCTCTCCGGCCGTGGCAGCGACGACACCGTGCAATGGGACTTCTTTTGCACCGGCGGGCGCAACAGCGGCTTCTGGACGAAGATCGCCGTGCCGTCCTGCTGGGAGCAGCAGGGCTTCGGCACTTACGAATACGGCGTTGAGTTCCGTCCGTCCCGGCGCCTGACGCAACAGCAGAAGGCGCCCGATGAGAAGGGGCTTTACCGCCGGGAGTTCACCGTGCCGGTCGCGTGGCGGGGTCGCGTGGTGCGGATTGTGTTCGAGGGCTCCATGACCGACACGGAGGTCAGGATCAACGGGCAGCTGGCCGGCCCCGTCCACCAGGGCAGCTTTTACCAGTTCAAATACGACATCACCGACAAGCTGAAGCAGGACGGCCCGAACCTGCTCGAGGTCACCGTCAGCAAGCGTTCCGCCAACGACAGCGTGAATGGCGCCGAGCGCATCGGCGACTATTGGAACTTCGGCGGCATCTTCCGCCCGGTCCGGCTCGAGGCGATGCCCGCGCAGTTCATCGATCGCGTCGCCATCGACGCCAAGGCCGACGGCAGCTTCGCCGCCGATGTGTTCCTCGGCGGCGCCCAGCCCGCCTCCGAACTCATCCTCCAGCTCCGCCGGACCGACGGCGCCGCGGTGGGCGAGCCCGTGAAGCAGGCTGTGCCGGCCGGCGCCGCCCAGGTCAAGGTCACCGCCGCCGCGAAGGATCCCGCGGCCTGGTCCGCCGAGACGCCGCACCTCTATCTCGCCGAGTTCACCCTGCGCACCGGCGCCATCGCTGCCGGGGAGCACCGGTTCACCCAGCGCTTCGGTTTCCGCACCTTTGAGCACCGCGCCGGCGACGGCCTTTATGTCAACGGGAAGAAAATCATCATGCGGGGCGTCAATCGCCACAGCTTCTGGCCCGAGACCGGCCGCACGCTTTCGCACGCGCGCAACCGCGAGGATGTGCGCCTGATGAAGGAAGCCAACATGAACGCCGTGCGCATGTCGCATTACCCGCCGGACGCCGAGTTCCTCGACTTCTGCGACGAGGCCGGCCTCTACGTGCTCAACGAACTTGGTGGCTGGCAGGGCGACTACGACACGCCCACCGGCCGCAAGCTCATCGCCAGCATCGTCGCACGCGACGTCAACCATCCGAGCATCCTGCTCTGGGACAACGGCAACGAGGGCGGCTGGAACCCCGAGAACGACGACGAGTTCGCCCGGCACGACCCGCAAAAGCGCCCCGTGCTCCATCCGGGACCCTTGTCGCCGCCGTTTTCCTTCCGCGGCATCAACACGCGCCACTACCGCGACTACGACGAGACGGCCAAGTTCACGGACGGCCCCGACATCTTCATGCCGACGGAATTCCTGCACGGCCTCTTTGATGGCGGCCACGCGGCCGGGCTCGACGACTACTGGAAACTGATGGGCGAGAAGCCCCATGCCGCCGGCGGCTTCCTCTGGGTCTGGGCGGACGAGGGCATCGCGCGCACCGACGAGGGCGGTCGCGTCGACGTGCGCCGCGACCTCGGCCCCGACGGCATCCTGGGGCCGCACGGCGAGAAGGAAGGCAGTTTCTCTGCGATCAAGGACATCTGGTCGCCGGTGCAGATTCCGCTCACGGAGCTCCCCGCGGACTTTAACGGCACCCTGCCGGTGCGGAATCGTTACGATCATCTCAACCTGAACACCGTCACGTTCGAATGGCGCCTGTTGCGTTACGCCCCGCCCGGGCCGCTGATGCTGCACCGCACGCTCGTGAACCTCGGCCGGTTCACCGGGCCCGACCTCGGGGCGAAGGCCGACGGTGAGCTCAAGCTGGCGCTGCCGGCCGACTGGCGCGAATCCGACGTGCTGCTGCTGACCGCCTTCGACTCACAGGATCGCGACATCTGGACCTGGACCTGGCGCTGGAAGAGCGGCGCGGAGGCCATCGGTCGCGGCGGGCCCGCCACCGCGATGCCCGCGGGAACCGTCGCCACCACCGAGGAGAGCGGGGAAGTGGTCGTGTCCGTGGGTCGCAACACGGCCCGTTTCAGCAAGGCCACGGGTCGCCTCGCGGCGCTCGAACGCGACGGTCGCAAAATCTCGCTCGCCAACGGCCCGCGCCTCACCGCCTACCAGCGCACGGAGCGCAGTTTCGCGCCGGTCGGCGCCGACGCCGGCAAGTTGACCTCGCTCACCACGACCCGCCACGGCGATGCGGTCGTGGTCACGGCGAAATACGACGGCGCCTTCCGCGAAGTGCGCTGGAAAGTGTCGCCCGACGGCGATGTGCGGCTCGACTACGAGTTCAACGGTCCTGGCCTCGTGGACATCCTCGGCGTGGATTTTGATTACCCGGAGGAGAAGATGCGTTCCAAGGAATGGCTCGGCAACGGGCCGTATCGGGTCTGGGCCAACCGCCTGCGCGGCGGCTGGATTCATCGCTGGGACACGGAATACAACGATACCATCCCGGGCATCTCGTGGATTTACCCGGAGTTCAAGGGCTGGTTCTCGCGCTGGGACTGGATGGCGTTCACCACCACCGAGGGGCGCTTCGCGTTCCTCAACGACGGCGGCCAGCCTTACGTCGGCGTCTACTCGCCGCGCGACGGCAAGAACAACCCCGTGCTCAACCTCCCGCGCCTCGGCCTTGGCGTCTACCAGGTCATCACCGGCATCGGGAGCAAGACCGCGGTGCCCTCCCTCACCGGTCCCCAAGGCCGGTCGCAGGACATCAGCGGCCCGGTGAAGGGCTCCCTCATCATCCGGTTGCTCGACCAGCATTAAGAGCACGCGGGGGCCGTCGTGACCCAACGCCTTTTTGCGGCCACTCCTCTGCTGGCTTTGCGGCTGGTGTCCGTCGCGGCCGCCGCGGCACCGCGCTACCGTGTCGGCGTCTGCGCCTGGATGATCCTCAGGCGCCAGGAGCTCGGCGCCAACGGCGTTGCGGTCGACATGGGCAGCGTCGGCAACCGGCCCTCCACGTTGCGCGCTCACGCGCAACCTACCTTTGGGGCACGGTCGATACTTCCACCACGACTGCGCTGGCCGGTGCGAGGGTGACCGAAACGGCCGTCCCCGCGATGGCCGGCTTACCGAGCACAATCCATTGTCCCTTCCATTTGCCACCCTCGTCGATGTTCACGTCGTTCAACGTGACATCCCGGGACTCTGCCGCGATGTCATTGGCCCGGGCCTGCAGTTTGAGCACCCGTGCCCCTTTGACTGCCTTGGCCGATGCAAGGTCGACCCGGATTCCGGCTTCGTTTTTCGTATCCCGGTTGAGCAAGGTGACCGCGATCACTCCGTCGCCCCGCGCCACGGCGTAAGCGGCGACCTGGTTGCCCGGGGTGGCCTCGACTCGTGCAGGCAGATAGCGGCCCGCGCCGCTCTCGGCAAAGAGCTTCATCCCATACGCCAGGGGCCGCACCTCGTAGCCCTGCGCCGAGCTCACGAAGGCGGCATATCGGCAGGGAAGGTTAACCGAGCCGCCGGTTCGGTCGCCCGTGTGAAAATTGATGCCGGCGGCCCCGTGCGACATCCACCAGTGCAGATACTCGACCGCCCACAGCGCGGATGCATGGCGATCGCTCGCACCTTCGAGCCCGCTGAACCAAAAGCTGTTCGTCTCGGTGAGGCGGAACGTCAGCGGGGTTCCGGCCACCGCCGCCTGCATGCCTTTCAGGATCTCCTCATACGTCCCGACGGGCGGCGCCGCCACCAGGCGCTTCCGCGCCTCGGCGGCGTCGACCGGGACCAATAATTTCACGTCCTTCATGCCATCCCGCGGATTCTTGTAGGAGCAGCCAAACGGATAGGAGTGCTGCGTGATCTGGACCAGGCGGCCCTCGCCTGTCCCGAAATCGCGCACCAGGTTCGCGATCAGCTCGGGCTTCGGGTTGTCGTCCGCGCCGCAAAATCGCGCCTCCGGAAACGCGCGAACGATCGCATCGCGAATCGCCGCCCACTTTTCCTTATACACGCGATAGTCCTTGTAGTAAGAGGGTTCGTTTCCGATCGCGAAACACTCCAGCTCGTCCGGGAATTCCTCGTGGATCAATCGGGCAAACCCCGCCGCCGAGGCCGGATCGCCATCCTGCAGGCGCACCGAGTAGATGACTTTGACCCCGGCCTTGCGCGCGAAAAGAAAGAGCGAGCGCACGTCGTCCTTGTCCGGCAGCGGCACCTTCGGATCATCCACCGAATTGCCGCCGATGCGCAGGCTTTTCACGCCGATCGTCCGGAACACCTGCAGGAGTTCGCGGTTCCCGGGGCGAAAATAGCGGAGGCCATCCGCATTTGGCCGCAAAATGCTCGTCTCGTAACTGAGCCCCAGCGCGTCGGCGGGAATCATCGGGCCGGCCGGATCGGCCCCGATCTCCACCACAATCGTTTCCTTGGCGGGCGAAGGAAGTGCGGAGATCAGACTGACCGCTCCCACCAGAAGGACATGTCTCAAGTTAAGCATAAATTTCCTATCGGGGAAAAATCGGGCGAGGTGCGTCTGGAATTTCATCTCGAGCTCGACTTATCTGAAGCGGGTGTTTCCGCAACCGCTCCGCGGGGCCCGGAACGTCCGCCCACAGGATGCCCCAGCTGCGCTCGTGCCGGCAGCACGGTGGGAGGAGATGGCGCTGACGCTCACGACCATGATGGGGCAGTATTCGATTTGCATCGCCGGTGATCAGGACGCAGCAAGGCGGAGGCTCACGCTCGCCCCCGTGTAGCGGACGGTGGCGTCGGGCTGGGGGACCGTGTTTTCGCCCGTGCCGTGGCCGGGGCGGACCAAGACTAGATGGAATGTGCGCTCGGTGAGCATCCCGGGGAAAAGACCCTTGCGGGCGCTGAGAGTAAGGGTTTGCCCGGCTTCGTCCCAGTGCAGATCGATCGTGGCGCGGACGCCCTGTTCGTAGGCGTAGTTGCCCCCTTCGTCCTCGTAGAGCGAGTAGTCGGCGTCGGCGCCGGGATAGATGCGCAGCTCGATGGGGTCGGCGGGCTTCTCGCCCGTGAACTGGAGCGCGGGGCCGAGGGGCAAGATCGAGCCGGCCCGGGCGTGCAGCGGAATCTGCTCCAGCGGCGCGGCGACCGACACCGTGCGCCCGCCGGAGCGTTTGTCGCCAGTCCAGAAATTGAACCAGCCGGGTGCGTGCTGCGGCAGATAGACATCCCAGGTTGTCACGCCGGGCGCGAGCACGGGGGCGACGAGCAGGGCGGGGCCGAACATGAATTCATAGGCTTGGTCGAGCGCGACGGGGTCGTGTGGAAAATCCAGCACGAGCGGACGCATGAGGGTGGAGCCGGCAAAGGTCACGCGCGCGGCCTCGCTGTAAATGTAGGGCAGCAGGCGATAGCGCAGGGCGAGCCAGCGCCGGCTCTCGGCTTCGACGGTGGCGCCGTAGCGCCAAAGCTCGGTATCGGTCTGGTAGCCGTGCACGCGCTGGAGCGGGGTGAAGGTCGAAAACTGCAGCCAGCGCAGGAAGCGCTCGTGGTAGCCGGGATCGGTATATTGGCCGGGGCCGGGCCGGAAGAATCCGCCGGTGTCGGTCGTCCACCACGGCAGGCCGGTGACGACATAGTTGAGCCCGGCGGGAATCTGGCGGCGCAGCGCCTCCCAGTCGTGGCCGACGTCGCCGGACCAGGTGGCCGAGGCGTATCGCTGTTGGCCGGGAAACGCGCTGCGGGTGAGGATGAACACGCGGGTTCCCGGCGCATCCTTGCGCTGTCCCTCGTAAACGGTGCGGCTGACGAGCAGCGGATAATAATTGCGCAGCTTCTCCCCGGCCCCGGCATGCGTGCGGCGGCCGACAAGGTCGTCATTCTCCGGCTCGGTGGCGTCCTGCCACCAGGAGTCGATGCCGAGGGAGAGCAGCTTGGCGCTGAAATTCTCCCAATAAAAGGCCGCGGCCGCCGGGTTGAAGAAATCGACCCATTGCGTGCCGGGAATGAAAAAGCCGCGGGTCACGAACTCGTGGCCGAGCTCGGAGACGGGATCGATCTTCGACCAGACGGAAACCATGAGGCGGGTGTGCTGGGCGTGCAGGGTCCGGACCATCGCGGTGGGGTCGGGATAGTCGGCCTCGTCGAAGCGCATCGTGTTCCAGCCGTGGCGGCCCCAATACTGCCAGTCCTGGACAATCACGTCCATCGGCAGACCGCGGCGGCGAAACTCAGCGGCGTTCTCCAGCAGCTCGGCCTGGGTCTTGTAGCGCTCGCGGCAGTGGATGTAGCCGAGCGCCCAGCGCGGCATGAGCGGCACCGGACCGGTGAGCTGGCGATAGGCGGACGTGACTGTGTCGCCGTGGCCGGCGATCACGACATAATCGAGCGCCTCGGCCACCGGGGAACGGAATTCCGTGACGTCGCGCGCCGGCCGGAAAGTAAGGACGGGCCGGTCGTTTTTCTCGCCGGTGACGGTCACCGTGTGGCGGCCGGGGGCGAGATCCATGAACCAGCCGGTGGTCGGCGGCAGCCAGTAGTTGGAAAAATCCACCACGACCTGTCCGTCGATCGTCACGTGCCAGAAGCGGGCCATCACCTGGCCGACGTCGAGGAAGAGCGCATGCCGGCCGGCGTGGTCCACGGTGAATTCGCCGGCGAAAGCCTGGTCCTGTCGCGCTTCGGACGTCGTGCCCTCGGCGGTGGTGACTTCCACGACCTTCACCGTGCCGGTCATGGCCGTGGCGGCGAGGGGAACGTTCACGTCCGCGGGGTTGAGCTCGACGAGGCCGTAGTTGTGCCAGAGCAATCCGTAGCCGCGGCTGGAGACCACGATCGGAATGGCGATTTGGGTGTTTACCTGCGTCAGCCGGCGGGGCAGGTCGCGCACATTGTGAAAGCCGTCCTGAAACTGACCGGTGCCGAAGAGACGTTCGTCGGCGGGCGAATCGAAGGATTGCGCGACTGCCCACGTCGGTTCGCCATGGAGGGTGGCGGCACGGACCACCCGCGTGCCGGGCGATTCGCGCAGCAGGACGCGGCCGGTGTGGTCGAGAAAAGTAATCGTGCCGGTGGCGCGGTCCACGCGTGCCTGCAGGCGGCCGGTGGCGACGACGACGGCGGCAGGTTCCTCCGTGACCTTGAAAAGCGGCGCGGGCACCGCGGCCGTGAGAATCAAGCTTGGGACTTCGGGCGATTCATCCCGGGTGAAGCGGACGCGAATGGCATTGTCGAGCAACGGCCGGAGGACGAGGCGTCCGCCGTCAAGCGCGAGGGAAAATTCGTCAGGATGGGAATTCATCAGAGGGCGCCAGCGACGGACTCACAGGTCAGGCAGTTCAAAATCGAACGTGCCACGCACGACGACGCTGGAGGGGTATTGCGGGGCGTTTCTTGCCAGCGGCAGGAACCGCCACGACTTCACCGCCTCGGTGGCCGTGCGATCAAACTCCGGAAAGGCGCCCTGGATCGCGCGAACATTTTCGACACGACCCTCCGCATTGACCGTGAATTCCACCACCGCCTTGCCGGCGATACCTGCCCGCACCAGCTCCGACGGATAAAGCGGGTAGGGCACGGACTCGGGCGCGGGCGCGGCCGGGCCGTGCTGGCCAGGGGCCAGGTCAAACCGTTGGGTGATCCGGGTCGCATAATTCCAGTGGATGCCCTGGGCGCGGACAGCCGGGGCGGAAATCGCGACGGTCATGGTCACGACGAAACAGAGCCACAAGCTTTTCGATTTCATAGGCAAATGATGAAGCCGGTTGTCCGGGGCGGGTTATCGGACGAGACCGAGGATGACGTAGGCGCCGGTGCCGCGGACCTCGAGGCGGTGGCGGCCGGCGGGGTAGTCGAAGGCATGGACCGTCACCGGGGGCAGCGTGTCGAATGTCGCGGCGTCGACGATGAACGGTTCGGCGCCGCCTCGTTCGCCGGCGGTGGCGTCGGTCTCGAGCGTGGGCGGTTTCCGCCACTGGTCGCCGGGCGCGTTGAAATAACCGATGAGGACACGGACGGGCTGGGCGCACTCAAACTCGACCGGCCCGGTCGTTCCGGTCTGCGGCAGGCTGATGCCCTGCAGGCCTTCAAGTTCGGGTGCGACGGCCGTGAACGTGGCGGGTGAATCCGGAAACACCGTGTTGCCCACCTGCACCGTGTAGGTGGCGAGCCCGGGCGTGAGCAGCTTGTAGGCGGCGGGCGGGAGCGGGGCGTGCGTGCGGGCCTTGGCGCCGGCGGGCGACTTGAGCCCGGCGACCTGGGCGCGGAAATCAGCGAGTTCTTTTTCGTAGAGCGGCAGGAGCTGCGTCCAATGATAGTTGGCGGGCTGTCCGCCCTTGCCGCCGGGAAAAGGGATGCGGCGCTGGGCGGTCTGCATCGAGTTGGCCGCCTTGTAGGCGTGCTTGGTCAGCTCGGTGAGCTGGCGGAAATACACGAGACTGTCCGACAGGAAGCCCTCGGCGAGCGTCATGTCTGCGATGTCCTTGCTGTAGCCATGGCGCAGGACGGCCATGGCGGCCTTGGTTTTGGCGACGTAGTTCTGCGACATGGCACGGATGGCGTGGACGTCGTTGCGCAGGCGGGCAAATTCCTCGTGGTTTCTCGTCACGAGCGGCGCGGCGGCGTCGATGGCGGCGACGGCCTGCGCGGAGTAGGCGAGGACCTCGGCGTTGATCGAGACGGGTGTCTCGCCCTCGTGCGGCTCCTGCTGCCAGGCGCGGGCGGCATATTCCTTGAGGCGTTCGCCCGGGGGTGACTGCGACTCCCAGAGTTCGGGGAACTCGCGGTATTTCTCGGGATGCACGAGCTGGTCGAGCGTCATGCCGAGCGACATCGTCTGGCGGTTGCCCTCGGTGATGCCGTAGCGGCGCAGGAGGCGCGGGGCGCATTCGCCAGCGGCGTTGTAGGCTTCGAGGATTTGCGCAGCGGCGGCCTGACCATAGTGTTCCGCCATGCGGCCGGTCCAATAGGCGCGTTCGGCGATGGCGTCGCGGTCGGGGTTCCAGGCATAGCGGGCCCAGGCCTCGAACCAGATCCAGTCGCGCTCCCATTGCTTGAGGCCGGCGGGTTGGTAGGGCGAGTCGTCCCCGACGAGCCGCGGCCTCTCGACAGGCTCGGGGCCGTGAGTTTGTCGAAACGGCTCATACGGAGGATTCGC
>JAQSDJ010000280.1 GCA_029945855.1 Lacunisphaera sp.
CGGTGGCGAATTTCTTCGCGGTCTCGGCCTTGTCCCCCGAGGCCGCGCCGTAGGTGGCGTCGGTCACGACGAAGTCCCGCGCATCCACCGGGATGGCCGGCACGTCGCGCTCGGTCAGGGCGCGGGCCAGCACGGCCACGGAGATGCGCTCGCCGACGCAGATGATGGAGTCGAGCGTGCGCGGCGAGCATTCGCGGGTCAGCTCGATGCCGGAGAGGAGCCGCTCGACGGGCGTCAGGATCTCGTCGAGGTCGTGCTTGAATCCCTTCTGCCCCTGGCTGTGCAGGACCGCGCGGGCGGTCGCGGCGGCGAGTTCGCGCACCTGCGCGAGCTGGCGGCGGGCCTGGCTGATGTTGCCGTCCTCCGCCGAGCGGGCGGCGAGGATGAGCCAGTCGGTGCTGTCGCCGAGGGCCGAGACGACCAGCGCGAGCGGACGTTGGGCGGCGGCGACCAGTTCGAGCACCTTGGGCAGGCGCCCGGAGGTGCCGAGGGACGAGCCCCCGAATTTGTAGACCTGCCAGCGTTCGCTCATGGTTTGGGAGCGTGCAGATGCAGCGCTTTTGTCAAGAGGGGCCCCAGCGTCGGCCACTCGATCAGGAAGGCGTCATGTCCGTGGATGCTGGTGACGGTCGTCCGCTCGACCGTGGCACCGGCCTGGCGCAACGCGGCGGTCAGCGTCTGGGCCTGCGCCGGGGTGAACAGCTGGTCGGTGTCGACGTCGACCACGAGGACCGACGCGCGCACGCGGCTGATGGCGGGCGGCGTGTCGCCCGGGAGCGGCTGGAGCAGGTCGTGATGGTCCATTGCCGCGAGCTGCAGCTCGTAGGCCTGCGCCGCGAAACGGTTGCGCAGCTTCTTGCCCTGGTGCTCGAGGTAGCTTTGCACCGGGTAGCCGGCGTCCGTCCCTGGCGCCGGGCGCGGCTCGGCGCGGTAGGTAAGGATGGCGAGCTGGCGCGCGATCTCGAGGCCGCGGCCGACATTGTCCGGATAACCCGGGTCGAGCCGCAGGATCTGGCGCGCGACGTGGTTCCAGCCGACGACCCACGCGCTGGCCGACACGCTCGTGGCGAAGGGCAGAATCCGCTCGAAGCGCTCCGGCGCGAGCGCGGCGAGCGTCAGCGTGATCATGCCGCCGAGCGAGCCGCCGGTGGTCAGGTGCACGCGGCCGATGCCGAGTTTGTCCAGGCCCAGCAACAGGGCGCGCGCGATGTCGATGCTCGTGAGGTCCACGGTCTTCATCGGCGGGAATCCCTCCGTGCCGGGACCGCTGCTGCCGTAGCACGAGCCGAGGTTGTTGAAGCACAGGATACGGTAATGCGCCGGATCGAGCGCCTGGCCGGGGCCGATCAGCGGCTCCCACCAGCCGTCCTTGCCGCCCGCCTGCGCGCTGCCGGTCAGCGCGTGCACGAGGAGCACGGTCGGGACGCCCGGCTGCGGGGCGGCGGGCGTGTCGCCTTCGCGGCTCCACCACCACCCGCGGGAACGGTGCGATCGGACTACGCCGCCGCGCACCAGCGCGAGGTCAGGCAGGGCCAGATCAAAGAATTGCGGCAATGCGGCAACGGTCGGCATGACAATGGAGGGCATGATGCTTCCATTTCACGCAACCGGCGTCAACGCGCCGGCGAACGATTGTTGCATACCCGCCATGCGGTCCGTCACGTGCTCGCCCCCGTGGGAGGCAAAATTTTTGGCCGGGATGCAGAGGACGGACTTCGTGTTCATGGTGGGGATGATTGGATTTTTGTGTTGGGAGAATGAGACGGCAAGCCCCGCGCCGGGACAAGGGGTGGACGTGTCATAGCCCTCACCGTCAGCGTCATGCGTGTCATACCCTGTCTCGGTTTTTCTGAATCATTGGCCACGAAAAGGCACGAAAATCGTCTGTTCTGCCGGAGTAAGTTCGCCGCGCGCCTATAGGCGCATCGAGCGTCGAAATCGCTGTCGGGTTTCTGTCTCCGGGGAATAGTGCCGGGATGACGGCCAGTGAATGCTTGCCGCCCAGGTATCGCCAGCGAATGAAAATTCACCGGTATCGATTGGTCGGGGGCCTGCGCAGCAGCAGAAAATGCCACCGAACCAGCGCGCCACCCTGGTTCGACGATCAGATCGGCGAATCCGTCATCAGGTATTTCTTCACCGACAGAACAGGAGCTCCAAAATTGATGAGCAGACCGGTTTCGACCCGGCTGGAGCGAAGATATCCGAGCAGCTGCGCCACGTGCTCATCCACCACCGTCCTGCCTGCCTTCAACTCCACGATCAACCGCTCTTCGATGTAGAGGTCGGCGAAATATTCGCCCAAGATTGTGCCATCTTCGTCGAAAACCGTGAGGGCAAATTGCTGTTTAACTTCTATCCCGAGTTTCCTGAGCCGGCTACCCAGGGCGTTCTCATAGATTTTCTCCAAGTGTCCATGCCGAGGATAGCGATGGACCGAAAAACTTGTCTCCCGACAAAATCGCAGAGCTGATTGATATTTTGAATGTTCATGGCCGGAATCTGGCGAATTGCTGGATTCGTGAGAAAACGGGAATCCGCCTGTATTAAGGCTGCTTTTTTTGTGACTTTTCGTGCCTTTTTGTGGCCAAGTCCGTGCATTTTTGTGATCAGGCCGCTTTCCTGAATCCACGGCATATTTCTGATTCCGGCTTGTTGCCCGGGGCGCCGTGGCTACGCTGAATTTTCATGGCCAAACGTTCCCTCCGCATCGTCCTCAAGTTCGGCTCCGGCATCCTGTCGCTGGAGCAGGGCGTCGGCCTGAGCCGGCGGCAGATCGCGCGGCTCGCCCGCGAGGTCGGCGCGCTCGTCCGCGCCGGCCACGAGTGCGTCATCGTCTCCAGCGGCGCCGTCGCAGCCGGCCTGGCCACGCTCGGCCTCTCCACCCGCCCCAAGGAGCTCGCCGGCAAGCAGGCCTGCGCCGCCGTCGGCCAGTCGCAGCTCATGCACGCCTACGCCAGCGCGTTCGCCCGGCAGGGCCTCGCCGTCGCCCAGCTGCTCCTCACCCACAACGACCTCGACAGCCGCACGCGCCACCACAACGCGCGCGCCACCCTCCTCCACCTCCTCGCGCGCGGCAACATCGTGCCGGTCATCAACGAGAACGATTCCGTCGCGGTCGAGGAACTCAACTTCGGCGACAACGACCGCCTCTCCGCGGAGGTCTCCATCCTCGTCGACGCCGACCTGCTCATCATCCTGACCAGCGTGGACGGCCTGCAGGACGCCGCGGGCAAGACCGTTCCGCTCGTGCAGGATTTCAGCGCGATCGCCGGCCTTGTGCGCTCCGACAAGGGCCGCGTCTCCACCGGCGGCATGGTCACCAAGCTCCAGGCCGCCCAGCTCGCCGTAAAGGCCGGCATCCCCGTCAACATCGCCAGCGGCCGCAAGGCGGGCGTTGTCTACCAGATCGTCGCCGGCAAACGCGTCGGGACATACTTTCCGGCCAAGTGATGCGGGCTCCCTGCTCTCCGCTCCCTGCTCCCTGCTCCGTCCATGGCTGACCTTCCCCAACTCATCGCCCAGCTCGGGTCCCAGGCCCGCGCAGCCGCACGCACGCTCGCCGGCACGCCGCCGGCGCGCATCGACGCCGCGCTCGAGGCGATGGCGCAGGCCTTGCTCGCCGCGCAGATGGACATCCTCAACGCCAACGCCGGCGATGTCTCCGCCGCGAAGGCCGCCGGCCAGACCGCCGCCCTCGTCGACCGCCTTACGCTCAACCCGGAACGCCTCGCCCAGTGCGCCGCGGGCCTGCGGCAGGTCGCCGCCCTCCCCCACCCGGTCGGCCAGGTGTTGCGTGAATGGACCCGGCCCAACGGCCTCAAGTTCACCAAGGTGCGCGTGCCGCTCGGCGTCATCGGCTTCATCTACGAATCGCGGCCCAACGTCACCGTCGACGCCGCCGGCCTCTGTCTGAAAAGCGGCAACGCCGTCATCCTCCGCGGCGGCTCCGAGGCACTGCGTTCCAACCTCGCGATCGCGGCCGCCCTCGCGCGCGGCCTCGCCGCCGCCGGCCTGCCGGCGCACGCCGTCCAGCTCGTGCCGGTCACCGACCGCGACGCCGTGCGCCTCCTCGGCGAATCGGTCGGCGTCATCGACCTCCTCATCCCGCGCGGCGGCAAGGGCCTCATCGCGACCGTCGTGCAGTCCGCGCGCATCCCGGTCATCAAGCATTACGACGGCATCTGCGCGCTCTACGTCGACCAGTCCGCCGACCTCGCCATGGCGGAAAAGATCGCCGTCAACGGCAAGTGCTCGCGCCCCGGCGTGTGCAACGCCCTCGAGACGCTCCTCGTCCACCGCGACGTCGCGGACAAATTCCTCGCCGCCGCCGGCCAGGCGCTCGCCGCCCACGGCGTGAAGCTCCGCGCCGAACCGCAGGCTCTCGCCGCGCTGGCCCGGGCCGGCGTCGCCGCCGCGCCCGCGACCAACGACGATTTCCGGACCGAGTTCCTCGACCTCATCCTCGCGGTGAAGATCGTCGACGACTGCGCCGCCGCCATCGCCCACATCGAGACGCACGGCTCGCACCACACCGATACCATCGTGACGGCCGACGCCGCCACGGCGGAGCAGTTCCTCGCCGGCGTGGACAGCGCCGTCGTGCTCTGGAACGCCTCGACGCGCTTCAACGACGGCCATGAGTTCGGCTTCGGCGCCGAGATCGGCATCAGCACCGACCGGCTCCACGCCCGCGGCCCGATGGGTCTCGAGGAGCTGACATCGTATAAATACGTGGTCCGAGGCGACGGTCAGGTGCGGGGGTAGCAACGAAACCTGAGATCTGAGGGTTTCATAATGTAGGGTCGGCGCTTGTCGCCTGACCGCCACCGCGGCATGAGGAATCCCGATACGGACCCTTGCAGTTAAAAACCACAGATGAACACAAATGAACACAGATAGCAGATAGCCCGGACCGAGCAGCTGAAGGGAACTAACACCCGGGAACCGAAAGTTTCGATTCGGGGTTCCCTAACCCGCTTATTACACACGCAGAATGAAAGCCCGCGACAATCTGATTGCTGGAGCCACAGCGACCCCGCTGCGGTTTGCGGGCGAACCACGGCGAGGACGCCGTGGCTCCATGAAATATCCGGCATAACTCTTTCTCGATCCGTGTGCATCTGTGGTTATCTGTGGTTGAAATGAATTGGCTCAGGTTTCAGGTCTCAAGTTTCAGGTTTGCCCCGCGCCGCATGGCGGCCTGATTCTCCCGAAATGCGAGTCATCATCCCCCTCCTGTCCGCCGTCCTCCTCGCTTCCGCGGCCTCCGCCACGGAAGCCCCCCTCCCTAACGAAGCCGAGCTGCGCGCCATGACCGCGCGCTTCGATCCCATCACCGTCAAGGTCGACCTCTCCGCCCTGCCGGCGGGCGAGCGCACCGCCCTCGCCAAGATGGTCGAGGCCGCCAAGATCTTCGACGCGCTTTACTACCGCCAGGTCGCCCCGCTCAACCTGACCTACCTCGCCCAGCTCGTGACCGACGAGTCGCCCCTCGGTCGCGCCCGCCTGCACTACTTCGCCCTCAACAAGGGCCCGTGGTCGCGCCTCGACGACCATCGCGCCTTCCTCCCCGGCGTCGGCCCCAAGCCGCCGGGCGGCAGCTTCTACCCGCAGGACACCACCCGCGAGGAGATCGAGGCCTGGATCAAGTCCCTCCCGGCCGCCCAGCAGGCCGAGGCCACCGGCTTCTTCACCACCATCCGGCGCAACCCCGCCGGCGGGTTCATGGCCGTCCCCTACAGCGTCGAATACCAATCCGAGCTCACCGAGGCCGCCCGCCTCCTTAACGAGGCCGCCGCCGCCACCACGCAGCCCACGCTGAAAAGTTATTTGGAAAAACGCGCCCGCGCCTTCCTGACCAACGACTATTACGACAGCGACGTCGCCTGGATGGAGCTCGACGCCACCATTGAGCCGACCATCGGACCCTACGAGACCTACGAGGACGAGTGGTTCAACTTCAAGGCCGCCTTCGAGGCGTTCATCACGCTCACCGACGCCGCCGAGACGGCCAAGCTCGTCCGCTTCAGCGCCGAGCTGCAGGGCCTCGAGGACAAGCTCCCCATCGACCCGCAATACCGTCGCGCGAAGCTCGGCGGCCTCTCGCCGATCCGCGTCGTCAACGTCGTGTTCAACTCCGGCGACGGCAACCGCGGCATCCAGACCGCCGCCTTCAACCTGCCCAACGACGAACGCGTCGTCGCCGCCAAGGGCTCGAAGCGCGTCATGCTGAAAAATTACCAGGAGGCCAAGTTCACGCACGTGCTCGTCCCGACCTCGCAGCACACGCTCTCGGCCAAGGACCAGCCGTTCGTCGCCTTCGACCCGTTCTTCACCCACATCCTCATGCACGAGCTCATGCACGGCCTCGGGCCGCAGGAGATCACCGTCAACGGCCGCGCGACGACCGTCCGCCTCGAGCTCAAGGAGCTCAACAGCACGCTCGAGGAGGCCAAGGCCGACATCTCCGGCCTCTGGGCGCTCCAGCAGCTCATGGACAAGGGCGTCCTCGACCAGACGCAGGAGCGCGCGATGTATGTCACCTTCCTCGCCTCGTCCTTCCGCACGCTGCGCTTCGGCCTGGGCGACGCTCACGCCAAGGGCATGGCGCTGCAGCTCAACTGGCTGCTCGACACCGGCGGCTTCACCATCGACGCCGACGGCCGCTTCGGCGTGGACTTCGCCAAGATCAAGCAGGGCGTCGAGAGCCTGACCCGCGAGATCATGACCCTCCAGGCCACCGGCGACTACGCGCGGGGAAAAGCCCTGATGGAACGCCTCGTCGTCATCCGTCCGCCGGTGAAGACCCTCCTCGCCCGCGTCACCGACCTGCCGACGGACATCGAGCCGCACTTCGCGACGGAGTTCTGAGCGGGGCCGTCGCGGGAAATTTGTAATATAATATGTTACAAATTTCCGGCCGCCCTCTCCGGGTTGCGACGCGTCCACTGATCGGAGAATGGCGGGGCGCCGCCGGTCGGCGGCCCGTTCCGCGGGCGAACCACGAGCTCGCGCCAGCCGTGGGCCAGCGAGCTCTTGTCAGACAATAGCCTTGGCGACGGCCGATGCTCGCGCCAATCGTGGGCCAGCGAGCTCGCTCGCGCCTGTCATGCGGCCCGCCAGCGGGCCGCCTACTCAAGCCAAGATGGTTGGCCACGATGAGGCACGAAAAGCCACGAAAAGTAATCCCCGCCGGGGTTCTTACTGTCCGACGCCGCGGACGCCGCCGGCCGGGCCTCCGACCTTGGCTTTGGCCCGGCGGCGTGCTTCCCTTGGACCATGAGTGAACTCACTCGCCGGAAATTTCTCGGCACGATGGCCGGCGCCGCCCTCGCCGCCTCCCTGCCCGCCGCGCTGCGCGCACAAACCCCCGTCCCGGGCGCGCGCAAGCCCAACGTCCTGTTCTTCATCGTCGACGATATGCGCGTCGAGCTCGGGTGCTACGGCAGCATGTGCGGCGCGATCACGCCGCACATCGACGCCCTCGCCAAGTCCGGCGTCCGCTTCGACCGCAACTACTGCCAGTATCCGCTGTGCAACCCCTCACGCGCCTCGCTGATGACCGGCCGCCACCCCACGTCGACCGGCGTGCTGGGCAACCGCACCAATGTCCGCCTCGTGCATCCCGACTGGGTGAGCCTGCCCCAGCTGTTCAAGGAGCACGGCTACTCCTCGTTGCGCTGCGGCAAGATTTTCCACGGCGGACTCGACGACCCGAAGGCCTGGACGGAAGGCGGCGGCACTCCCGACGGACCCGGCGGTGCCGGCGGCCACACGCTCGTGATTCCCCGGACGGAAGGCCCGCCCCCGCCGCCCTACGTGAAACCCCCGCTGCCGCAGGACATCGCGCAGGCGCCGACCTCCGACCGCATCGTCGTCCTCGACGGCAACGGCGAGGGCCACCCGGATTACGCGACCGCGGACAAGGCCATCGACTACCTGCGCCGGCACCAGGACAAGCCCTTCTTCCTCGGCTGCGGCCTGGTGAAGCCGCACAGCCCGCCCTGCGCGCCGCAGAAGTTCCTCGACCTCTACGACCCCGCGAAGATCAAGCTCACGCCGGACTTCGCCCCGTGGCCGACCGTGCCACCGGGCATCCCGAGCGCGGCGATCCGCAAGCTCAACGCCGACCTTTTCATCGGCCGCCACGCCAGCGAGGCCGAGGCGAAGGAAGTTATCCGCGCCTACATCGCCTCCACCTCGTGGACGGACTGGAACATCGGCCGCGTCCTGGCCGAGCTCGACCGCCTCGGTCTGCGCGACAACACCATCGTCGTCCTCTGCGTCGACCACGGCTACCAGCTCGGCGAGAAGGGCAAGTGGTCGAAGGCCGGTTCGCTCTTCGAGATGGGCACGCGCGTGCCGCTCATCATCTCCGCCCCGGGCATGCCGGGCAACGGCCGCGATTGTTTCCGCCCCGTCCAGTCGCTCGACATTTATCCCACCCTCGCCGAACTTTGCGGCCTGCCTCCGCCGCCGCAGGGCCTCGAGGGCGCCAGCCTGAAGCCGCTCCTCGGCCAGCCGGCCGGCGAGTGGTCGCGTCCCGCCTTCAGCGTGTGGAGCGAGGACGGCAAGACCTTGCACGGCGTCGCCGTGCGCACCGAACAGTGGCGCTACGCCGAATACGGCCCCGCCGGCGTCAACGGCGCGATGCTCTTCGACCCGAAGGCCGACCCGTTCGAGATGAACAACCTTGCCGACGATCCGAAATACGGCGCCGTGCGCGCCGAGCTCTCCGCGCTCACGCAGGCCTACGCCGCCCAGCTGCCCGCCCCGGCCTGAGGGTTTTGGTGGAACCCGTCCTCCGGACGGGTTGTTGGACGCACGCCAAGGCAAACCGGTCACGGAGGACCGGTTCTACCCACATCAACGGCATGATCCCATCTCAGAATTCCTGAAACGGTGTATCAATCCGTGCCCATCCGTGAAATCCGTGGTCAAGACCGTTTGGTGCTCAGCTCCTGGCTCTCCACACATACGAAAGACGATTGGCCACAAAGAGGCGCGAAAAACCACGAAAATAAATACCCCTCAGATTCTGTTTTTTGTGAATCTTTGCGCCTTTTCGTGGCCATAAAGTCCGGAGCCTTTGCGATTCGTGGGCCAGCGAGCTCGCTCGCGCCATTCGGGCCCGCCAGCGGGCCGCCTACTCAAACCAAAACCAGTTGCCACGAAGAGGCACGAGAAGCCACGAAAAGAATTCCCCGCTTCATTTCTGTTTTTGTGAATCTTTGTGCCTTTTCGTGGCCATAAAATCCGCTGCTTGTGCCGATGAACTGGAGGGCTGGTCTCCTGACCAGCCGCGGGCGGGGAGG
>JAQSDJ010000281.1 GCA_029945855.1 Lacunisphaera sp.
CTCGCCGAGGACTATTGGAAGAAACCCGGCGCCCGGCCGGTCCGGCTGCCGGCCGCCACCGGCGACAGCCGGGGGTATGCGCTCTTCGACCCGGGCAGCATGCACGGCTTCATCGCCATTGAGCAGCTCCCGGCGATCGCGGCCGGCCAGAGCTATCACCTCTGGATCGTCGACCACGCCAGCGGCCAGGTCCACGACGCCGGCATCCTGCCGCTGACCGGCACGACCCGCGGCCTCTACACCTTCGCCCTCGGGCCGTCCGACCGCCCGGAATCCGCCCGGCCCGGCTTCTTCATCACCGTGGAGGACGTCGACGCCATCACCCGGCCCGCCAAGCCCCGCGGCCGGGTGGTCCTCGGCAGCAACCCGATCTGAGCCGGTTTTAAGTGGAGGCGGGACTATCAGTCCCGCGAGGCACAGGCCGCGCTGCCGTCAATCCGCGGGACTGGTAGTCCCGCCTCCATGGCTTGTCTTGGTGGCCCTCACCCTGACTCCGCCCGGAACGCCGTTGAACTTTGCGCCGGGGGCGCTTTACTCCGGCGCATGTTGAAACGCCACTTCCCCGCCGTGCTCGCGGCCCTGTTGCTGCTGGCCTGCACCGTCCCGGCGATGGCGCAGCTCGAACCCGCCAACCTCGATCCGCACAAACAGGAAGTGCGGGCCTACATCGAGTCCGGTGCCTACGCCAAGCGCATCGCCGAGGTCGCCCTGCTGGCCAACAAATACCTCGTCAAGCGCATCGAGCGGGGGACCAAGCCCGGCCGGAAACTGGCCATTGTCTTCGACATCGACGAGACCGTCCTGTCCAACCTCCCGCACATCCTCGCCCAGGATTTCGGCTACATGCCGAAGAACTGGACCGCCTGGGTGGCCGCCGGCCGCGCCCCGGCCATCACCCCCGTGCAGACGATCTACGAGACGGCGGTGCGCGGGAAGATCGACATCTTCTTCATCTCCGGCCGGAAGGAGGAGGACCGCGCCAGCACGGAACGCAACCTGCGCGAGGTCGGCTACGAGACCTGGACCAAGGTTTTCCTCCTGCCGCCGCCGAGCGACGAGGTGACCATGACGCTCCGCGGCTTCAAGATCGATACCCGCCGCAAGCTCGAGCAGGACGGCTACGTGATCATCGCCAACATCGGCGACCAGAACAGCGATCTCGTCGGCGGTTACGCCGAGCGGTTCTTCAAGCTGCCGAATCCGTTCTACCTGATGCCGTGAGCCGCCTTCGTCCCGCGTGAGCGCGGGACTTCGGCGCGGCGAGCCGGCGGGCGAAGGCCTAACATGAGGGTGGACCGGCAGGTCCCTCTGCCGGCAGGGACCACGCGAGGCGCGACCGTTACCCCAAGCGGGCACAGGGACGTGCCCGCCCACCAGAAGACCATCCTGTCAGAGTGATACTAACCCGAAGCCTACGGCTTGGCCGGCTCGGCGGGAGCGGCTGGCGCGGGTGCCGCCGCCGGCGCCGCGACGGCCGGCGCCGCGCGTTCCTGCCAGAAATAATGAGGTATCCCGTCCAGGCCGCGGTGTTTGACCGCATCCCAGCGGATCCAACCGGCCCCACCGAGCAGGCCGAACACCACGATCCAGAAGATGACCAGCCGCTTCCGGGCGGTGGCCTCCTTGTCCTCGTAGGGATCGTCCAGCGACAGCTTCGAGCCGGCGGGCTTCTTTGCCAGGTCGGTCAACGCCGTGCCGAAGGGGATGTTGATCTTCACGCGGCCGTTCACCGCCCAGCCGTTGCCCTCGAGGATGGGCCCGAGCGTGCGCTGCCGGAGCTTGAGCCACGCGATGACCATCGACGGCAGCGAGATGACGAGGACGATGCCCACCAGAACCAAGGGATACTGCCACGCCTTGAGCTGGAAAACATAACCTAGAATCAGGGTCAGGGCGCTGATCGCGCCGGTGATGGCGACGCCGATGGCGGCGACGGCGCCGACATCCACCTTCTTGGGGGGTTCGACCTTCACCTTGTCGGCGTTGGCGGTGGCATCGGCCGCGCCGGCGAGCTTGGCGTTGGAGGCGGCCTCGGCGGCAGCAGCGCGCTTGGCCACCTGCTCCTCGATCATGCGGATGAACTTTTTATAAGGCGACCAGAACGCCTGCCGGATGCTGATGGGATTGTCCACGATCGTGGTGATGACGGCATCCCAATCCTGCCCTTTGCGGTCGTAGAACACGCCGTTGCGCCCGACGAAGAGGTAGTCGCTGTCACCTTGAGTGAAGCAGGCCGCCACCTTCATTGAGGCGCCGGGCCGCTTGCAGTCAACGTAGGCGATGTAGGCCTTGCTCATGGCGGCGAGCGGATTGGCCGCGTCCACCCGGATGCACAGCTCGGTGCTGCGGCTGTCGAGGTAGAGCGTGCCCGCCTGGAAGACGGCATAGCGGTCGCGCGAGTAGAAGTCGGCGAAGTTCACGAAATTATGCAGCAGGTCGCGCAGGTCGCGCTGGTAGTGCGCGAGGCGGTCCACGTCGCTGATGGCCTTGAACTGCGGCTCGAGCGCCTGGTCCTGTGCCACGAGGGCGGCGAGCGCCTCCTTCCCCTGACCCGCGAGGATCTCCTTGATGCGGGCGAGGCCGAGTTTCTCCACGACGCTGCCGGCCTTGCTGCCCAGCCAGGTCTCATAGGGCGCGAACCGGACGTTGAGCGCGATCCAGTCGGCCTCGGTAAGCGCAGTCTTGGCGGCCCCGAGCATCGGCGTGACCACGACCTGGTGCAGCGTCGCGAGCGCGGCGGCCCAGGCGGGATTGACCTCCGCCAGCAATGGCAGCGGGCGGCCGCCCTCGATGCGCGAAAGCGGGAAGCCGGCGACCTCGTCGGCCGTGATCTTCAGGTCCTTGGCGGCGATGGCGAGATACTCGCTCTCGGCGCGGTTCAGGGCGGCGGCGGCACGCGGGTCGAAGGCGGCCAGCCGGCAGCGGCCGAAATAATCCTCCACCTTCGGGCGCACGGCCTTGAGCGCGGCGACCGCGGCGTCGGTGGCCTCGCCGAGCACGGCGATATCCTTGGTGGCGCTGCTTTCCACCCAGGTGGCGTAGGCAAACAATTCACCGAAGAAAGTGTCGATCTGCGCGGCGGTGACACCGGTCGAGCCGGTGCGGTCGGCCGTGCCGCCGAGGCAGGCGACGATGTCCTTGATCAGGGCCTGCACGACGGGGTCCTCGGTCGCCTCGGGCGGGATGACGCCGTCGCCGTTGAGCGGGCTGGCGGCGAAGATCTTCGCGGTGTCGCTGGTGTCGGCCACCGTGATGGCCGCGGCCTCCTTCTTGCCCAGGCTGGCGAGGATCTGGCGGGCCGAGGCCAGGCAGATCTTTCCCTCGGGCGTAGCCTCGTTGAGGTCGGCGAGCGCGAGGCCGTCGGTGCCGCGCAGGAGCACGCCCACGTCCTTCAGCCGCGGCGCCGTCCATTTGAGGGCGGCGATGATCTCCGGCACGCGGATGCGGCCGTCCCCGTCGGCGTCGAGCAGCTTGAGCGTGGCCTCGTCGAGTTCCAGGCCTTTGACCGGGCAGCTGAGCGCGACCCACAGCTTCTGGTCGAGGTGCTCGAGGTTGAGCAGGTCGGCGCCGGTCTCGAGGGAGACCTGGTCAAGTTCGCCCGTGCGGAAGAATTTCCAAGTGTGCATGATTCGTGAGGGGGAGGAGTTTCAGTGTCGCGACCCGTCCGCCGCTTGGCAAACGCGAAGCGCGGGACGCGGGGCGAAGCCGGTATTGCACTCTTACGCACCGCCAAGACGCGGCTTGCCCCCGGTTTCGCCCGGTCCGTAAGCTGCATCCTGTTCGTCGCGTCCGTTAACCCCCTCATCCCCCCCTGCCATGTCACTCCCGCAGACCCCCGCCGGCGTCGATCGCCGCACTTTCGTGAAAACCCTGACCGCCGCCGGTCTCGCGCTGGGCGCCGCCCCGGCCGCCTTCGCCCAGGCCGTGGCCCCGCGCCGCCGCTTCGCCATCATCGGCTGCGGCGGCCGGCACTTCATGTATCAGGACGCCATCGAGACGACCTACCAGGCGCACGCCCAGCTGGTCGCCCTCTGCGATCTCAACCCCGGCCGGGTCGAGGTCGCGCAGGCCCGCTCGACCAAGAACGGCACGCCCGTGCCCCCCGGCTACTCCCACGTCGACTTCGAGAAGATGATCAAGGAGACGAAGCCCGACTTCATCATCGTCACCACCGTCGACGCCACCCACGCCGACTATATCGTGCGCGGCCTCGAGGCCGGCTGCGACGTGATCACGGAAAAGCCCCTCACCACGACCGCCGCGATGTGCCAGCGCATCCTCGACGCCACCAAGCGCACCGGCCGCCACCTCCGCGTCACCTTCAACTACCGCTACTCCCCGCCCCGCACCCAGGTGAAGGACATCCTCATGTCCGGCGAGATCGGCGACGTCCTCTCGGTGGACTTCCACTGGATGCTCAACACCACGCACGGCGCCGACTATTTCCGGCGCTGGCACGGCGAGAAGAAAAACTCCGGCGGCCTGATGATCCACAAGGCCTCGCACCATTTCGACCTCGTGAACTGGTGGCTCGGCGCCATGCCCGCCGCCGTCTACGCCACCGGCAAGCGCGAGTTCTACACGCCCGCCATGGCGAAGCGCCTCGGCCTCGCCTCGCACCACGAGCGCTGCCACACCTGCCCCGAGCAGGACAAGTGCGGCTTCTTCATGAGCCTGGCGAACAGTCCCTCGCTCAAGGCCCTCTACCTCGACCAGGAGAAGCACGACGGCTACTTCCGCGACCAGTGCGTCTTCGCGCCGCGCATCGACATCGAGGACACGATGAACGTCCTCGTGACCTACGACAACCAGGTCACCCTCGCCTACTCGCTCAACGCCTTCAACGCGTGGGAGGGCTACCACGTCGTGTTCAACGGCACCAAGGGCCGCCTCGAGCACACCATCGTCGAGCAGATCTACGTCAACGCCGGCAGCTCCGACGCCGCGCAGGGCGCCATCGCCGACGGCGGCGTCACCACCCGGGTCATCCCGCTGCGGGGCGCCCCCCGCCAGCAGGAGCCCTGGACCGGCACCGGCAGTCACGGCGGCGGCGACAAGGTGATGCTCGACGAGATCTTCCTGCCCGACGCCCCCGCCGACAAATACCTGCGCGCCTCCAACGAGCACGCCGGCGCCGCCTCGATCCTCGTCGGCGTCGCCGCCAATGAGTGCTTCAAGACCGGCCAGCCGGTGAAGATCGCCGACCTCGTCACCGGCCTCCAGACCCCGAAATATGCGCCCATGCCCTCGCGCACCGGCCCCGTGCCGATGCCCGAGCGCCGCAGCATCCGCCGCGGCGCGGGGTGAGGTCTTCGCTTCTCCTGTAGGGCGGGATCGCTGATCCCGCCTTCGCGCCCCTACCCTGCGCGTTCGTCCTTCACTGCCCGAACTTGATCCCCGGCGCCTGCGGGAGTGAATCCGAGTAGTTGATCGTGGCGGCCTGTCAGCCGTAGGCTTGGCGAAGGCTGATCTGCCGGCGCTTAATCGCCAAACTTGATGCCCTGGGCGAGCGGCAAGGCGTCGGAGTAATTCACCGTCGCCGTTTGTCTCCTCATATATATTTTCCACGCGTCGCTGCCGCTCTCGCGGCCGCCGCCGGTCTCCTTCTCGCCGCCGAACGCCCCGCCGATCTCGGCGCCACTGGTGCCGATATTGACGTTGGCGATGCCGCAGTCGCTGCCGGTCGCGGCAAGGAATTGCTCCGCCTCGCGCAGGTCCGTCGTGAAGATCGCCGAGCTCAGGCCCTGCGGCACCTCGTTGTGCCAGGCGATCGCCTCCGCAAAACGGCGGTAGCCCATCACGTAGAGGATGGGGGCGAACGTTTCCTCGTGCACCAGCTTCATGTCGTGCCGGGCCGCGACGATGCACGGCCGCACGTAGCAGCCGCCGGGGTGGCGTTTGCCCCCCAGCCTTTGGCCGCCGTAAAGAATCTGGCCGCCCTCGGCCTGCACGGCCTTGAGCGCGGCCTGCATGTCGGCGACGCCCTGCGCGTTGATGAGCGGCCCCATGAGCGTGTCCGGTTCGGCGGGATGGCCCACCCGCACCTGCCCGTAGGCGGCGACGAGACGACGGAGGAGTTTTTGACGGATGGACTCGTGGACAATGATGCGCCGCGTGCTCGTGCAGCGCTGGCCGGCCGTGCCGACGGCACCGAAGAGGATGGCGCGCACCGCCAGGTCGAGGTCCGCGCTGCGGGTGACGACGATGGCGTTGTTGCCGCCGAGCTCGAGGATCGTGCGGCCGAGCCGCTCGCCCACGACCTCGCCGACGTGCCGGCCCATCTTGGTGGAGCCGGTCGCGGAGATGAGCGGCACCCGCGGATCGGTGATCAGGCGCTCGCCCACCGTGGCGCCGCCGCCGATGAGCAGCGTGAAGATCGCCGGATCGACGTGGTTCGCACGGCAGACCTTTTCCGCCAGTTTGCTGACCGCGATGGCGCAGAGCGGCGTGAGGCTGGAGGGTTTCCAGACGGTGGCGTCGCCGCACACCGCCGCCAGCGCGGAGTTCCAGGCCCAGACGGCCACCGGGAAATTGAAGGCGGTGACGACGCCGACGACGCCGAGCGGATGCCACTGTTCCATCATGCGGTGGCCGGGGCGCTCGGTGGCGATGGTGAGGCCGTGGAGCTGGCGGGAGAGGCCGGTGGCGAAGTCGCAGATGTCGATCATCTCCTGCACCTCGCCCTGGCCCTCGGCGGTGATCTTGCCGGCCTCGAGCGTGACGAGCGCGCCGAGGTCGGCCTTGGCGGCGCGGAGGGCGTTGCCCAGCTGCCGGATGAGTTCGCCCCGCGCGGGCGCGGGGACGGTGCGCCAGTGCGCAAAGGCGGCCCGGGCACGGCGGAGGGCGCGTTCATATTCCGCGGGCGTGGCGGTGCGGACCTGGGCGAGCAGGGATCCGTCGATGGGGGAATGGCTCGCAAGCAATTTCCCGGAGCCGCCCCAGCTGCCGTCAAAGACGCCGGCGTTGACGCGGCGGCTCAGGCCGAGCTTGGGGAAGATCGCCTGGGTGAGGGCGGAGACGGAGGGGGATTGGGCGGGCATGAAGTTTGCTTGTTGTAGGGCGGGGTCGCTGACCCCGCCGCGATGGAGGCGGGACCAGCGATCCCGCCCTACAGGGTTAAATTTTATTTTCCATATACCCGCCCGCCCCAGCGGGTGGCGAGGAAGCTTTCAAGCGAGACGGACTCCTGCTTGACGAAGCCCGGGCCGAGTTTCCCTTTTGCGAAGAGCTCGAGCACGCCCGTCACGCCGGCGGCGGTCGTGAGCTGGATGGCGTTCAGCTTCCGGCCGTGGATCGTGGCGCCGTGCATCTTCTTGATGAAGCTCCGCTGCTTGAGTCCGCCGCCGGACTCGTTGCCGACGACGCTGACATAGAAGACCACGACATCGGACTCGGTGAGCGGCACCTCCTGGTCGAAGATCTGCGTGACCAGCTCCTGCCGCGGCGCGAGGTTGAGGTCCTGCAGGAGGAACTTCATCAGGTCGCGGTGGCCCGGGTAGCGCATGGTCTTGTAGTTCAGGTCGCCGACCCTGCCGGCGAAGGTCGAGCACATGGTGGCGACGCCGCCGGAGGTGTTGAAGGCCTCGTATTCCGTGCCGTCGATCGTGATGCGCTCCACGCCGTCGAGCGGCATGGTGGTCACGAGCTTGCCGCCGTGCAGCGCCTCGCCGACCTGGCAGTATTCGTTGATCAGGCCGGCCGTGCTCCAGCTGAGGTAATACTTCATCTGGTTGCTCGCGTTGAGCGGCAGCGCGCCGACGCGCATCTCGCAGTTGCGCACGAAGGCCAGCGACGACGCCAGCGAGCCGCCCACGATGTTGATCGCGCCGGGGGCGAGCCCGCACTGCGGCATGAACGTGGCCCGCGGCGCCTTCCGCGCCAGCTGCCGCACGAATGCCGTCGTCGCCACGTCCTCGGTCAGGTCGAAATAGGACACGCCCGCCTTCGCGCACGCGCCGGCCACGGCCTGGTTGAGGAAATACGGCGCGGCGCTGACGATAACGTCGACCTTCCCGACAAACGCGGCGAGTTGCGCCGGCTTGGTGACGTCCACCTGAACGAACCGGGATTTACGGAGCCCCTGCAGGTCGATGTTCGCGCGGACATCGGCGAGCATGACCCGCTGGCAGAACCGGCAGGACTCGAGGAGGGTGGCGATGGTCCCGCCGACCTTGCCGGCGCCGATGATGCCAATTTTCATGATGCGTGGGGGGATATGTTTGGTGGAGGGCTCAGCTCCAGCTGAGCCGCGGCCCAGCTGGAGCCGGGCCCTCCAAAGATGGATTCAGTGCGCGTGCGCGGCCTGCACGGCGCGCGGATCGGTGGCGGCGATGATGGCGCTGACGGCCTTCTGGTTGAAACCCTTGAAGCCGCCCTTGCGCTCGAGGTTCTCCAGGTGGCTGCCGATGGCGCCGTCCTGGGCGAACCCCTTCGCCTGCTCGTCCGTGATCAGATTCTTTTTTCGCAGCAGCTCGACCCGCGCCGGGTTGACCGGCCAGCGCTCACCCTCGGTGAAGGCCTGCTTGAGGAAGGGGAAATCGGAGAACGGCTTCATCGTCGCGATCCCCTCGGCCGCCAGTTGCTCCCGGAGCAGCGGGTGGTTGAACCGCGCCTCGAGGTGGTGCATGCCCGCCTGCAGGAAACTGTCGCCGTGCAGGCCGCACCACAGGCCGACGGTGCGCACGAACGGCACCTCGGGCAGACGCTCGGCCGCGTAGTCGCGATCGACCTCCTCGGGCTGCAGGTCCACGTCGGCAAAGACCACGATCCCGACCGCGGGCGATTCCATGACCTGCGCGCCCCACCCCGCCTCCGCGCCGGCGTAGAAGCGCTCGCGCTTGGCCAGCCCGAGGTTTTCCATGAACTTCACGAGGTCCGGGAAATACCGGCGCGAGCACCGGAAGGTGTGGTGATCGTGGTTGGCCCAGCCAAGACCGAGCAGGTCCTGCCGGCGTTTCTGCACGCGGCCGGCCCGGTTGCGCAGCTCCCAAAAATGACGCTCCTCGGCGAAAAACAACTCGCAGGCCACGTCCGGACCGACGAGCCCGAGGCACTTCGCCTGCACCGCGAATGCCTGCTGCACGGCCTCGTCATCGCCGGCGAAATCCCGTTTCCGCGTCCGCCACAGCTCGCGCGCCTTCAGCACGGCCTCGGCGAAATTGCGGTGCGGCTCGGCGACGATGAAGCCCCGGTAGCCCAGGCGCTCGACCGCCTGGAAGGGCACGCCGTGCTCCTCGCTGACGGTGATGACGCGGTAGCGCGAGCACGGTTCGCCCGCCGGCTCGCCCGCGAGG
>JAQSDJ010000282.1 GCA_029945855.1 Lacunisphaera sp.
TGCTCGAAAAGACCGGAAATGAAAAGCTGGCGACCGTGATTGATGGGTGGCTGCCGGCCACCGGCGCAGTGATCTACCGGGGATACGAGAGCGGGAACATTTTTTTCTCCGCCAAATACGTGATAATGATCTTCAGAGCACTTTCCGCCTCAGCAAAGGGAATCCGCCGGAGGGTAGCATCGCTCGTGTAGGCTTTTTCTGCCAACGCCCACTCCTGAAAGAAAGTCTCCGGGCCCGCGCAGTCCACCAAGCGCGATTCACAGGCAAGTTTGAACTCTTCCACTGCGGCGTTCCAAAATTCTGTGTTTTCTATCGGGCATGCCCTTAAGATGCGGGCTTGGTCAAATAGGTCTTTGACCCGGAACGCCCGATAACCGCCCTTCATCTTGGCCCGGTATTGTGGGAGGGAGGTAAGATAGGCGCGCAGCTTCTCGCCTGCGATCCGATTGAGGGTATAGACGTTGGCTGGCGCACCGAAGAATTCCATGGTTGTGACTGCGTGGGCGCCCAGGCGCTCTGGCGCCGCCACATCAATCTGCACCGCCGGCAACCCCGTCGTGTCAGGATTCAAGGCATCTTTTAGCCTGACCTTGATTAGAAACGCATTCCAGTTACGTGGGTGCGCCCTCAGGGGATGGACCGTGACCTCCGTCTCGGTCACCGTAAACCGCACGGGTGACTGCCTCTCGAAATAACGCGTCACGGCCCGATCAACCGTTTTTTCGAAGAATTCCTTCTGCGTAACCAGATCGGGCGTCGCCGCCGCCCATTCATAGTCCGCGTTGGCATCAAGGTCCCCTGAATGACGATGGTCCTTCAAGTGCAGGTTGAGGATCCATGCACCCTTGAAGATTATCGCCTTCGTCAATTCCGGTTCATTGGCCAGTGCCGCCAAAATATGCCGGTTCGCCTCGTCTATCCATTCCTGCTGTTGGAACGTGTTCACGAAGAGTCAGGGAACGCGCACGCGCCAAGACCCGTCCAATTGGCCAAACTCATAGCCCGGCAGCAGATTGATCTCAGGAATGTTTGACGAATCATTCAGGGTCTTTTGTTTCGCCTCGATCGCCGCCGCCAAGCGCGTTCCCGCCGTCGGGATTTCGGTTAGTTTCAACATCACCGCGGTGCGCCGCCACAAATCCGTGGAGTCGATGGTCTCCAAGTAGGACAGGAGCCGATCGCTGTCCACGCGATCAAGGGCTTTTTCCCAGGCTTCAAAAACGACGGAGTCGCCACCACAGTGGATCGGATGGCTTAACGTATCCAAAATTGACTGCTCAAGTGTGGTGATGCGAAGTCCGCTTCGAGCGGAAATCAGCCGCACCTGAATTCCCGGTATCAGGGACCGGTAGCGCCTAGTCTCGTAGAACTTCGTCTCTCCCCAGGTGAAGACTTCCGTGCCCAGTGGATTATAGAGCCGTTTTGCGGGATCGGGCGGCTTTACTTCAACTGGGATATTTTCCGGAATGGGTGGGGCGCCTGAACGCAGCCTGGCGATATGATAGAAAGGTGGAAACTGGGTCGTCAGCTCATAGAACCTCAGGGCACCGAAGTAGCAGATGATGCCGTCGCTGCGATTGCCCTGCAGTAACTCAAGGGCGTCGATCGAGGAATCGGCCCGCTCGTCCAGCGAAACCCGGTAGAGCTGTGGCCCGGTTCTTTCCTCGGCATCACGCCAAACCACAGGGATTAATTTGATCCAGCCAATCTTCTCAAGGCGCTCCAACGCCGCCTTAGCGGCCGGAAACGTCGACAGGACTAATTCCTGGCCATGCTCCTTCTTGATGTCGTTGATAGCGCCAACCAAGTCCGTGGATCTCCAGTATCGGACGGTCGGTCGATCCTCGCTGGACCTCGCCACCTTTTCACGAAACAGGCCGAGGAATTTCTCCCATCGCTGCATCTGTGGATTGTTTATTTTACTCATGGACGAGTGAGACGATGTCCTATGGACATCGTCTCACTCGTCCATGATGTCAAGCGGACGTTTTTAACTAGTAACTGATCAACTTCAAGCATAGCGATTTACGTGATAATTTGTATCTCCACACTTATATATGAAACCAAAGGTTTCATATATAAGTGTGGAGAAGATAATCGATGTCAAGTTACCAGTTTGTAATTCCATTGCCGCCTTGCTGCCGCAATCAGGGGGAAGGATCCGCTCCAGCTATCCGTGCGTGCGGATAACTCCCTGGGCTGAAGCGCTGCTCATCGAAAAATGGGCCAATCTGGGGTTACTGGATTCAACTGCATACCCCATTTGTCTTTTGCTTTATTCGTTTGCAGTTTGCGCTGTCTGACGGCACAATATGCAAACATATTGAGCATGCCTGGATCAGTAAATAACCGGCAACCCAAAGCGGTGGCGGCCTATATGGATAGGCAGCTCGCCAGCGGTCGCGTTGCATTCGCTCTATCCGACCTGCTTACCGAAACCGGACTGACCATGTCTGCAGCCAAGGGACAACTCCGCCGTATGGGTCCCCGAGTGGCCCGGGTTTCCCGGGGGCATAAATTTTTTCTGATTGTTGCGCCCGAACATTTCACGCGGGGGAGCCCTCCGGTCGATTGGTGGCTCGACGACTATGTTAATTGGCTGAAGCACCCATATTATTTGGCCCTGCAATCCGCCGCCAGCACCCACGGCTCTAATCCGCAATCGATCCAAGTCACCCAGGTGATGACTGACACGCCACGCCGCCCAATCACCGTGGGGCAACAACGGGTGATCTTCTTCGTCAAACGCGGCATCGAACGCACCCCCACCCAGGAAGTGCGAGGCGCTTTCTCGCCCACCAAGGTGAGCACCCCCGCCGCCACCGGATTTGACCTGATCCGCTATGCCACACGAATCGGCGGCATCGGCCGCGCCGTCGAAACGCTGCGCCCTCTGCTGCCACTCATCCGCGGCGCAGAACTGCGAGCGGTGCTTGATGCGGAAAATGAAAAAGCGACTGCCCAACGGCTGGGCTACGTGCTCGAAAAGACCGGAAATGAAAAGCTGGCGACCGTGATTGATGGGTGGCTGCCTGCCATCCGGCCTGTGCTGCCGTTGGCCACCACCGCGGCTTCCTCACCCCAGGCCCCGGTAACAGCACGGTGGCACGTCCTCGATAATACCGGGGAATTTTCCGCATGCCCCCCCTTACACGCCGAGATGTAATCGTCCATCAGTCCGTGGTGCCCTGGCCAACCCCGCGCTAGGTCGAACAGGACCTGCTGCTGTGCCGAGCCATGGCCGCTTTGTTCAATGACGAGTTCCTTCGATCTCAGGTCGCTAGACACGGGGTCGTAAACATGAACATCGAACGGGTTTTGCAAGTTACTCATGGTCTCAACCGCGTCCTGTTCGTTCAGATGGGCGCGATTTTCAGCCCCTCTATTTTTGCGAGAGCATTCGCCTTCGCGTCGAAGCTGAAAAAGTGGTCGCACCCGAGAAGTCGCGCCGAAACAACGTGGAGGAGGTCGTAGGTGCGAAAGCCAAATTTCGCGGTATGGCGAGCAGCCATTTCCTCGAAGATCGGTTGGAGTGCGGAAACCTCGATAGCGGCGCCACGCAGGAACGTTCCGGCCGCTAAGTCTTCCCTGAAGGTTTCAAGGGCGACCGCTGCGCTTTGCGGCGACACTCGTGGTTGAGCGCCTTGTTTGCCGAGAAAAACCGACATCTCGAAGGCGTTGGCCAGTTCCATGCGGTGAAGCCAAGTGATCGGGAGCCGTGAGGCACCTTTGCTTTTGGCGCTCGCAAAGAGCTGGTCCGCTTTCTCGCTTTCCGGCAGCGACAGATAAACCCGAGTGAAGAAGTTTGTGTCGGCGTAGGGTTTCATTCGCCGGCGATTGCCTTGTCGAGTTGCTGGACAGTGGACGCCGGGATTACTCCCCTGAAAATCCGCCGCCGCCGTTTTTCAAAGTCCGGAAAACCCGTGATGGGCTTGTCGAGGTTGGCTTCCGGGATGATAAGGTAAGTCCGTCCTCCCCGCTCGCGGATGCGAGCGCGTCCATCCGTCATGGACGCCTCCAGAACGGTGCTGGGGGAACGATCGAGGTCTCGAACGGTGAAAGTTTTCATGTCGGACATCATGTCGGCGTTCAGTAAAGTGTCAAGAGGTCGTCGTGCAATCTCAACAGCGTCGCCTTCGTTCTCAGTGTGGCGGACGTTTAACAAATCCGAGTGCCGGCGCACTAGCTCACACGCCGAGGCTTTAACCGCGGGCCGGAAAATCGGCAGTTTTATCCACGCCTAATCCGCGATCTCAAAATAGATGCGCGAACTCCGGTATTAAGTGTAAACCCCGTAGTCTATTCTGGTCAGGAGGCGCTCAACTTCGCGCCGACCGGCGGCGGAGGCCTTGGCATACTCTTCCGGTATCTTGCCGTTCAAGCCGTAGGCCGGTGTCTGCAGCCAGATCCTGGCCGACTCCTTGTCCTCAAAAACCTTCGTGGCCTTCGCCCGGAGCAAACGAAGACCTTGGGCTCCTGTTTTTCTGGCGGACTTCTTGGTCACGTAGACAATCTACCGGCAGTTGGCGCGGGAGCAACCAGTAAGGCTCCAGTCGTCGTCAATGCCTGATCAGCGGGGGTCGATTGGCGCCAAGTGTGCCGGTAAGGCCCGTGACAATACTGTCGGCGAATGACGATAAGCCACTCGCCGAAGGGCGTCGAGATAGCGCGCAGCCCCCGCCTCACGGGCGGGCGGGGGCTGGCGTCAGGTATTTTGGCGGTCGCGAGCGAGGCCGAGATCAAAGCGTGTCTGTTCGGGCCCCCGGCGACAATTAGACCCCGACGCTGCCGGGAATCAATTGGCGTTGACCGGTTCGGGCGGCTTCCCCCGCGGCTTGGCCGCCGGTGTGGAGGCCGCGCATGACCCCCTCCCCTTCGGGGCGACGCCAAAGACCACGCGCAGCGACGCGAGATCGATGGCGGCCGCAGCTTCCTGATTATACTCCTGCCAGAGCAAAATCCGCCGAACGGGGCGGCGAAAATCCGGCAACTCAAGCCGGTAGCGGAAGTATTTGAGGAGCAGCAGCAGGCTCCGGCGTTCGGTGACGTCCAGCACCACGGTGGCGCCGCTGCCCTGTTTGAGGATTTGCACCGAGGGTTTCCCCGTGGCGGCATCGCGCTTGAGGACCTCGCCAGCGCGGCGCACTTGGGCGGCGACCTTGCGCTGGTAGCGGAAGTTTTTCTCGGCGTGCCGCTGGCGGCTGCGTTGAAGTTTAATAGCGAGTGCGGTCTCAGCGCTCTCGCGTGTTTTGTATGATGTTGACGAATTATTCATTTCGGTGGGATTTCGATGGAGCGTCGGTTGAAGTGGCCGCGGAAATATTTCCGCGTGCCGCAGCGGGCTGACGCCGCCCGTTGAAGGACTACCTGGGAAATCCGGGGACGTCCGCCAAGGTTCGCGGCCAAAAAAAGCAAAGTTTTTTTGCCCTCGGACTAAACCCTCCGATCGTCGCGCTCCACGGGCGCGTTAACCAAATGATGCCTCGTGGTGACGGAGGGATGTCGCTTCGCACCGAGGTCAGCCCCGCCTGGTTTCTGTCTGTTTTTTGCCCCCCCCCTGCCCCGCCTCAACCTCACTATTCCCGACGGTGGCCCCTGCGCATCGGCTCCTCTCTTCCTGCTCCGTGTGCACCCGTAACTAATAGGCATAGCATCCTCCTATCTGCGGATAGCGCTGCGGCCACGGCAATCCGGAGTCGCATGATCCATCATTCCGACAGGGGCGTGCCACAGGCCAATGATGGCCGCACGTTGGCCAAGAGCGAAATCCGGCGGGGCTATGGCTCGAGCCCAACTGTCTGGCGGTCCTTTCCCCCAGGGGCAGATAAGCGCTCCCGAAGGGCCGCATCGAATATTCCCTTCTCGCGACGTTCCTCTTCTATGATCCGCCGCCACGCTGCGGCGCGCGGCTCCACAATAACTGGCTCCGGCGGAGGAGGAGGCACGGGCAGCGAGGCAGGCCGGTCCTGTGCCGGTGGTGCGACGACGGACGGCGCAGGCTTCGCTGCTGAACCAAAACCCGAGATGGGCGCCGGCAGGTTGTTCGGCGCCGGTTCTGGCGCATTCGCCGCCGGCGCAAGCAAGATCCCGTGCCGCTTATCGCGGTCCTCCTCAGCGTCTTCCTCCTCCGGCGGAGTAGGAAGCACGGGCAGCGACGGTGGCTGCTCTTCAATCGTTGGCTTGACCGCCGCCGACCTAGGCTTCGCCGTTGAAACAAACTCCGGGATGTGCGCCGGGATGTGCGCCGGCACCGACTCTGGCGCATCAGCCGCCGGCACGAGATGGATTCCGGCCTGCTGATTGCGCTCCTCCATCTCCGGACAGGTTTTCTGCGGAGGCTGGTCTGGTGCAGTGGGCATCTCGGCGGCTGGCGCAGGCTGGACCGCGGCGACAGACTCCGGCGTGAGCGTCGACGTTTTGTCCAACACCGGCGCCGGCGCATCAGCCGCCGTCGTGAGTGTGAGGTCGTGATCATCGCCACGATCCACAAAAAATACGCGGCCCTGGGCGGTCAGGTTAGCGATCGAGGGCCTGCCCTGCTCGAGGCGCTCGGTGTTCAGGCCGGTCACGAGCCGGCGCATCGAGGCGCGCATCGCCTTGCGAAACCACCGCAGCCGCCGGACCAGAAGTCGGCCCTCGCCGTCGGCGTTCAACGCCAAAATGTGGTAGTCGAGCCGGCCACTGCGGCAGTAATGCAGGCCCACTATCGCATGTTTAACTTTCAGCGCGACCAGGAGACGCCTGATCAGCGCGCTGGTATCGGGGACGGAAATATCCGCGCCATAGCTGCTGCCCCCGAGGACAGAGACATACACCGGCTCGCCCGGAAATCTACGCTGCAGACAAACTGCCAGGTAAAACAGATGGCCGGTCGTGTCGCAGCCCCGGTGGAAAAACCTTATGTCGACGAGCCGCAGATGGCCGGCGCTAGTCCGGCAGAGCACATAGCGCGTAAATATAAAGCACTCCTTGGGGCGGAACGAAAAGCTGGGCCAGGTATACATGGCTGTCCTCAGGTTAGGCCGCCCGTAGCCGCGGCGGCCCCTGATAGCCCAAGCGCTCGAGCACCCGGGTAACCCACTCGCCCAGCTGCGCCCGCTTGGCCACGGTGACCGACGCACGTTTCGGCAGGGTGCAATGCCAGACTTTCGGGCGGGACAATACCCAGCCGGAGGCCGGCGCGATGCGCGTGAAGACATCGACCACCTCCGCGCCCGCCGAGGAGGCATCCAACGCGAGGACGGCCCCCTCTTGCGTCAGGCTCACCGGGCAGGGCTTTAGTTGGGCCCGAGACGCCGCCGCGGCAGACTCAGCCTGCCTTGCTTTTTTTTTAGCCGGTTTGCACCGCGCCTCAAGCATGGCCACAAACTTTGCGATGCCGACTCGCATCGCCTCCAGATCTGGCTCGGGTTGCAGTGCTGCCCGCTGGAGTGCCCGGCTATCTACTAGCAGTGTATCCAGGAATTTACGGCGATCTTTTTTACCACCACTTTCGTCTCCCGCATCGCGCCAGCCGAAGACCGCCGCATCAAGCGACGCCCAACTCGGAGCCTGTCCGCCTGCCTCCTGCACGACCGTGCCGTAGAGCCAGAGCGCAGTCTCGAGGGACCCAACCGTCAGGAGGCCATACAACCGCGATAGCACGGGTGGATGCGGTAGCCGGGCCTCCACGATCGCCACCCAGAGTGCGGCGGCGGCCTGGGAGCGCGAAACCTGGTCACGCTCACGCGACAACCCGTAGGCGACGCGGAACGCGTCCATAAACTCCCGTGCACTGCTATAGCGCGGACGACCCATGCTGTCGATGAGACCCTGGTAGAGGCCATCGCGCACCATGAGATAGAGCGCCACCGCCCCGAGTAACTGCCGCGCAAGCTGGACCTGAAGGTGCAGTCCAAATTCGTGGACTTGGGGCGCGACGTATTGGGTCCGTGCGACCGTGTCTTCCTCCGCGATACCGGAGTATTGTTGCAGCCAGCTCACGGCAGCCAGCGCCGCGTCAGCCTCAATGGCGTCGGCACGACTCGGTGCCGCCGACTTCAGGCGCAGCGCAACCGCCGGCTGCCCGTGGTGGCCTTTGTACAGCAGGCCGAAAAGCGGCGAGGTCGGCGCAGCTCCCGCCTTACTGGGCGGGGGCGCATCGGGCGTTGGGGGCGCAACCGGCGCGAGGCCGAGGTCCAGGCAACTCTGCTTTTCAGCCGGTGCGACCGGTGCGGGGTTTGCGCTCATGACGCCACCCCCTTCGGGGGGACGCCACAGGCCTGGCGCAGCGACCCGAGCTCGATGGCGGCCGTGCGCTCCGAATAATACTCCTGCCACAGGAGGACGTTTTCGTACGGCCGGCTATAATCAGGCAGCTCCAGCTGATAGCCGTAATATTTTACGAGCACGAGCAGCGCCCGGCGCTCGCGCACGTGCAGGAGCACCGTGACGCCGACGCCCTGCTGCAAGAGGAACATCGTGGGTTGGCCGCTGAAGTCGTCGTGCAAGTACACTTGGCCGTAACGGCGCACTTGGGTCGCGACCTGCTTCTGGCGGCGGTAGTCCTTCGCTGCTGCGGCTTGGCGGTGCAGTTCGCTAGCGGCGCCAGCCTTGATCGGCTTGGCGCGCTCGCGTGTTTCGTGGTCCTGAGTGGTAGTTTTCATGAGTATATTAACTGTTAAGCGTCGGTTGAAGTGGCCGCGGAAATTTTTCCTTAGACACATCGGGCTGACGCCGCCCGATGTGACTACCTGGGAAATCCGCGGACCACTGCCAAGGTTCGCGGCGAAAATATTAAAAGTATTTTTGGGCAGTAAAAAACCCGCCCGATCGAGTCACTCATCGGGCGCGGCCACCAATTACAGACAAAAATCAATATGTCGTAAGCCTCTAATAGAGAAGTATATGCAAAGTTGTATGTTTGACAACATTCCGAAGCGAAGATCTGACATTTATTTTGAGACCAACGAATTCGGCCTCCATTTCGCCGACGACAAAAAATATTTTTGCGGCAGCAAACTCAGGCGCGCCGAAAATTTCCTCAGCTCCGCCAAGCTGGATGCCGGGCCGCGGGCAGGTAAGTTCGCCTGGAAATTCGGCCTGCGCCAAAGTCACCCGATCCTGCGCTACCGGCCGGTGATGGGCGAGACGCCGAGTTCCCCCCACTACCCCACCGGCTAGCCGTCGACACGACACTAAACCCCACGCGGCGATCTCAGCCGGTCGCCCGCCAGTTGGTTCACTCGTTCTAGGCCTTG
>JAQSDJ010000283.1 GCA_029945855.1 Lacunisphaera sp.
GACGTCCTGGTCCGGCTCCCAGACGTCCTCGCGGCCGCCGCCGAAACCGAAGGTCTTGAAACCCATCGTCTCCAGGGCGACGTTGCCCGTGAGGATCATCAGGTCGGCCCAGGAAATCTTCCGGCCATACTTCTGCTTGATCGGCCAGAGCAGGCGCCGCGCCTTGTCCAGGCTGACGTTATCCGGCCAGCTGTTGAGCGGGGAAAAGCGCTGCTGGCCGCGGCCGCCGCCGCCGCGACCGTCACCGGTGCGGTAGGTGCCGGCGCTGTGCCACGCCATGCGGACGAACAAGGGCCCGTAGTGGCCAAAGTCGGCCGGCCACCAGTCCTGGGAATCGGTCATTAGCGCCGCGAGGTCCTGCTTCAGCGCCGCCAGGTCGAGGCGCTTGAACTCCTTCGCATAGTTGAAGCCCTTGTCCATGGGGTTGGACTTGGCGGAATGCTGGGCCAGGAGCTCGAGCGGCAGCTGGTTCGGCCACCAGTCGCGGTTGGCGGTGCCACCCACGGGAGCAGAGTGATTAAAGGGGCATTTGGCTTCGGTAGACATGAGTGATTTCTCCTTGGACGGGTTGATTTGCTGGAAGTATTCTTTTTGCACATCCCGGCGGAAACCGGCGGGGCCACGGACGCTGGCGGGGAAAGGAACTGAACTATCTAGACCCCGTTCGGCGTTAGGCAATCACGATGGAACTTCGTCCGCCTGTTTCTGCGCCGCCTCTGCCCCGGCGCAACGGGGAACCAGCCTCCGGATAAAAGTCCGGCCTTGCCAACCGGCGCGGCATGGGAAGCATTCCGCCCGTTCCCCACGCATGAACAACGAAACCCTCTGGCTCATCCGCCTCGGTCTTGACCGGAAGTTGTTCAACCGCGACCAGGCGCTGGTTGTCATGCGCATGCTCGGCAAGGGCGCCGAGCTGATGGATTTCGCCCAGAAGCTGATCGACGAAAGCATGGTGCAGGATGTGGGGGCCCTTGAAGAGGTCGCCGGCCACGCCGTGGCGCGCGCCGCCGCCGGCCCGCCGCCGGGCAATCCGCTGCTGGATGACGAGGCGCCCGCCGCCCCTGCGCCGCGCCCGGCCAGCCGGCCCGCCACCGGCGGCACCACTCCCGCCACCGGCGGCATGCCGCAGTTTCCCTTCGACCAGATCGGGACGCTGGACGACGCGGCCCTCGCCGACGCCATGCGCCAGCTGCTGGTGGACGCGGGCCGGTTCGGCGCAAGCGACCTCCACCTCTCGGCCGGCTCCCGGCCCTTCATCCGCAAGCACCGCGCGCTCACCCCCATCACCGAACACGTGCTCAAGGAGGACGAGTCCCTGCGCCTCAACACCGTGCTCCTCGCCGCGCACCAGAAGAACATCTTCCTCGAGCGCCGCGACTACGACCTTGCCCTGGCCCTCGGCCCGGAGAACCGCTACCGCGTCAACCTGATGTTCCACAAGTGGGGCCCCTCCGGCTCCTACCGCATGGTGCCCGCCGGCATCCCCAAGCTCGACCAGCTCGGCCTGCGCAACCTCGAGGCGATCCGCAAGCTCCTCTCCTACCACAACGGCCTCATCCTCATCACCGGCCCCGTCGGCGCCGGCAAGACCACCACCCTTGCGGCCATGGTCGACGAGCTCAACACGCAGCGCGAGGACCACATCATCACCGTGGAGGACCCCATCGAGGTCGTCCAGAATCCCAAGGGTTGCAACGTCACCCAGCGCGAGGTCGGCCCGCACACCAAATCCTTTTTCTCCGCGCTCAAGGGCGCCCTCCGCGAGGATCCCGACGTCATCGTCATCGGCGAACTCCGCGACCTCGAGACGATCGAGATGGCCATCAGCGCGTCCGAAACGGGCCACCTCGTCATCGGCACGATGCACACCAGCGACGCCTCGACGACGCTGAACCGCCTGCTCGACGTCTTCCCGCCCGCGCAGCAGACGCAGATCCGCGCCAGCGTGGCCGAGAGCCTCCGCGGCATCGTCTGCCAGCGCCTGCTGCCCGGCACCGGCGGCGGCCTCGTCGTCGCCTGCGAGATCATGGTTTCCAACACCGCCATCCAGGCCCTCATCCGCGAGGGCAAGACCGCCGGCCTGCGCAACGTCATGGAGACCGGCGTCAAGGAGGGCATGTGCATCATGGAGAACGTCGTCTTCGAGCTCTACGCACAGAAGAAGATTTCCAAGGAGACCGCGCTGATCAACGTCTCCACCCGCAACGTCCGCAACAAGATCGATCCCGCCGCCCCCAGCGCGCCGCCGGTCGCGACGAAAGCCTGATTTTCATGGCCACAAAAAGTCACAAGAATCCGACGGCGCATGTCGCCCACAAGGCGCCTATCATCCTTCGCCAAGGCTACGGACGACAGGTAGGCGTAGTAACGTCGCTCAAGTCGTTTCCCCTTTTTGTGTCTTTTTGCGCCTCTTCGCGGCCAAGAACCCTGGGTCCAGAGGTCGCCGCCTTCAGCCTTTCAGCCTTTCAGCCTTTCAGCCTTTCCTGACATGGCCGTCATCGACGCTCTCCTCAAGACCATGCTCGACAAGGGCGGCTCCGACCTGCACCTCACCGTCGGCCTGCCCCCGAAGTCCCGCATCTCCGGCTCGCTGCAGCCCATCGGCCCCGACCCCATCGACGCCCAGCACATGGAGACGCTGCTCAAGGAAATCTGCCCGCCGAAGCGCTGGGCCGACTTCCTGGAGAAGAAAGACCTCGACCTGGCGCACGAGGTCGAGGGCCTCGCCCGCTTCCGCGCCAATTATCTCTACAACCACTGGGGCCAGGCCGCCGTCCTCCGCCAGATCCCCGCAAAGATCCTTTCTTTCAGCCAGCTCAACCTGCCCGAGGCGCTGAAGAAACTCTGCCACCTCGACCAGGGCCTCGTCGTCGTCACCGGCCCGACCGGCTCCGGCAAGTCGACCACGCTCGCGGCGATGATCGACTACATCAACGACAACCTCGCGCGGCACATCATCACGATCGAGGACCCGATCGAGTTCGTGCATCCGTGCAAGAAGTGCACGATCGTCCACCGCGAGGTCGGCGAGCACACCGAGACCTTCGGCGCCGCGCTCAAGGGCGCCATGCGCCACGACCCCGACATCCTCCTCCTCGGCGAGATGCGCGAGATGGAGACGATCAAGCTCGCCCTCTCCTGCGCCTCGATGGGCATGCTAGTCTTCGGCACGCTGCACACCAACAACGCCCCGAAGACCGTCGACCGCATCATCAACACCTTCCCCGCCGAGGAGCAGAACCAGGTGCGCGTCATGCTCGCCAGCTGCCTCGCCGGCGTCGTCGCCCAGCTGCTGTGCAAGAAGATCCCCAAGGGCCGCTGCGCCGTGCACGAGATTCTGCTGCAGCACGAGGCGCTGCCCAACACGATCCGCTCCGGCCAGATCGCCAACATCCGCGGCATCATCGAGAGCGGCGCCGCCGACGGCATGATCACGATGGACAACAGCCTCATGGCGCGGGTGAAGGACGGCACGATCGAGGCCAAGGAAGCCTACATGAAGGGCAGCAACAAGGCCCTCTTCGCCACGATGCTCAAGCCCGGCGACCTCGACGGCGGGCACTAGGCCCGACCAGTCGTTCTCGTTCTCCTAATCGTTCTCTTAATCCTCTTCCACTCCGCATTCTCAGAACCAGACGAGCGAACGATTATGATTAAGATTACGAGAACGAGCCCAACCCATTCCTGCGGCCACTGAGTTTCTCTCCCGCGAATCACGCGAATCCCCGCAAATTTCTGTAGAGCGGGATCGCTGATCCCGCCTTCACCGTTTGGAGGGCCGTTTGCTGACGGGCCGTTTGCTTTTGTAGGGCCGGCGCTTGCCGCCGCGCCGTGTCTTTTTGTAGGGCGGGATCGCCGTATCCCGCCTTCTCCGACTTTCCAGTTTCCCACCGCCCCATCCCGGCTAAACTTCTCCCCCATGACCAAGCTCGCGCAGATTCAGGCGGCGATCCGCCAGCTGCCCCCGGCCGAACAGCAGGAGCTGCGGCACTGGCTGCTGGATGACGAGACTCCTGAAATGTTGGCCGCAGCCGATGAAGGCCTGCGCTCGCTGGTCGAGGAACCCACCATCCCGGTCACCGAACTTCGTCGGAAGATCGAGGAATGGACTACAAGGTAACTCCAACCTGGTTCGGGGTGGGCCAGCGACCTTGGTCGCGCTCCGAGGGAAATGTAGCGCGTGCAAGCACGCTGGCCTACACAAAACGGGGGTATTCGGTTAGGCCCTAAGGCCGCGTCGCCAGTTCGAGCCCGGTCAGGTGCGCCAGCGCCGCCTCACGATTCATTCCGCACATCTCCTCCGTCGGCCGCAAACTCACGCACACCGCCGGGCGTTCCGGCTTGCCGAACAGAGCGCAGCGATAATCCGGCAGCAATTGCACGCAGGGAATCCCCGCCGGCTTGCCGCGCGGCATGCCCGGGATCGGCGACGAGATCGACGGCGCGATGCAGCAGGCTCCACAAACTGTCCGGCAGTCCATGAAGAACGATTAGCCACAGAAGGCGCAAAAGGCACAGAACAATTCCCATGATCCGGTTCACAGGAGCCAACGGAGGGATATATTGCCTCTGTTTCCTCCGTTACCTCCTGTGAAAGTATTGTGTATGCCGCGTGTGTTTCGAGGTGCCCCATGCCTTCACTGCAGCGACAGGAACACCCGCGGACCCTTGTTCTCCTTCGCCGCCGCCTGGCCCTGCGTCAGGAACAGCCGGTCGGCGGCGATCTGGCCTTCGTTGAGAAAATAATCGCGCACGCGCTGCGCGCGCGCCGTCGCCAGCGCGCGGAGGTCGTTGTCGCCGACCGCCATCGTCTCGGCGAGGCGGCCGGTCATTTCCTCGAGTGACGGACCCGCCGGGGAGGCGCCCGCCGGCGCGGGGGGAGGCGCGGCGGCTTCGGCCGGTTTGGTTTCACCGCCGCGCAGGCCCTTCAGCGTGACGACGTCCACCACGCGGCCGAACAATCCCTTCTTCGGTGCCGGCGGAGGCGCCGCCGCCACCGGCGCCCTGGGCAGGAGCGAGCCGAATTCGGTGCCGGGCGGGAATTTCTCGTCGAAGAGCTTTTTGACCATCGCGGCGTTCGCCTCGGGCGTGATCTCCAACTGGGCCGGCGGCGCGATGTTCGGGTCGACCGCGTGCCGTTCGTCCCAGATCTTGCCCCGCACCAGCGCGGCCAGCTTTTGCTGCTTCAGCGCGAACGTGTCGGCCGGTCCGTCGTAGCCGCCCTCGAGCGCGACGCTCAGACCCGGGCGGTTGGTCAGCGCTTTCACCATCGTGGCGAGCTTCGGGATTTCCACCGGCAGCAACTCGGCACCGCCGGGCGCGAAATCCTGGTAGGCCAGCTCGTCGCCGCCGCCGCCGAACATCGAGCCGAGCAGCGCGAACGGGGACACCGCCGCCTTCGTCAGCAGGTTTACGACGACCCGCACCACGACCTTGCCAAGGCGCAGGCTGGGATCGTCGATGTTGCCGGACATCGGCACGTCGATGACAATCTGCCCGTTCATGTCCTTCAACAGCGCCACCCCCAGCCGCACGGGGAGTTTCGTGGCATCCTTGCTTTCCACCGGGGCGCCGAAGGTGAACTGGTTCAGCGTGATGACATTCGCGACGTCGAGCTGCTTGTCGTCGAGCCGGGCCTGCACGTCGACGTTAAGCTTGCCACGCGCAAGCTCGTAGCCGGCGTATTTGCCGCTGTAGGGGCTGAGCGGGAGCAGGTCGACGTTCTTGAAGTCCACCTTCAGGTCCACGAACTTCTTTGCGCCGAGCGGATCGAGTTTGCCCGTGATGCTGATCGGGCCGGAACCGTCCACCACGGCCTTCAGGTCGACGTCACCCCGCGCGAGATTTTCCGACGACAGTCCCGTGATGGTGCCGCCGAACTGGCTGATACCCATCCGAACGTTCGGCTCGAGCGAGCGGTCGGTCAGGCTGAAGTCGCCGTCGGCAATGACGACCTTACCGACCGTGATCTTCGGCAACGGGGCCGGGGCGGGGGCAGTTCCAAGCGTGGGAGGGGCTTTCTGCCCCGACTCATCCACCGCCGCCGGACTGTCGGGAGGTAAACTCCTTCCCACATTCGCGACAGCCGCGAGATTCAATGTGCCGTCCCGGTTCACGAGCACGCGCACATACGGCGCCGCGAGCGCCACCTCGGCCAGCGAGACGGTGAGCGCCGGCGTGGTGACCACCTTGAGGCCACCGAGCGTGAGCGAGCCGAACCCGGCCAGCGTCTCGTTGTTCGTCCCGTCGACGAGGCCGAATTTGTCCACGGCCACGCCGCCCTCGAACGTGAAAGCGGGCGAGCCACCGGCCATGGCCACCTGCACCGTGCCGGCCGTGGTGACCGCACCCTGCGTGAGGTGGACATTCATTAACTGCTCGACGTAGGCACTGAGCGGCAGGAGCGCCAACCCGGCGACATCGGTCTTCAGCTCGGCCTTCAGTTCCGGCCGGATGGTCACCGTGCCCTCGGCCTTCACGGTGCCCGCCGGCGCCCAGTCCAGCGCAAGCGACAACGGCAGCACGGCGTGGTCGGCGAGCGTGACATTCCGCAACAAGACCTCCAGGCCGCTGACCCTGAGCTGCGCCGGACGCGCGGCGGCGAGGTCGGCCACATCGACCTGGAAGTCATTCAACTCCACCTCACCAATCATGAATTCCGGCAGCTTGGTGGCGGGGGCCGGAGGCGTTTCGGCTGGCGGGGGTGTCTGGGCGGCGGCAACAGCCGGCGGCAGCAGCATCGTCAGCAGGTTGATCGCACCGTCCTGCTCGCGCCGGACGTGCAGGTGGCCGCCGACCAACTTCACGGCCGCGACCGTCGCCTTGAGCGCGATGGCGTCGGCGTTGATGCCGGAAACATCGAGCGCCGGCAATTCGACTGCCCGCGCGCCGCCGGCACGCTCGAGCAATTTCAGGCCGCGCAATTGCACCGCGCCGTCCGTGAGTTTCAGCACGTGCTGCCCGCCGTTGAATTTGCCTTCGTAGCGGCCATGCACGGAGAGCAACCCCTCCGTCAGGTCGGCCCTGATCCGGTCCGCATAATAGGCGGCGTATTTCGGCAGGTGGATGTTCTCCAGGCGCAGTTCGCCCGCCGAGGCCAGGGGCGCGGCGCTGAGCGTGCCGGTCCAGACGAACTTCTCCGCCGTCTCGGTCACCGCCTCAAAATGGTAGGGGGCGCCCCGTTCCGCCGTGGAGTGAAAGTCCGTGAGGCTGAAATCCACTGGCCCGAAGGTGGTCGCGAACGGCCGCACCCGCGACTGGTCCACGAAATCCAGCCGCGCACCCTGCACCTTGAGGCGGCCGACGCGCACCGCGGGGACGGGTTTGGCCGGGGTTTTCGCTGGCGCCGCTGCTGTCGCGGCATTGAGCCGTTCGAGGATGTCCGCGAAATTGAAGGTGCCGTCCTTCTTCAGCATGGCCGTCACATGGAAGCCGTCCAGTTCGACGGCGCCGATCGTCCACGCACCAAAGATCGAGGCGAACGGCTCGGCATTCACATACAGCCGCGACCAGCCGAGGAACGGGCCCTCGCCCTCCTTCAGCCGCACGTCGAAGTTTTCGAGCGTGAGCGACACCGCATAGGGATTCACCCGGACCCGGCCCACCGTGACCTTGCGGCCGAGCGCCTCGCTCGCGCGCTTCTCGATCTGGGATTTTATGATCGGCGGGGCGATGAAGAAGCCGGTGATCGTGAACGCCGCGAGCAGGCCGCCCGCGATCCAAAGTTTCCGCCGCCGTCCGGGGGTAATTTTGTCCTTGATCATGGACGCAGTATAACGCCGCCGCCGTGGCAGGGCAATGGAGTTATCCAAGTTGAGGCAGCGTGATACCCGGCGCGCTGCGACCGACGCGCATGGGACACGACCATCCCTTTCCCGCTCGGCCACAGAAAGCACAAAAAGCGCAAAGACATCCCCGGCTCGGTTTTGTGCTTCTTGTGCTTTTTGTGGCCCAAACCTTGTGGTATTGATTTCCCGTCATGAAATCCCACCGGCAGGAACTCTGGTTCGAGACGCCGACGCGACGCGCGTTCCTCAACCTCACGCCCCAGGTCGAGGCCGCCCTGCGCACCAGCGGCATCAAGGAAGGACTCTGCCTCGTCAACGCCATGCACATCTCGGCCTCGGTCTTCATCAACGACGACGAATCCGGGCTGCACGCCGACTACGAGCGCTGGCTCGAGAAACTCGCGCCGGAAAAGCCGCACGCCCAATACGACCACAACCGCACCGGCGAGGACAACGCCGACGCCCACCTCAAGCGCCAGATCATGGGCCGCGAGGTCGTGGTCGCCGTCACCGGCGGCAGATTGGATTTCGGCCCGTGGGAACAGATCTTCTACGGCGAGTTCGACGGCCGCCGCAAGAAGCGCGTCCTCGTGAAGATCATCGGGGAGTAAACATTTTTCCCGGATATTTTTGGTCAACCCAAGGCAGGTATTGCCACAAAAAGTCACAAAAAACCGACGGCAAATGGAGTTCTCAAGGCCTCTATAGAGGCACGGAATTCTCCCGGCTGCAGGACACGTGATTTTTGTGCCTTTTTGTGGCTAGACCAATTTCTGATTACATCTCGCTTGGCGTAGGGCTTGGGGGCCGCTAGCAACACGCCCCAATGAGCGAACTGGTTCCTGACAGCATGTCCGCCAAAGGCCTCGAGGCTTTTCTCCACGAGAAGATTCCTCTGGCCAAGGCCATGGGCCTGCACGTGGCGGAGAGTAACGCGCACCGCCTCGTGTTCGAGGCACCGCTGGACAAGAATATCAACCACCTCGGCACCGCGTTCGGCGGCTCGCTCCATGCGCTGCCCACCCTCGCCTGCTACGCCGGCCTGTGGACGCTCATGCGCGAGGCCGGCATCGACGGCCACGTCGTCGTCAAGCGCAGCCAGGCCTTCTACCGCACGCCCGTCACCGGAAAATTGCGCGCCGTGTGCGTCCGCCCGCCGGCGGCTGTCGTGAAGGAATTCATCCGCGCCCTCCAGCGCCACAAGAAGGCCCGCATGGACCTGACGGCCATCGTCGAGGGCGCCAAGGGCGAACACGCCGTGGATTTCTCCGGCAGCTTCGTGGCGCTGGTGTAGGTCTCTGGTAGGGCGAGCCCTCCGGATGAGCCGTTTCGACAAGCCATTTCGACAAGCTCAAGGTCCCGAGCCTGTCGCGCGGCCTCGGCTCGTCGGGACGACTCGCCCTACCCGTTTCAACTTGAAGATTATTTTGGCTTCGCCCGCCCACCG
>JAQSDJ010000284.1 GCA_029945855.1 Lacunisphaera sp.
GTCCCAATCGTTGGCCAGGGCGGTGCCGTCGAGCCGGACCACCAGCTGGTAACGGCCGGGCGCCGGCACATGCCGGAGCGGGATGGTGACATGGCCGAGCGGATTGGTCTGGCCGGCCGCAACCGGTTGGGGCGGCAATTGTCCGCCGAGCAGGGTGTGGCCGGCCTCGTTGACCAGCGCCCACGAGGCGACGGCGAGCGAGCGCGCCACCGGTCCGGCCCAGGCGACCTCGACGTCGGCCTCGAGGGACTCGTCGGTCATGAAAACGCGCTTGGTCAGGCGGGCGAGCGGCACGATCGGACCGCAGAAGCGCCGGAATTCCGCCGCCCCGATGTAATCCTTCGGTTCGCCGAGGGCGTTGATCACGCCGATGGGCGCCGTGCCCTGGCCGGGGAAATCTTGCAGGTTGAGCAACTGAAACCCGCCCAGGCCGGGCGTGCGCAGGGCGGATTCGATCTCCTCCTTGTAACAGATCGCCTGGAGCTTGCCCGAGGCCGACACGAAGTCGTCGAGCTGATCCGCCAGGTGGTGCGTGGCCAGCGAGTCGGCGTAGATCTCATAGCTGCGCGGCTTGAGGTGTCCGGTGTATTTCGGGGCGTCGCGCAACGCCGGGTAGGAGGCCCACTGGCCGATCTCGTGGGAGATGACGGGCCGGTCGCGTTGCGCGATGATCGTCCGGTAATCCGCCGTCGTGGCCGGGGGCTGGCCGTTGAGCCGGCTCTTCAGGCCCTCGCCCCAGAGGTGGCAGCGGGGGTCGGGAATGACGTTGAACTGGCTGCCGGGCAGTTCGGGCCAGCCCGCCGTGCAGGTGTAGAGCCGGCGGTGATCGAACGCCCGCATCTGCGCGAGCCACTCGGTGAGGTAGGCCTTGTGGTGCGGCCCGCCGGGCTCGTTGCCTGCGGCCATGAGCACGAAGCACGGGTGGTTGCCGTAGGCGCGGAGGATGCGCCGGGATTCCGCGAGGAGCCAGGCGTCGACCGACGTGCCGTCGCCAATGCCGTTGCCGGTGTCGGCCCAGAGCACCGCCATGGTATTCGGCCAGGTGGCGGCCTCGACGTGGAAATAGACCCCCAACTCGTCCCCGGCGACAAAGGCCGCTTCCGGCGGGCACCAGGAATGAAACCGGACGTGGTTGAGCCCGTAACCCTGCAGCAGGCGCAGGTATTGCCGCCAGGACCCGACGTCCATGGGCGGGTGTCCGGTCAGCGGAAAGATGCAGTTGTCGAGCGTGCCGCGGAAAAAGACCGGCCGGTCGTTGAGCAGAAACTGCGTGCCCTGCGTCGTAATTTCCCGCAGGCCGAACCGCACCGCGCGCGATTCCCCGTTCTCGAGCGTGACGGTGAGGGTGTGCAACGTCGGCGTGAACTCATCCCAGAGTCCGGCGCCGGCACCGAGGCCCAGCTCGGCGGTGAAGGTGCCGTCGGCGGTAATTTCGACAAACACCGGGCTGCCGATGGCGAGCGTCACCATCTGCCCGGCGGCGGGGCCCCGGACCGAGCCGCGGACCGTGATCGAGCGGGTCGAGACGCGGGGCGTAACCTGCACGTCGTCGAGCCACACCGGGGCGGTGGCGCGGAGCTCCATGCCGCCGATGCAGCCGTTCCAGTTGCCCTGGGTCTGGTCGCTGACGCTGTGGGCGTTTTCGCCGACGGGGACCAGCAGGCGGTTGTCGATGCGCAGGGTCAGCCGGTGGCGTCCCGGGGTGCCGGCCTCGCCGAGCGCGAACTCGTGGGCCGTGGACAGCGAGTCGCCCGAGCCCAGTTCGGTCTCGTCCAGCCAGGCCGTCGTCAACCAGTGCGGACGTTCCAGTGCGAGCGTGAGGCGGCGCCCGCTCCATGCGGCGGGTATCTCGATCTCGCGCTGATACCAGGCCGGGCCGGTGAAGACCTTGTCGGGTTGAAGGAAGAAGGGGATCTTGATCCGCCCGGGTTCGCGGTAGGGCGCGTAGTCCGGGGAGTCGTAGAAGGCCCGGTCGAAGACCGTGCCGGTCCACGCGGTGTCCTTCGTCACGTCGTCACCGATGCGCTGGACGGCGAGCGAGCCAGGCAATTGCACCGGGCGGGCATCGGTGAGCGGCCGGGCGAACCAGCGGCCGGCCAGGCCGGTGTCGCCGGCATCCAAGGCCAGTTGCCAGGCGCCGGCCAAAGTCAGGGTGGGAATGCTCTCAGCGGGGATCATGCGGTTGATGTGGGTGGAACCGGTCCTCCGGACCGGTTTGCCTTGGCGGGCGTCCAACAACCCGTCCGGCCTGTCGGCCGAAGGCTTGGCGAAGGATGAAGGACGGGTTCCACCATTTGGTGTGCAGTTCTCCAGTGGGGATTGGCCGCCCAACTGCAGGAGTTCGGCTCAGCGGGGATTCCGTTCACGGGAACAGCTGCTCACAGACCGGCTGGCGGCACAAGCCGGATGTAGGCCGGCGCATCCCGGTCGCACGAGAGGCGGCCATCTTTTTCCAGGAGTTCGACCACCTGGATGGAACTGCGGCGCAGCTCGGTGGCGGGCTTGTCCTCGGGCTTGATGGTGCCTCCGCGTCCGGGGTGGGTGAAATAGAAGAGACACGCCCGGTCGCCGCTCACGACCACGCCGGGGTGGCCGCCGTTGACGCCGTCGTCCGCGCCCTGTCCGGGCACGTCGAGGAGATTACCGGCCTGCGCCGTCCAGTGGAGCAGGTCGTCACTGTGGTAGACGCCGAGGCCTTTCCATAAATCCACGAGCATCCAGGTGCGGTCTTTCCACTTGAAGACATAGGGACCCTCGCCGGGCCGCTCGCCGACGCCGGCGGCCTTGCCGTGGTCGGTCCACGTCGCGAGGTCCGGGCTGTCGGCGTAATAGATGGATTTGCCGTCGCGCTCGTTGTTATACCACATCCGCCAGCCGCCGGCGGGCAGCGGGAAAACGCAGGCGTCAATCACGCGGTCGGAGGCGAGCGCGAGGGCGGACTGGTATTGCCAGTCGCGCAGATTGCCGCTCGTGAGGTGGACGATGCGGCGCGGATGCTGCCAGTTTTCAAAGACGCCCGGCACCACCGTGAGGAACATGTGGTAGGTGCCGTCCGGTCCGGCGATGACGTCCGGTGCCCAGTAGGTCGGCTCAGTGCCGCCGATCTCCGCGGGCACGGTGATGGTCGCGTCCCCGGCCGGCTGCCAGGTCACGCCGCCGTCGCGCGATGCCGCGAGCCCGATCGGCGTGCCGTGGACCCAGGCGACGCCGGAAAGCCCGGGGACGTTGGCCCGGCGGTTCGTGTAGAACATGAACCAGCTCTTTTCCGTGCGGTTCCAGATGACGACCGGATCGGCCGCGCCGTCGAATTTCGGGTCGCGGTAGAGCGGCTTGGGCGCGGGCGTGGCGGCCGCCAGGGCGGACCAGGCCGCGAGGAACAACAGCAAGAGGCGGGGGAGGGATGGCATGATCAGCAATACTCCGTTAGCGATAGTTCGACTCCGAGCGACACCCAGCTCGAGAGGTGACCCAGACAAGCGCTGAGGAAAAGCTTCGCACTGGCTGGAAGTATGGAAGGAAACGGGTGGAACCGGTCCTCCGGACCGGTTTGCCTTGGCGGGCGTCCAACAACCCGTCCGGAGGACGAGTTCCACCCATGGCATCTAGCTTCCGCTGCATTATTGTTTTTGTCATCATCTTACCGCCAGGGCGTTGCCCGCCAGCGCCAGGTTCTGGATCGCGGCGAGGCCCCATTGGCCGGAGTCGTTGGTGGAAACCCACGCGGCCTCGTCTACCGGGTTGAGCACGGCGGGCCCCGTCAGCCGGACCGTCTTGGTCTCGACCGGGCCGCCCCATTCCCGTGAGGCGAATTCCGCCCAGGCGCGCTGCGCGAGCGCGGCGTCCTGCCGGCGGTGCGCGGCGTAGGCGGTGAGGCGCGAGTGGCCGACGCGCAGGCTCGTGCCCCGCAGGGCCTGGCCGAGCGCCAGCTGCTGATCCGCCGGCGTGGCGTTGTAGAGGGTGCAATATTGCAGCCAGGCCTTTTCGAATTCCGGCACCGGGATCAGGTCGATCAACTCGGCGCAGACCTCGACCAGGCCGAACACCGCGCTGAGGTGCGAGACCGAGATGCGGTCCCCCTCGAGCGGGATGAGCGTCTTGGTCTTCGGCTCGTAGCCGAAGGTGCCGCCGAAGAACCCGGTCTTGCGGCCGCCGATGACCTTCATGGCGGCCTCGAGCCAGCCGCGCACGCGCGGGTCGCCCGTGCGCTCCCACTCGGTGAGCCAGTTGCTGGCGGCGGAGCCCCAGTCGGTGCCAACCCCGATGCGCGCCTGCGCCAGCACGACGGGCTGGCCGGGCAGCTTGCGGGTGGGGTTGAGGTCGGCCAGCTTGGCGTCGGCGTCGACGAGTTCGTGCAAGATGTCGCCGGTGCGCTCGTCGGCCGTGAGGTAATAGTAGAACCGGCGGTAGACCGCCGTGCTGATGCGCAGCTGCTTGGCGCTGCAGCCCCAGTGCTGGACGTTGTGGCGCGAGCCGAAGCCCGCGAAACGGCCTAGATGGTAGGTGTCGACCTCGCTGTTGTGGCGCGTCATCGCCTCGCCGAGGCGGAAAATATCGGCCCGGCCGGAGCGCAGCCAGCCATACCAGAGCCAGAGGTCGGGCGAGAGCTCGGAGTTGTCCCACGCAAACCCGCCGACGTCGTAGCGCCACACGTGCCGGTCGGCATCGTAGGTGTGCATGACATCGCCGTAGTCCCAGAAGCCATACCAGTGGCGCTGGCCGACCTGCTTGAGGTAATAATCGAAGGACCAGTCCAGCCGGTCCTCGACGGCGGCGCGCGCCGGGGTGCTGCGGTCGGGGAGGCTCCAGAGCCGGCCGAAGACGCCGGCGGCCAGGTAATGCTCCGGCGCCGCCACCAGCTGTGGCGGCGTGCGCACGGCGTCGGCAAGCTGTGCGAGCCGCTCGCGCGTGGGCGTGGCGGCCAGCGCCCAGAGGGTGATCTCGCTCGTGCGGGCGACCCCGTGCGGCGAGCCAAAGCCCGGCTCGTAGTCCTCGTAGGTGATCTCCAGGCCCTCGAGCTGCTTGGGATAGGTGTCCATGCCCATGCCGTCATGGTAGAAGCGGATGTCCATGGCCGGCGCGTCCGGCGACCACAGCCACACCGTGACCTCGCCGGTGGCGGTGTGGGCGTGGCGGATGTCGAGCTGCGTCGGGTGCCGTTGCCAGAAGTCGCGCAGGCCGAAGGCGACACCGCCCGTGACGCCGCCGAGGTAGCCGGTGCCGCCGGCGCGGCCGCCCTGGTCGGCGGGAATCCAGCCGTGGCCGGCCTTGGTGCGCTTGCGGATGGTGAAGGCGTTGGCGGAAAGCTGGGCGAGGGTGCAGTCGCCCCAGGCGGGGATCAGGTCGAGGCGCTTGCTGACGGTGGGCGCCCACTCGGCCACGGGCGGGCAGGCGGTGCCGGCGACCTGCGCGGCGCGCACGGCCCGGCCCGGATCGCGGCGCAGGCCGGTGATGTTGCGCACGCCCTCACCCCACAGGCCGGCGCCCTCGCCGATGAAGCGCACGTGGCGGTCGTGCAGCTCGTCGCGCAACGGCACGGCGAAGCGCACGCCGAGGCCGCGGATGAAGTCCTGCTGCTCGTCACCGTCGAAGACGAACGTGTGCATGATCCGCACCGCCTCGCCGCCGGCATAAAAATACAGCCGCACGGTGAACGGCAGCCACGCGCGGCCGGCGGCGTTGACGTGGCGACCCGTCACGCGCACGACGGCGCGCACCGGGCCGCGCTGCTCGATCACGGCGCCGTCGATCTCTCCGGTGAAGGTATCCATCGTCAGCGGCTTGGTCGCATCCAGCTCGGGCTGGTCCTGACGCAGGCAGATCAACCGGCCGTCGCGCGCGATCTCGCGGCCGTCGCGGACGAGGGCCGCGATGAGGGTGGAACCCTTTTTCGCCACGCGGCATGACACCACGCCGGTATCGACCAGGATGTGGTCGGCGTCTTCCGTGACGCGGACGGCCCGGGCGGGCGCGGCCGGGGTGCCCGGCGCAAGGGTGTAGGTGGTGGCGGCGGGCGTGTCACCGGCCAGCGCATGGCCGGTCCACTTCAGCGAACCGTCGGGCCAGAAGGCCAGCGGCCAGCTTTGCACGGGGACGGATTCGCCGGTGGCGGAGCGGAGCGCGAAGCCGACGTCGTGGGCGATCGAGCCGCGCGGCCAGGGCACGCCCCAGGTGGCGCCGGTCAGGGCGGCGGGGGTGCCGCCTTCGAGCCAGTGCAACGGCACGCTGCCTGGCGCGGGGGCGGCGGACGACTGCGCCCGCAGCAGCGCGGGCAACTGGGTGGCGGCGGCGAGCGCCGCGGTGGTCTTGACGAAATCCCGGCGGGTGATCGGCATGGGGCGGAAGGGTTACGGATAAGACAATGCGGAGCTGGCGCGGATGCAACCGGTGAAACCAGACGGGCGGCGCCCGGCCCGGGCGAACGGGACCAGCGCGGCCGGATGGATCAGGCGGGCAGCGTGGTCGCGAGGGCGAAAGCGGTGCGTCGCGGCTGAAGGCAATACTTATGGCCCTTGCCGGGCGGCCCGCGCGACGCGGGGGGGCTCATACAGTAAGAACAAAACCAAGTGGCTGCGACTACCGGTGCCCCCTCGGAATGAGCCGGGAGTCGTGCGTTGTTTGCGGGTGGAACCGGTCATCCGTGACCGGTTTGCCTTCGCGTGCGTCCAGCAACTTGTCCTGCCCACCATTGAGAGCGGCTTAAGTTGAAGTGTAGCCGTGATCTCCATGTAGGTCGGGGTTTATCCCCGACACGTCGGGCGTAAAGCCCGACCTACAAAAACGGCTATGAAATTATTGAAACGCTCTATTGCGCGCCACTGTCACTGAACGGTATGGGCATCAAGCTTCAGAGATCAGCGGGAACTTCTCCGAAATTCGCGTCCATTCGCGTCATTCGCGGGAAGTCTTCTGCCGGGATGGCTCAGCGCCGCCGCCCGGTCTGCTCCCGCGCGATCTGCAGGTTTTCCTGCGTGCGGCGGTCGCCGGGATTCAGGCGCAGGGCCTGTTCATATTGTTCGATGGCCGCCGACACCTGCTCCTGCATCAGCAGGACATTGCCGAGATTGGCCCGCGCATCGGCATAACCGGGTTGGAGGCGGACGGCCTCCCGCAACTGGGCCGTCGCTTCCGGCAGCCGGTCGAGGCGGGCAAGCAGCACGCCGAAATCGTTGCGGACCTCGGCCAGCGCCGGGGCCAGCCGGACCGCCTCCGCATATTGGACGGCCGCCTCTGCCGGACGACCGGCGCGGGCCAGTCCCCGGGCATAATGGCGGCGTGGGCCGGGCAGGGCGGGGTCGAGCTGCAGCGCCCGGGCGAATTGCGCCAAGGCCTCGTCGTCCCGGCCCAGTTGCATAAGGGCAACCCCGAGGTTGGCGTGGGCATCGGCGGCGGGCTGGATTGCGAGGGTCTGCTCGTAGTGCGCCAGCGACTCACCGGTGCGCCCCGCGGCCACGAGGGCGTTGGCGAGGGTGAAATGGGCGTCGGCGTGGCCGGGGGCGAGCCGCACCGCGGCCTCCAGCTGCGCGATGGCCCCGGGCGCGTCGCCGAGTTCCAGCATGGTGGCGCCGGCATGATAATGGCCGGAGACCACGGACGGGCCCGGCAGCGCGATGGCGCGGGCGAAGTGCGCGAGCGCTTCCTGCGGCCGGCCGCTCTTGCGCAGTTCGACGCCGAGGTTAGCCTGCGCCCGGCCGCTTTGCGGGCATTTCGCCACCGTGTCGGCCCAGATCGTGAGCCCGTCGCGATAGTCATGGTTCCGGGCGATGGTCAGGCCGGTGCAGAGCAGGGCCGCGGCGCCGAGCGGCAGCCAGGCGCGCGGGCCGAGCCAGCGCCCCACCGCGACCACCCCGAGGGCGAGCACCGCGGCGAGCGGGAGATACATGCGATGCTCGGCCATGGTCTGGGTGACGAGCGGCACCACGCTGGAACTCGGGGCGAGGATGACGAAGAACCACGCGCCGGCAAAACCGAGCATGGGCCGGCGGACCAGCGCCCAGCCGGTGCCGGCGAGCAGCGCGAGCACCACCAGGCCCTGCCACCACACCTCCGCCGGCGAGTGCGCCACCGCGGTGCCATAGTCGAGCACCAGCGGGTGGGGCCAGACGGACAGTTTCAGATACATCACCAGGGCCTCGCATTGTTGCAGCAGGTATTCCCACCACGAGATGCCGAGGCCGAAGCCGGCCGCCACGCCGCGCGCGCCGCCGCGGCCGAGCACGAGCCACGCGAGCAAGAGCCAGGTCGCGGCGAGCGCGACGTAATACCCGCGGCGCTGCCGCCACGCGGCGGCGAAGCTGCCGGCCACAAACGTGCGGTCATAGAGCAGCACGAGGAGCGGGGCGGTGACGGCGACCTCCTTGGTGGCCATGCCGGCGAGGCCGGCCAGCACCGAGAGCAACAACCAAGGCCAGCGACCGGAAGATGTGCCGCGCGCGAAACCATAAAACACCGCGAGGTAGAACAGGCCGCACAGCGACTCGGTGCGCTGGGCGATGCAGGTGACCGATTCGGTCTGCAGCGGATGCACGGCCCACAGCAGGGCGATGAAGAAGCCCAGTAGGTCGGGCTTTACGCCCGACAATGGCGGGGATGTCGGGGGTAAACCCCGACCTACACCTCCATTCATCAGATCCAGCGTCCTCCGCATGACGCCGAACAGCAGCAGCGCGGCGGCGGCATGGATGAGGACGTTCAGCGCGTGATAGCCCCGGGGATTGTCGCCGTGCAGGGCATGGTTGAGGGCGAACGAGAGATTGACGAGCGGGCGCCCGGTCGTGGTGCTGCCGTCGGCCGGCGGGCTCAGGGCCGTGCGCCATTGGCGGATGGTGGCGTTGTGCTGGACCGCGCCGAGATCGTCGAAGAGGAAGGGCGTGCCGAGGCTGTTGGCGTAGGCCAGGACAACCGCCGCGACGAGGATCGCAGGGAAAAACCACGGCTGCGACCACCAGGCGCCGGCGGCGTCGGCAGGGAGTCGGGCGGGGAGAACGGGCGGCATCGTCAGGAGTAATTTAGTCGCCGGGACCGGCCGGCAGGCAACCGCCAAAGCGCGGGGAGTATCGCACATTTTAATATGGAGGCGGGGCTGTCAGTACCCCCAGGC
>JAQSDJ010000285.1 GCA_029945855.1 Lacunisphaera sp.
GCCGAGTTGGACCACCTGCGCGCGCCGCCCGCGCTCCTCCTCGCCCTGGAGGAATGGACGCGCCTGCTCGCCATGCTCGAGCCCGCCGATTCGCTGGATCCGGTGCTCGAGGCCGAGATCGAGGAGACCGTCACCAAGCTCGCCGACCTCGTCGCCACGCAGCCGCTGGACTACGCCGCGCTCGGCCCGCACCACTCGGAATCGCTCTGGCAGTTCGCCTCGCTCGCGGAATTTCTCGCCGACACCACGCTGACCAAGCTCCTGTGGGTGCCGCGCGCCGGGGAGATCAACTTCACCTGCATCGACGCCGCCCCCGCCATCGGCGAAATTTTAAGGGAATACGGTGGCGCGATCCTGATGTCCGCCACGCTGCAGCCCTATGGCGAACTGGCCGCGGCGTGCGGACTTGAGGTGGAACCTGTCCCCCGGACAGGTTCAGCCCGTCCGGAGGACGGGCTCCGCCCCTACACCACCCTCCACGCCCCGACCCCCTGGCGCGCGGGCGCCTACGACGTGGCGGTGGACCTGCGCGTCGACACCAGCTACCGGCAGCGCGCCGGCCATTACGGCACGACCGGCGCCACGATCGAGGCGCTCTTCGGGGCGTCGCGCCGCGCCATCGCGGTGTTTTTCCCGTCGTATGCCTACGCCGAGGCGATCCAAGGCTCCCTCGAGCGCAGCGGCTCAGTGTGCCGCGTCGTCCTGCAGCCGCGCGGCACCGACCTCGCCGCGCAGACGGCGTGGGTCGAGCAGAACCTCGCGTTCGCCGATGTGCTCTTTCTCGTGCTCGGCAGCAGCTTCGCCGAGGGCATCGACCTGCTCGGCGGGCGCGTGACGCACGCGATGGTCGTCGGCCCGGCCCTGCCGGAGGTCAACGCCATCCAGAAGGCGCGGCTCGACGCCTGCAGCGACCTCGGCCGCGAGGCGGCCTTCCGACGGGTCTACCAGATCCCCGGGCTTCAGAAGGTGAACCAGGCCCTCGGCCGCATCGTGCGCGCCCCGGGCCAGCACGCGAAGGTCCTGCTCCACTGCCGCCGCTTCGCCGAGCCGAGCTACGCGTCGCTGCTCGCCGCCGATTACCAGATGTTCAAGGAAATCGCCAACGACGCCGACCTGCAGGGTTGGCTGGGTGAGACATCAGGCCAACAATTGTAGGAGTGCACTTGGTGGAGGGCTGGTCTCCCGACCAGCCGCCGCCGGCCAGGAGACCGGCCCTCCAAAGTCATTCGGCTAATCGCCTGCTCAGCCCCGTTTCTGCAGCTCTTCCCGGATCAGCTTCAGCTCGTCGTAGCACTTCTTCGCCCAGTATTGGGCGGAATAGGCGCAGGCCGAAAGGAACAGACCGAACAGACCGATGGTGGTTTCCATGAGATGAAAATGATGCGGGAAGAAAGCTAGGGCGTGTCCGAAGCCGGGGCCGCCCCGGGCCGTAGCTCGACGTAAAAGCTCGGCTTGAATTCCTGCCGGTCGGTCCGGACGGTCGTCGGGAAACGGGCCACGACCTCCTCCGCCACCAGCACGAGGGAAGAGTGCTCGACCCACTGCGGATCGCGATCGACGAGCACCCCGTTGCGCGCGACCATGCTGGCGCGGATGCGGGCATTGTTCCAACTCAAGGCCACCCCGGCCACGAGCACCACCTGCGTCGACTGCAGGGAGTAATTGCCCGAGCGGAAACAATCCCCGTTGGTGCGGTTGATCACCCAAGCCTCGCCCCGGCCGGGGTTCATCCAGTCCCGGGCGAGGGCATTGACCGCCCAGAGTCCGGTCTGCCATCGGGAGGGCGCCGTGACCAGCAACCACAACACCCGGTCCTTGTTCTCCGGTTCCTTGACAAATTCGCTGAGCCATTGCACCCGCACCACCGTGGAATCCATTCCACCCTGCTCTCCGGCTTGGAGGGGCAGTTCGGTCAGAATGACCGGCCGGCTCATGGCGCAGTCCAGCGTGGCTTCGAAGGCCGGCGACTCGGCCAAACCGCGCTTGAGCAGCGCCTCCGGCACCTGCGAGTGCAGCAACATGCGCAATCCTGGCTGTGCCGGGGGCCGCGATGTCCGCCGCTGGGATGGAGATGTCTTGGCCAGCCGCGCGGCTAATTTATCCGCGCGTTCCTTGTGATAGGCGGTGGTTTCCGTATCCGGCACCGGCTCGGCCAAGGCGAACTCCCGCCGCAGCATCTTCTCGGCGAACATGCGCCCGGTGGTGCTGCCGTAGCTGTTGCGCTTCACCACCGTGCCGTCCGGCCAGCGCCAGGCGAGCCGCCCCCGCCCGGTCTCAATCGAAGTCTCCCCGGGCAAGCCGTCGAAATACACCTCGGTGCTCAGCGACAGCTCGTCGACCCGACGGTCGGGCCGCTTGATCTGATACGGGCTCGGCATGCTGACCCCGGCCTTGGCCTTCAACGCCGGCAGGGCCGCGGCGATCTCCGCCGGTGTGCCCGGCTGCGGTAGGTCGCGGAAAACCTGATGCCAATCCCAGGGCGCATACAGCCCGGCCGCCACCACGACGCCCGTGCCGGTGACCGTGAGCGCGACGGAACGGACGAACCGGCCCGTCAGGTAGTGGTGCGCCGCGATCGCCGCGGAAAACACCACCAGGAGCACCGCCGACAACCAGAGCCGGGTGTAGATGATTCCATTGTAGACGGCCATCGGCTCATCCGGATCCCGGCTCGTCTTGATGGTATTGGCGAAGAAGACGGTCCAGAACATCGCGCCGATGAAGAGCAGGATCGTCCACATCAAGGCGCGGGCGAGTTCGTTGGTCAGCGTGGCGAGCAGGAAGGCCGGCGCGATCATCAGCAGCTGCCAGCCGAAGGTCTCCACCGCCGTCCAGCACAGGTCGCGCACCGTGAAGCCGCACCACAGCCACCAGGGCGCCAGCAGCAGCACCGGCAGCAACCCGAACACCAGCACCGCGGCGCCGGCCTTGGCGGCGAGCAACCGCCCGCGCGAGATGGGCCGCGTCGCCCAGAACATGTCCGTGCCGAAGAGCGGGTCGGCGTGCACCAGCCGCACCACCAGCACATAGCCGACGAGGAACTCGGCGAACACCAGGCCGATGCTCGCCAGCTGCAGCTTCATCGGGAAATCCCGGTCGTTGCCGGTTTCCCGCAGGAGGACGAGCCCGAGGCCGACCTGCGCGACAAACAGCGCCGCCCACAGCAGCAGCGCCCAGCGGTCGCGCGCGATGTCCTTCCTGATGATGTGCCAGATGAGTTTCATGGAATGATGGAGGCGCCCGGATCAGGTCACGGCTCCAGCCCGGAGGATGCCGCGACCGTCCGGACAAAGTTGTGTCCGGGCAGAAAACGCACCTTCGCGATCACGGCGCCGTCCGCCCAGCCGGGAATCACCTCGGCGAGGCCGTCTACCTCGCGGGTGGGCGGTGTGACGGACAGCTGGCGCTGGCCAACCATGATTGAGTTGATCCGCACCGTTCCGATATCAGTCACCCCCAGAATCTGGTCGTGGGCGAGCGGACGATTGAGCAGCACGAAGGCGTCTTCCGCCGGCCGGGTCTTGTGCAGGACTGATACCTTGCTTCTTGAGTAATACCCCAGGGCCAGGGCGGGCCAGGCGTCGCGTTCCTCAAGCCGCACCAGCATGCGCCCGTCGACCTGCTCGATGCTGATCACGCGGGTGAAACTCGAGCCCACGCGCAATTCCGCGCCCACGCGCAACGGCAGCTCACCCAACACCCGCCCCTGCATCAGCGCGGCGCTGATCTCTCCCTGCAGGGTCAAGCCTCCGGTCCGGGCCCACGCCGGCGGCGCAATGGCCTCCTCGCCGCCGATCAAGGGGTTGACCGGCGTGTCGGCCGGCAAGGGCAGGCCCACGAGTTGTCGCACGACCTGCGGCGAAATTCTTCCCGGGCGCCGGTAGTCGACCTTGAAGGGTTCTGCCGACTCCGGCTCACCCGCTTTCCCCCACCGGCCTTCGATCGAGTCCACCCGGACAAAGGTCCCGGCTGGCACTCCGGCACCCACATCCACCCGCTTGATGCGCCACGACCCGATCGGCGGGACCGCGGGACCGGTCAGACATTCGATCTGCAATACCACCTGCTGGTTCCGGGGATCGGGTATCAGCATGTTCCGCTGGGCAAAACGGAGGAATTGCGGCGAGAAATCCCAAGGCCACGCGAGCGCCACGGCCAGCATGAGCAGCAAACTCACTGCGCCCAGCGCCGCCGAGCGCAGGGTGCGCCGGGTCAGGAACTGGTGCGCGATCAGGGCCACCGGCGTCAGGACAAACAGCGCCAGCACCAGCCAATTGCGGGATTCGACCACGCCGTCGCTGATCCCGGTTTTTGCCCCGGTGAAGCGACCCAGGACATAGGTCAGATAGACCGGCAGGATGATCACCGCACCGATGGCTCGCACCAGAAACTGGCCGGAAGTGGCGGTGAGACCGGCGAGCATAAATGCCAGCACCGACAGCACTCCCTGGAGCAAGGCGAGATCGACCGCCGAAAGCCAAATCTCACGGAACGAAAATCCACACCCCAGCCATACCGGCGTCAGCACCAAGGCGGGCAGGACGCTCAGCAGGAGGAACGCACCGAGCGCCTTCGCGGCCAGCAGCCGGGCGCCGCTGATCGGTCGCGTCACCCAGAAGGCCGACGTGTCCACCAGGCTGTCTTCCATGACGATCCAGGCCGCCAAAATGAAACCCACCGCGGCGACGATCACGCCACAGGTGTTCGCAAAATAATACAGCCCTTCATACGACGCTGCACTCGCGTTCGGATCCGCCTTCATCGCCAGCAATGCGGTGTGGGCCAGCAGCAGGACGAGCCACAGGGTCAGCGGCAGCCAGAGGCGCCGGAAATCCTTTTGGACGATATGCCAGATCAAACTCATGCCGCGGTCCCGTTGGCTTGTTGGCGCCCGTCCCGGGCCAGGGTGATGAAGATTTCACGCAACGTCAGCGGCGTGACCTGCAGGGTCGCGCCGGCATATCTTTCCCTCCAGGCGCGCTCGCTCACCTCGCCGGCGTAATCGGTCGCGATGAATTTGGTCAGCTGGCCGGACCGGCTCCACTCGAGCGCGCCGACGGGGGCGGATGCACCATCTGGCGCGTTGGTCAGCTCGACGCCACGGAACCGGCCCTGCAGCGTCTCGGCGGGTTCGCTCAGGCTCAGCCGGCCGTGCTCGATCATGCCGATGTGATCGGCCAGACGCTCGACGTCCTCGACGTCGTGCGAGGACACAAACACCGTCCAGTCTCCGAGAGCCGACACCTCGAGCACACCGCGCACGAACTCGTGGCGCACGAGCGGGTCGAGTCCGCTGAAGGGCTCGTCGAGCACCAGCAGCTTCGGCCGGTAGGCCAGCGACGAGAGCAGCGCCGCCTTCATGAGCATGCCACGGGAAAGGTGCTTGAGTTTGCGCTCCGTCGGCAGGTCGAACTGCGCGAGGAGAGTTTTCTCGAGGGTCGGATCCCAGGTCGGATAAAACGGCCGGCAATAATCGAGCAACTGCCGCACGGTCATCCAGTCCGGCAGCTTCTGGTTCTCGGAGACATAGCCGATCTGCGCCAGTTCGCGTTCGCCGAGCCGACGGGAATCCACTCCCAGCACCTGCGCCGAACCGGCGGTGGGCCGGAGCAGGTTCATCAACAACTTGATCGTGGTGGTCTTGCCCGCCCCGTTCGGCCCGAGCAGAGCGAACACACTGCCCTGCGGCACCGCCAGGTTCAGGTCATGCACGGCCTCGGTCCGCCAGTAACGGTGCGTGAGATGGTGGGTTTCGATGATGTTCATGAAAATGTTTTAACGCAGAGGGCGCAGAGGACTCTGAGTTGCGGCAAATGCCCCGAAAACGAACGGGGCGGTTTGAACTCCGTGCTCTCCGCGTGCTCTGTGTTTAAGATTCCGGCTCATGACTTCTTCCCTCCGAGCTTCTTCCACTGCACGGTCAGGCCGGCCGACACCTCGTCGAAGGTGAGCCCGAGCTTGCGAGCCTCGACCACGACGCGCTCCAGTTCATCGACCAGCAGCGCGGCGCGCTCGGCCCGGTCGCCGGCGGCGTGTTCCGCCACGACGCTGCCCACGGCGGGGGTCGTGACCAACACGCCCTCGGCCACCAGGGCGGCCACAATCTTGTGCGCGGTGTTGGGGTTGATCTTCAATTCCTGGCTGACGACCCGCACCGACGGGAACGCCTGGCCGGGCTTCAGCTGACCGCCGACCAGGGCCTTCTTCACCGCGAAAACCACCTGCTCCGCGATCGGCAGGCCGGGTTTCAGTTCAATGGAGAACGGGAGCACGCTGTCCTAGTTGCACTAGGACAGATGGGACGGCAAGGGAAAAGTTGGCGGTGGGTGAAAATTGCCTGGTGGCGTGCGTATCCCACCCACCCCGCCCTGCGGGCACCCCTCTTCATAGAGGGGATTCAAGGCAGAGATTGGGACCCCTCTATGAAGAGGGGTGGCGCGTAGCACCGGGGGGTGTCGGTCGCAGCCCCTACCCCGCCTCGGCCTCGCCGAGGAGGTTGGCGAAGATCATCTTGCCGCCGCCGCTGGGCAGCACGCCGATGATCTCGGCCGTCACCCGCTTGCCGATGAAGGCGCGGGCGCTGTTCACCACGACCATCGAGCCGTCGGGCAGGTAGCCGAGGGCCTGGCCGTCCTCCTTGCCGATCTTGACGAGGTCGAGGACGATGCTCTCGCCGATGACCAGCTCGGGGCGCAGGGCGCTCTCGAGCGCGTGCAGGTTGAGCCAGGTCACGCCCTGGAACTGCGCCATCTTCGCCAGATTGGTGTCGGTGGTGAGCAGCTTGGCGCGCATGGACTGGGCGAGGAAGACGAGCTTGGCCTCGATGTCCTGCCGGCGGGCGATGTCGCTCTGGTGGATCCGGATGTCGATGTGCTTGATCGCGCGCAGGTCGTTGAGGACCTGCAGGCCGCGGCGGCCGCGCGCCTGCTTCACGGGATCGGCGGAGTCGGCGATGTGCTGGAGCTCGTTGAGGACGAAGGTCGGGATGATGAGGGCCGCCCCGAGGAACTGCGTCTGGCAGACCTTGGCGATGCGGCCGTCGATGAGCGCGCTGGTGTCCACCACGACGAGCGGCACGTCCACCTCGTGCGGCACAAAGCGCACGTAGGGGATCACGAGGTTGAAGTCATCCTTGCCGCGCAGGGCGATGACGGTGCCGAGGTAGGTGCAGATGACGAAGAGGGCCATCTGGACGAGGTAGATGATCGTGGGGTCGCCCTTGTTGAGCAGCGGCGAGTTGGCGATGATCCAGGCAATGAGCCCGCCCACGCCAAGCCCGAACGTGACGGCGGTCAGGCCGCGCAGCGAAAAGCCCTTCAGCAGGAGGTCCACCAGCACGACCAGCACGCCGATCAGCACGCCGATGAAAATAGCCAGTGTGCGCCGGTGGTCCCACTCCTCCACCGTGTAGCAGATCAGCCAGCTGGCCACGGCACAGAGCGCGATGAAACAAATCCGGATGACGATGAGCGTTTTATTCATGCGGGGCCGCGAATCAGTTGAATAGTCCCCGCTTTTTCATCCACAGCAAGACAAAGGGCAGGACGAGACAGAGAAGCATGAATCCGTAAAGAATCATTTGTGCCCGGTGGGCTTTTTTGGCTAACTCCGGATCCTGTTCGCTCATGACTTCCATCCGACCAAGCACCCTCCCCGATGACAACGCAATACTGGCCGCGATCCGCGGACCGGCTCGCGCTGGCAGCGGACCCGGCGATCCCCGCGTCCAGGCGACCAACATCCGGCGCGACCAGACCCTCCGTGCCGTGACGCCATGAAAGCCGCCGACCTGCTCCTCCTCCTGCGCCGGGTGCATCAGGCGGCGGGCGAACCGCGCCACCTCCCCTACACGATCTTGGGCGGCCTGATGCTGGTGTCGCTGCTGTCGCGCCTGGTGTTGATCCTGCGATGACCGTGGTCCACCCGCTGCCCCCTCCCTTGGGGCCGATCGGCCGTATCGCACGCCTGGTGGCGGGGTGCGCCCTGGCCTATTGGGGCCTTTATGCGGTGGTGGCGCCAGTGGTCACCATCGACGCGCAGATGTATAACCTCGCCCGGCTGGAACTGGCCCTGCGCGACGGTTTTTTCAACAACGGCCAGTTCACGAGCGTGTTCCAGGTCATCTTCCCCTGGTCCTTCGATGCCGTTCATCTGCCGTTCCTGCTGCTCGGCTGGGGCTACGCGCTGCCGAGTTTTCTCTGCATGGTTGGGACCGCTTTCATCGTCCTCACGCTGGTCCGCGCACGCTTCGGTCCCGATGCGGGCTGGGTGGGCGTGGCGAGCCTGCTGGCGCTGCCGTGTCTGGTCTACCAGGGAGCGGGCACCAAGAACGACCTGGTCATCCTCTTCACCGGGGCAGTCTGGGTCTACGCCCGCTGGCGCTGGCGTCGCGAAGGCGGCCGCCACCACGTCCTCTGGATGGTCCTCGCCCTCGCCTTCATGATGGGGGCGAAAACCACCGGGGTGCTCTATGGCGGGATCCTGGCGCTCTGGACACTGGTGGAAGTCCGCGGCCGCGGGCGGCTCTTCGGCCAGACCGCAGCCGGCCTGCTCGCGGCCGGCCTGCTCTTCGGCAGCGTGGAGACCTATGTGGAGTCGGCGCGAATCTACGGCCACCCCCTCGGTCCGCCCCAGCTGCTCCGGCGGCTGGGCAATGCGGACGGACTGCGCGGCACGCTGGCGAACTTCACGCGCCATGTGGCCGCCGGCATTTATGTCGGGCCGACCGATTTCAGCGCCGGGCAGGACGCACCCAAACGGCTGGCGGCGGTCGAGCACCGCCTGCTCGACCGGGCCGGCCTGACCGATGCGGGAATCGATCCGCGTTATCACGACCGTCTCCTGTTCCACCATCAGTCGGGCCTGGAGGAACTGAGCGGCTTCGGTCCGGTCGGCACGCTCGCCTTGGGCATCATGCTGCTCGCCGCGGTCTGGTGGCGGCCTTCCGCGGTCTGGTGGCGGCTGGCGGTCGCGGCCCTGCTGGGCCTGGTCCTGGTGAGCGCGACGGTGGCCTACAACTCCTGGACCAACCGCTACCTGGTGGCCTGGTAT
>JAQSDJ010000286.1 GCA_029945855.1 Lacunisphaera sp.
CCAGGGCCGTTGAGGGCAACGGCCCCTACCAAAATTGGTCCGGCGACAAGCGCCGACCTTACAATTCAATCTGTCCTCTGTCCTCCGTCCGCCGTCCTCTGACTCAAGCCCCATGCCCGCCTTCAACCACGTCAACGGCGCCGATTACGCGCTCATCGCGCTCTACTTCGGCATCGTCATCTTCGTCGGCTGGTATTCGTCGCGAAAGAACAAGAACACCGACGACTACTTCAAGGGCGGCGGCAAGATCCCCTGGTTCCTCGCGGGCGTGTCAAACTGGGTGTCGGGGTTTTCCGCCTTCATGTTCGTCGCGGCCGCCGGTTTCACCTACCGCAACGGCCTCGGCGCCGCCGTCGTGTTCACCGCGGCCACGTGGGCCTACCTCGTCGGCGCCTTCTACTTCGCCTCCCGCTGGCGGCGGGCGCGCATCAACTCGCCCCTCGAGTTCCTGACGCGCCGCTATTCGCCCTCGACGACGTATTTCTATACCGTCACCGCGATCGTGCCGCAGATCATCGGCATCGGCCAGGGCCTCTACATCCTGTGCATCTTCGTCGCCACCGCCCTCGGCTTCGCGGGCGGACAGCATGTGGTGCTGGGTTTCCACCTGAGCGGGCTGGAGCTCACGATGATCACCGTCGGCCTCGTGATGATCGTTTACACCGTCATCGGCGGCCTCTGGGCCGCCGTGCTCAGCGACGCCGTGCAGGGCGTCATCATCCTCGTCACCACGGTCCTCATCATGCCCGTGACCTTCCTCCACCTCGGCGGCGGCGAGGGCATCGGGGCGGGTTTCGCCCGGCTTTGGCGCGAGGCCCCGGACGGCTACTTCGGCCTGAACGGCCAGACCGGCCAGCCGATGTTCCTGCTCTGTTATGCGGCCGCTTCCATGCTCGGCTACAACGTCGCCTGGTGGCAGGTGCAGCGCTACCAGAGCGTGCCCGACGAGCGCAGCGCCCGGAAGATGGCCCTGCTCTGCGCCGGCCTGTCCTTTTTCGGCCCCCTGCTGTGGATCCTGCCGGTCATGGGCGCCCGCATCATCTTCCCCGACATCGCCTCGGTCTGGCCGCAGTTCGCCGCCCCCGAGGAGGCCTCGTTCGTCAGCCTCGCCCTGCTGCTCCTGCCGCACGGCATGATTGGCTTCGTCGTCGCCGCCATCCTCTCCGCCACCCTCGGGCAGGCCAGCGACGGTTTCAACTGGCTCGCCGCCACCACCACGCGCGACATTTACGTCCCGCTGCGCAAGAAGGCCGGCCTGCCCGCGCCCAGCGAACCCCACCAGATGCGCGTCGCCCAGATCACCATGCTAGTCATCGGCGTGCTCGGCATCGTCTCGGCGATCTTCATCGCCAAGACCGGCGGCGCCTTCGACTTCGGTCTGAAATATTACTCCCTCACCGGCCCCGGCTTCATGATGCCCGTGCTGCTGGGCATGGTCTACCGCAAGACCCCGTGGTGGTCCGGCATGGCTTCCTGCGTCGCCGCGTTCGCCGCCGCCTTCGGGTTCATGGCCGCCGACGCCTTCCCCCAAAACGTCTACGAGCGCAACATCCTCAGCGCGATCGGCGCCTCGACGCTGGTCTTCGTGATCTCCGCCTTCTTCTACCGCGCCGATGATCCACGCAGCGCGGAGTGCCGGCGTTTCGACACCGACCTCCGCACGCCCGTGCCGGTAGATCCCAACCTGCCGCCCGGGAGCCTTCGCGACTTCCAGATGCTGGCCATGGTGAGCGTGCTGCTCGGCCTCGTGCTCATCGCCTGCGTCGTGCTGCCCTCGTCGCCCTTCGCCCCGCCGGCCATCAACCTCGTCGCCGGCGGCCTGCTCTTCATCATCGGCGCCCTCCTCTGGCGCGCCTCCCGCCCGGCCAAGACAAAAACCCTTTGAGCACGGATGTCATGGATGACCACGGATAAATACCCAAACAGGTTTAACCACTAATGCTCACTCATTGGACACTAATGAAGATCCTTTCTTACAAAGCCCTTCTGTCTGTTTTGATTAGTGATACATTAGTGTGGATTAGTGGTTCACCTGTCTTGATCCGTGCTCATCCGTGAAATCCGTGGTTAAAAACCGTCTTGGCTAATCCCATGCGCCTCCCGGCCCAGCTTTACCGGCAGTTCGACGCCGACCCCGCGCGCGCGGTGCCGGGCGAGGGCTATCGCGGCTGGCACACCGTCGAGGTCGACCTGGCTCCGGCGCACACTGCGCTCGTGGTCATGCACGCCTGGGACTGCGGCGCCCCGCCCGATTACCCCGGCTGGCGCCGCGCCGTCGAATACACCCCGCGCGCCGCGAAGATCCTTGCCGAGGTTTTCCCCCAAATGCTGACCGCCGTCCGCGCCTCGCCGCTCCCGGTCTTCCACGTCGTCGGCGGCGGGAAGGATTATTATTCGCACCTGCCCGGCTACAAGCGCGCCGTCCGACTCGCCGGCCCATCCGCCGCTCCCGCCCGCGTGTCGCCTGATCCGGTCTACGAAAAACTCCAGCGCCTGCGCACCGCGCAAGGTTCGCCCGGTGCGCACAACACCGCCGACATCGCCGCCGGTTTCGCCCAGCTCGACTTCGCGCCCACGGCGCGTCCCATCGGCGAGGAAGGCATTGCCGAAAACGGTGACCAACTCGCCGCGCTGTGCCGCGCGCAGGGCATCAATCATCTCATCTACACCGGCTTCGCGCTCAACTGGTGCCTGTTGATGTCACCCGGCGGCATGGTCGACCTGGCACGCCACGGCTGCCTGTGCTCCACCATCGCCGAGGCCACCACCGCCGTCGAAAACCGCGAGACCGCCCGGGAAGAGCGCGAAAAGCAACAAGCCCTCTGGCGGGTCTCCGTCGAGTTCGGCTTCGTCTTCAAACTGCACGATTTCATCACCGCCTTACCGCCCAAATAATTCTCACATGAGGCAACGGAGAGAACTGAGCCGAAGTCATGCAGTTTATAAACCACAGATGGACACAAATGAACACAGATACCCCGGACGATGCGGCCAAGTATGGGGAAGGCCGTCTCATCGAACGGTTCCCGTCTCGGGTTTCTCAAGGCCTTATCTATCTGGGTGTATTTGTGTCTATCTGTGTTTGAACTGAATTTTCCCCGCTGAGAACCAGTCCCCTGCCTTTGCTCCATTCCCTCCGTTCCCTCCTGTAAAATCCCCTGCCTCTCCATGAGCTCAGATTCCACCCTCGCCCTGCACGGCGGCCCCAAGGCCGTCACCGCCACCAAGCCCGAGCACCATCGCTGGGGTGCCGCCGAACTCGCCCGCCTCACCGCGATGGTCGACCAGCCCTCGCTCTTTTATTGGAAGGGCCCGCAGACCGACGCGATGCTCGCGGAATTCCGCCGCCCCTACCCGCTGCAATGGTGCATGCCCTGCTCCTCCGGCTCGGCCTCGCTCCACATCGCCGTCTCCGCCCTGCAGCTCCCGCCGGGCTCGGAGGTCATCACCTCGCCGATCACCGACATGGGTTCGGTCATCGGCATCCTCTACCAGCAGCTCGTGCCGGTGTTCGCCGACATCCTCCCGCACACCTACAACCTCGACCCCGCCGACGTCCGCCGGCGCATCACCCCGAAAACGAAGGCGCTCATGATCGTCCACCTCGCCGGCAACCCCTGCGACATGGACGCGCTCATGACCATCGCCAAGGAGCACAACCTCTTCGTCATCGAGGACTGCGCCCAATCCTGGGGCGCGGCCTACCGTGGGAAGCCCGTCGGCCTGTTCGGCGACTTCGGCTGCTATTCCTTCAACGAGTTCAAGCACGTCAGCTCCGGCGACGGCGGCATCGTCGGCACCAACCACCCGCGGTTCGGCCCGTCCCTCTGCAAGTGGGGCGACAAGCACTACGACCGCGTCACCGGCGGCCGTAACCCGGAAACCCTTTCGCCCAACTACCGCATGAGCGAGCCGCAGGCCGCCGTCGCCGCCGCGCAGCTGACCAAGCTGCCCGCCATCCTTGCCGCGCACATCCGCCTCGGCACGCGCCTGCTCGGCCACCTGCAGAAACTCGCCCTGCCCGGCATCGTGCTGCCCGAGATCGATCCGCGCGACACACACAGCTATTGGTTCTGCCTCCTGCGCATCGAGCCCGCGCGCTTCCGCGGCACGCGCGACGAGCTCGTCGCCGCACTCCACGCCGAGGGCGTCCCGGCGGGCGCGAGCTACATCCCCAAGCCCGTCTACGGCTACCCGCTGTTCCAGAACCACAATTTCTTCGCCGGCACCTGGCCGCTGCGCGCCGCCGGCCTGACGACGATGGACTACCGCACGGTGCAGTGCCCCGTCGCCGAGGCGATGCTCGCCGACGGCATCTCCCTCCCCATCAGCCCCGCCTTGACCGACGAGATCATCGACCAGACCGCTGACGCCCTCGCCAAGGTCGTCCGTCATTTCAAAGCTTGAAGGTGGAGCGCGGCCTCCGGACGCGCTTACAGGGTATCCGCCGAAGGAATCCGTCCGGCCTGTCCGCCCATAGCCTTGGCGAAGGCGGAAGGCCGGGGTCCACCTGGAACTTAGACACCGCTCCAGATTCCCCGACGCGTCGCCTCTCACGACTGCGGCCGTAAATCCCCTCCTCCTGCCTCGCGCGGGATCTTACTTCGACCCGGCTGCCGGGGTCTTGGGCTCTTCTTTCTCCACCGGCGCGGGGCCGGCGACGCGGCGCAGCACGATGGGGCTTTGCTCGCTCTGCTGGATCTTCTCAAAAAAGACGCGGACCTTCTCGTAGTCGGCCGCCGGGATCTCCCCCGACTGCTGCTCCAGCGCCCGCGCAAAGACGATCTTGCCGTCGGCGAACTTCGCCTCGGCCCGATAGCGCCCGAAGTCCGTCTCGAGCCGCACGGGACGCGGCAGCTCGTCGACGATGTAACCCTTGGGCAGCAGGAACGTGGCGTGCTCCTCGTAGGCGCCGGCGCGCAGGACGACGGGCAACGTCCGGGTCTTCTTCGTGAGCCGCACGGCATCGCGACGCGCCACGAGCGCGGGCTTGAAAACCAGCAGCTCGTCGCGCATCAGCTTGCCATAGCCGAAGGAGAGGAATGAGACGGCCAATTGGAATTCCGGCACGGGGAAGCGGTCCGTGGCCTCCACCTTGGTGTCGCGGAGTGCCGGCAGCGTGCCGTTGAGCCAGCGCTCGATCTGTTTCTTGAAATCGTCCTTGTTGCGGCGTTCGAACTCGGCGCGGGCGGTCGAGGAGGCGACGCCGGAAAAATCCTCCACGAGGTCGGCCCGCAGGTTGCCGACCGCGTCCAGCTCGGCGGAGATCGTGCGCACGAGCTTGTCGCCTTCGGCGCGGGCGGGGGGCAGCTCGACCAGGCCGCCGGCATCGCCGGCAAGCAGGAGCCCCTGCCGGGCCAGCCGGTGGCGCGCGAGCAGGCCGAGCGGCGTGTATTCGTCGGTGGGATCGAACACGAGCAGCCGGCCCAGCTGCGGATGCTCGATAATGGCCGCCGACGGCACGGAGGCGTCGACCGCGATGGCGAGGATGCAGTGGTTGAACGGCGAGGGGGATGGCCAGTCGGCCTCGATGTGGTCGCGGGAACCGCCCAGCACGATCAACGGATGCGAGACGATGCCGGCGGCGGCGAGGAGGGCGCGGAGCATCGTGGCCTTGTCCTTGCAATCACCGTAATTGCACTGGAGGACGCGGGTCGCCGGTCGCGGGATCATGCCGCCGGCGTTGGCGGAATCGAGCTGGATGAAGATGTAGTTCACGCGCTGCGCGAAGCGGCAGAGGCGTTGCAGGCGGTCCCAGTCGTCCGTGGCGCCCGCCAGCAACTGCGCCACCCGCTGGCGGAGGGCGTCGTCGGGCGCCGCCGCGGCGTTGTATTTCGGCGTGAAGTAGCGGGAGAGTTCCGGCCAGGAACCGACCTTGATCCCGGCGCGGGACTCGGGCGTATTGGCTGGTGGGCTGAGGTCCACCGCCAGCCACGGGGCAAAGCCGCGGGCGGGCGGGCTCATGGGCTCCTTGGCAAAACCGGCGAGGCCGGTGAGCGTCCAGGTGTGCGTGCCCGCCCCGGCGGCGACCGGGATGGGCGCGTGGTTGAACGTGCGCCCCGTCAGCGTCCACCCGGGAGCGAGTTTCACCGTGAGCGTGGAGCGCTCGGTGGGCAGTTCGCCCTGGAAGGCCCACGTGATCTGGTTGAACACCGAGCGCGCCTCGACGACCGATTCGTAACCGAAGACCGCGCCGGGCCCGGCGTCGTCCGCGGCCCCGATGCCTTGGCGGCGCGCCTCGCCGTAGAGCTCCATGGCGTTGACGTTCACGGCCACGTCGGCGGTTTCCTTGCGGCCGTAGGCCCGCACCTTGCCGTCGGGCTGGATCAGCCAGGCCTTGAACGACTTCACCTCCGACGAACCGCTGAGGTAGCTGACCCGGGCGTTGGCGAACTTCTTGCCGTCGGCGTTGAGCACCTTGAACACCTGCCGCGTGCGGGTGATGTGCTCGCCGTCGCGGCTGATCTCCACGATGCCCTCGTCGAGCAGACGGATCGCATCGGCCTCCTGGGCGGCGACCGTGACCGGGGCGCGCGCGACGGCGGCCAGCCAGTCGGGCGCCGCGGTGGCACCAAAGGCCGGGTGAACCGCTAACCCGACGGCCAGCACCCACAGACTCTGGAAGAAACGACCCCAACCGGCTGAACGGTAACGATGCAGTTGAATGCGCATTCCTGGATGAGGATCCCGGCCCTGAACGGTGGAACCCGTCCTCCGGACGGGTTGTTGGATGTGCGTCGGAAAACCGGTCCGGAGGACCGGTTCCACCCAATTCAAATGAATGGATACGGCTGAAGTGGACATGGCGGAAAGGGTCAGGGTGTGGCCTCGGCCGCCGCGGTCTGCCGGAAGGTGAGCGTGTGGTTGTCGCGCTCATGGATGACCTCGAAGAGACGCTTCACGATCGGGTAGCGGTCGACCGGGAAGGCGACGGCGTTGAGCGTGAACTCGCGCTTGTAGCGGATCGTGCGCTTCACCGCCGTCCAGCTGATATCCACGGTGTAGGCGCCGACCTTGCCCAGGTCGAGACCGGCCGGCGCGCTGGCGGCTTCGATCTCCAGGCCCTCGGGCACCGTGAGCGTGACCTCGTCGAGCTCATGGTATCGGTGGGGCAGGATGATGGTGGTCGCCCGGGTGGCGTCCTCGAACAACGCGCGCCCGCCGCGCCGGAACACGCCGGGCTGCACGAAGAGCCGCGAGCCGGTGCGCTCGGCGAACTCGGGGACCTTGAGGTGATAACTCACCTTGAGCGGCTCGAGCGGCTTGTTGGCGTTCTCGACCTTGATGTCCGAAAGCTCCACGCCCTTGAGGTGCGTCTCCAACTCGCCCTTGAGCCGTTTCTCGATCTCGTCCGGGGTGGCGGCATCGAGCGAATTCCTCTCCGCCGTCTCAAAATACCCCGTGCATTCCACCGTGACGTCGCCCTCCAGCGAGCCGTCCTCCTGGATCGCCAGGGTCGCGGACTGGTGGCGGAGCGAATGCTCGGCGGGGGCGCCGGTCAGCAGCTGGATGAGTTTCTGCTTTTCGTGGGCGATGAGGACGGCCGTGTCGCCGATCCGCCAGTCGAGCATGCCCGCCGGCAGGTAGGTGGCGCCCGGGTCGAAGTAGGCCCAGCGCTCGCCGAGGTTGACGGCCGCCACCCGCCGGGTGAAGGCGAAGGGAACGGGAACGGTCGGGCTGAACACAAACTGGGTGCGGTCGTTGCCCAGGGCGAGCCGGGCATCGAAGCCGGCGGCGCGGGCGAGCGCGACGAAGAGGGCGGTGATTTCGGTCGCGCTGCCCTGGCGGGTCTTGAGCGTGTCGGCGGCGGTGGTGTTGGGCTTCAGCTTGCGCCGCGCCTCCTTGGTCAGGCCGGTGGCATCACTGTTGCGGTTGATGATCTGGCTGCGGCAGAAGTCGTGGAGCTTGCGCAGTTTTTCGTCCACCGGGTCGGCGGGCCCGACCAGCCGCTGCGCCTCCGCGATGATCGTCTTGGTGGGTTTCGTCGTCGCGTCGGTTTCGCGCTGCAGGCGCTGGGATGCATCGGCCCAGAAAGCCTCGGGCGACTTGGCGGCATCCATCGCATAATACAGCACCACACTGGTCAGGATGTGCGTGGCCGGCGGCTGAAACGGCTCCTCCTTGCGCGAGCGCACGTTCTGCGCCGCGAACTCGAAATATCCGTCGCGGTTGGGCTTCAGCTCCTTCATCGGGTAGTTCACATACAGCGCCTGCATGCTCAGACCCGGGATCGGCAGCGCCAGGGGCTTCAGCCGGAAAACGACGGAGCGGGCGGGCTTGTCGCTTTGAAAGACCAGCGGAAACATGCTGTTCTGCCCCTCGTGGGTGAGGCGGTAACGATACTCGACGATGTCGCCCGGCTCGAGGCCGGGGGGCGCAAAGGACTTGACGCGGGTGCGGAGGTTGCCGGCCTTGACGATCTCCCGGTCGAAGATGTCCTGGCGCTTGAGTTCGAGGATCGTGCCGTTGGGCTTGATCGTGCGGACCTCGATGTTGCCGACCGAGTCGGTCTGCCGGTTATAGGGGATCTGGATTTTCGCCACCTTGTCGACGCCCTCGTTGGTATAGACCTTGAGGCGCACGTAGAAGTCGGTGGCGGTGTGATTAAAGTCGGCGGCGTTGATCTCGGCCACCTGCGCCAGGATCTCGATGCCCGCGTCGGGCTCGACCGAGGGCTTGGTGTCGGCGAGCTCCGCGGGATTGATCGCGGGCCAGCTGGCCGCCGGGAGGGGGAGCGCGCACAGGCCGGCGATAGCCAGCCACAGGCCGTGACGGAGGGAAGCATGCATGCGGAGGGAAGGAATATGTTGCGGCCCGAAACCAGCGAAACGGTTTCAGGGCACGATGCCAATCGGATTCCCGCCGGCCTCCCCTGAAGAGGCGCGCGCTAAATGGTGGAACCCGTCCTCAGTGTATAGACCGGAGACATGGGTTACACATGGACGGAGACATGGGTA
>JAQSDJ010000287.1 GCA_029945855.1 Lacunisphaera sp.
AAAAGGCACCCGCATCCGCCTGGAGGCCGCGGACCCGGCCCGCCCGCTCCTGATCGACCCCGACAAGGTGCGGCAGGTGATCGACAACCTCCTGAGCAACGCCATCAAGTTCTCCCCGCCCAACTCCACCGTGACCCTGCACACGACGAGCACCGCCGCCCACTACGCCATCATGGTCCGCGACCAGGGGCCGGGCGTGCCCGAGGGTGAGCGCGACAAGCTGTTCCAGGATTACGGCCGCACCTCGGTGCGCCCCACCGGCGGCGAGCAAAGCACCGGACTTGGGCTCGCTATCTGCAAGAAGATCATGGATGCTCATGGGGGCACGATCAGCGCAGAGAACCAGCCGGCCGGCGGCGGCCTCTTCCAGATAACCTTTCCCCTGTCCGCATGATTTTTAACGGCAAAGTATTGCTCACCGACGATGAGCCCCACATCCGCAAATTCGTGGGCCTGATCCTGCAGAAGCTCGGCCACCCCACCATCATCGAGGCCGGTGACGGCGCCGCCGCCCTCACCCTCTACCAGCAACACCGGCCCGACCTGGTGTTGCTCGACGTCAACATGCCCAACCTCGACGGGGTGCAGACGCTCGAGCGCCTGCTGCAGATCGACCCGGCCGCGATCGTGGTCATGCTGACCTCGCTGACCAACCGCCAGACGGTGGAGGATTGCGTCCGCCTCGGCGCCACCGACTACATCCGCAAGGACACCCCGCGCGACGAGATGATCGCCCAGCTGCAGCGCATCATCGAGGAATGTTTCGGTGACGAAGCCCCGCCCGCGCCACCGGCCCCATGAAACCGCCCCCCACATCCCCGGCACCCGCCGGCCCGGACTCTGGCATCACCGAGGTCCGTTATTCGCTGCCGGATCTGCTGAACGAAGTGCGCCAGGAGCGGAACGCGCCGGCCTTCGCCATGGAGAAACTCGACCAGGTCGAGATCGCCAAACTCTTCAAAAAACGCCCCCGCCGTGCCAAACCAGGAAAATAGAGAATTCCTCAAGCTGGTCCGGCAGCTGCCGAACTTCGACTTCGAGACCGAGCTCACGTCCACCGCCCAGTTGCACGGCGCGGGCACCCTGGCCCAGTTGCAGTCACTGATCGACCTGCAGCTGCTCACCAAGGACGAGGCCTGCCGCCAGTGGTCGAACTCCATCGGCATCGCCTACGTCGATGTCCTGGCCTCCGCCATCACCGAGGAGGCGGTCGAAAAGATCCCGGTGGAGATCGCGACGAAGGCCGCCGCGATCGGACTCTACATCATCGACGGCGTGCTCACCGTCGCGCTGGCCGACCCCCGGGACAAGGATCTCATCCGGCGCCTGCAGCAGATCGCCCAATTGCCGCTCAGCCCGGTCTTCAGCCTCCCCTGCGAGATCGAGAGCGCCATTTCCATCCACTACAGCACGGAGAAGACCCTGAGCGACAGCCTGACCGAGCTGGAGCGGGACAACCTCTTCAGTCAGCCGGAGTCGGCCAGTCAACGGCTGGAGTTCATCGCCGAGTCCGACTCGTTGATCCGGGTCCTGGATGAGATCATCTATTTCGCCCTGCGCGAGCGGGCGACGGACATCCACATCGAGCCGCAGGAGATCAATTCGCGCATCCGCTTCCGCGTGGACGGCATGATGCGCGAGGTGCTGACCTATTCCCGCAAGCTCCACCGCGCCATCGTCTCCCGGCTGAAGATCCTCTGCAGCCTCAACATCTCCGAGACGCGCTTCCCGCAGGACGGCCGGTTCTCCCTCGCCATCGGGACGACCAAGTCCAATTTCCGCTTCTCCAGCATCCCCACCACCTATGGCGAGAAGTGCGTCATCCGGGTGCTCGCGCAGACCGGCAAGAAGTCGATGATGACCCTCGACAAGATGCTCATCTCGCAGCCGATCCTGCAGCCGTTCAAGCGGCTGGTGCGGAATCCCAACGGCATCCTCTTCGTCACCGGCCCCACCGGTTCCGGCAAGACCACCACCCTCTACGCCGCGCTCCACGAGATCAACGATCCGACGGTGAACATCTCCACCATCGAGGATCCGGTCGAGATCCAGCTGCACGGGGTCACGCAAAGCCAGGTCAACTCCAACATCGACCTCAAGTTCTCCACCCTGCTCCGCTCGCTGTTGCGGCAGGATCCGGACATCATTCTCATCGGCGAGATCCGCGACCTCGAGACGGCCAAGATCGCGACCGAGGCCGCCCTCACCGGCCACCTGGTGCTGGCCACCCTGCACACCAACACCGCCGCCCAGGCCATCGTCCGCCTGATGGAGATCGGCGTCGACGCCCACATGGTCGCCCCTTCCGTCATCGGCGTGCTCGCCCAGCGCCTCGCCGCCCGCATCTGCGAAAAATGCAAGGAGGCCTACTATCCCTCCCGGGAGGTCCTGCTCAAATATTTCCTGGAGGAAGGCCTGACGGAGGTGCCGTTCTACCGCGGCCGGGGCTGTGCGCACTGCCGGGGCACCGGCTACCGGGGCCGCGTCGCGTTTCACGAATTGATCCTCATCACCGAGGAAATCCGCCAGCTGATCTCCGAGGGCCGGAGCGCGCAGGAGATCACCCGGGCGGCCGCCAAGGTCGGCTACAAGCCGCTGCGTTACGACGGCCTGCGCAAGGTCCTGCTCGGCCTGACCACCATTGACGAAATCGAACAGAACACCTCGTTCGAATGGGCCACCTGATTTCCCCTGCCTCCATGTCCGACAACCCTGTCCTCGAACCCTCGGCCATCACCAACCTGCGCGCGCTCAGTCCCGACGACCCCGCGTTCCTGCAGGAGCTGATCACGATTTACCTGGAAGACACCCCCCAGCGTCTCGGGGACATCGAGACCGCGCTGGCCCACAACGACGGTCCCACCCTCATCCGCGCCGCCCACACCATCAAGGGCAGCTCCGGCAATTTCGGGGCGGCCCGGTTCGCCCGGCTCGCGCTCGACATCGAGGCGCACGGCAAGGCCGGTGATCTCACCGCCGCCGCCGCCATCGTGCCCGGGCTCAAGGCCGAATTTGCGCAGGTCCGCGCGGCGCTGCTCCTGCTGACCGGCGGCGCCTGAGCCCCCACCGGCCACCGCATGAACACCCGCCGCCTGCTCCTGATCGCCCTGGCCGGCCTCGGTGCCCTGACCGGTCACGGGCTGCAGTGGAAGACTGACACGTTGACGGTGGCCACGACTCCCTTCCAGCAGACACAGGACGTCGTGTTCGAGTTCACGAACACGAGCACCAAGCCGGTCGCGCTGGTCGACCTCCAGACCAACTGCGACTGTCTCGACGTGAGCGCGGACCAGCAGACCTACGCACCGGGCGCCCGCGGCGTCCTCAAGGCCCGCTTCACCATCGGCGACCGCGCCGGACTCTACGAACGCCTCATCACCGTGGTGACCGACGAATCGCCGACTCCGGTGCGGCTCATGGTCCGCATCGAGGTGCCGGAAACCGCCACGGCCAGCCCGCGCAGCGTGTCATGGACCGTCAACGAGCCGCCCGCGGCCAAGACCGTGGACCTCGCCCCGGCCCCGGGACTGGAAATCAATTTCGCGGAAGCGCAGGCCACCAATGACGCGTTCGCGGCCCGGCTCGAGACCCTGGAGCCGGGCCGGCGTTACCGGCTGCACCTCACGCCGCGCAGCACGGCGGCGCCCGCCAGCGCCGCCATCCGGGTGTTTGGCCGGGAAAAATCCGGCCGCGACGTCGTCGTCAGCGCCTACGCCAGCGTCCAGTAGCGCCCTACCTATACAGCGCGGTCATCCGCCTTCGCCAGGCTTCGGCGCGACAAGCCGGCGGCTTACCGATACAGGGCGGTCACCGGGGTGGCGGTGAGGACGTTGTATTGGCGCATGGCCAGGCGCCACCACTCGGACAGGTTCTCGGCCGGCTGCTTCCAGAGCTGCTCGTGCAGCCAGATCATGGAATCGGCATCGAGCAGCAGCGCCATCTTCTCGCGATGCGTCAGCCGGGCCGGGCCCTCGGCCAGGAGCTTCTTGCGCAGCCCGACGAAGTAGGTGCGCACCGCCAGGCTGCCCTGGCGCTGGCGCAGGAGCGAGACATGCGCCGCGTTCACGTAGGGATCGAGCACCGCCTGCAGCAGCCCGTAATCATCCCGCAGCTGCCGGATCGGCTGCATGTGCCGGTAGCATTCCTCCATGTGCCGCTCCAGGCGACGGAGTTCCTGCGGCGGCTGCGTTTCATCCGGCGTGAGAAACAGCCCCAGCTCCCGGGCCCGGCGGCCCAGCCCGGCATTGCCCAGCAGAATGGACAACGGGGCGGACAGCACCAGCCCCGCCAGCACCGGGCTCAGCCACCAGAAAAAGGAGGGCACCAAGATGAATGCGGACACGCCCCAGATGACGCCGATCGTCATCTGGCCGGAATGGGTGATGATCGCCTCGCGCCAGTCGGTGTCCTCGCTTGCCGCACGTTGCTGCGTCACCCAGCCCACGCCCTGCCCGAGCAGGATGTAGAGCACGAACTTGGTGTGGAAGACCATGTTGATGGGCGCCAGGAGCGTGGTCGTGACCACCTCCAGCAGCGCGCTGCCCGCGAGCCGGAGCGGCCCGCCGTAGGCCGCGCCCCGCCGGTCCTGCAGCGCGAGGATCACGCTGATGAGCTTCGGCAGGAAGAGCAGCAGCAGCGTGAACGTGAACAGCGCCAGCGCCTGGTGCACCTCCACCACGAAGCCGAACAAGGCGGCGTAGGCCTCCGGGTGGTAATCCAGATAGCTGCCGGTCGCCACCTCCCGGAAGGTGTGGATGCTGCTGATCAGCAGGAACAGCATCCACAGGGGCGAGGCCACGTAACCCATGATCCCCATCAGCAGGTGCACCCGGTTGACCGGGTGGAACCCGCGGGCGAACAACAGCCAGCTGTGTTGCAGATTGCCCTGGCACCAGCGCCGGTCGCGCTTGGCGCTGTCGATCAGCGTCGGAGGGCCTTCCTCGTAGCTGCCCTCCAGGTCGTAGGCCAGCCAGACGCGCCAGCCGGCCCGGCGCATCAGGGCGGCCTCCACGAAATCGTGGCTAAGGATGCGCCCGCCGATCGGCCCCGCCCCCGGCAGCTCGGGCAGGGCCGCGTGCTCCATGAAGGGTGCCACGCGGATGACGGCGTTGTGACCCCAGAAATTGCTTTCCCCCTGGTGCCAGTAGTTCAGGCCCGCCAGGAACAGCGGGCTGTAGAGCCGGTTGGAAAACTGCTGGAGCCGGGAGTAAAGCGTGACGCCGTTCACGACCCGCGGGGCGGTCTGCAGGATGCCGACCTTCGGGTTGCGCTCCATCATCGCGACCAGCTTGATCAGCGACTCGCCGGTCATGATGCTGTCAGCGTCGAGCACGGCCATGTAGCGGTATTTGCGGCCCCAGCGGCGCAGGAAGTCCGCGACGTTGCCGCTCTTCTTGTTGATGGAAATGCGCCGCTTCCGGTAGAAGATGCGGCCGAAGCCGTTGAGCTGCTTGCAGAGCTCGACCCACGCGACCTCCTCCTGGATCCAGTTGTTCGGGTTGTTCGAGTCGCTCAGGATGAAGAAATCAAAGTTCTCGAGCCGCCCCGAGAGCTCCAGCGAACGGTAGATCACGCGCAGACCCTCGAAGACCCGGCTCGGATCCTCGTTGAAGACGGGCATCACGATGGCGGTCGTCGCCAGGGGCAGGCTCGCGAGCGGCTCGCCCTCGATCGACCGCGTGATGCGGTAGGGGTCGCCCTTCCGGTTCAGCACATAAAACCCGAGCAGCGCCGTGCTGAAGCCCACGGCGATGTGCGCGAAGAGCACGACGAACAGGGCGAGCACCACCCATTCCACCGCCGCCATGCCATCGCGCCACAACAGGTCGGCCATGAACCACGTGGCCAGGCTGGTCAGCAGGAACGTGAGCGTGAAGAAGGTGGCGCGCCGCCGGCCCACCCGCTTGCGGTCCACCTGTTCGACGGTGAAAGGGGCGGCCATCGTTCAGCGGGTGGCGTAAAACACCGCGGCCAGCACCGCCAGGAACACGGCCCAGAGCAGCACGACGCGCAGGATCGGCAGCCGTTCGATGCGCTCAAGCGTCGAGCCGGCCGCCTCGGTGATGACGCCGAGGTCGATGTCGCGTGCGACCATGCTGGACACCGCCAGGTCCGGCCCGGCCTGCAGGGAGCCCTGCTTCATGGCGCGGGCGAAGTCGGGCGGGATGTTGCCCACGTCGAGGAACGCATAGGGCCAGCGCTGCATGCCGTCGGCCACCAACAACGCGACGCGGCCCTCCGCGGCGATGCGGTTGTGCGGGAGTTCCTTCGCGTCCAGCAGGTCGCCGAACCACTCGTCCATCAGCCGGTCCGTCTCCTCGATCGCGAGGGTCACCGGGTCGGCGAGCGGATGCTTGGCGTGGCGCTGCGCCGTCGCGCTGAGCACGAGCTGGATGAGCCGGCTCTGGTGCAGCCGGTTGTGGATCCGGTGCGCCCGCAGGTAATCCTCCACGCGCACATAGGCGGCGTTCCACTGTTCCAGCGTGCCGGTCTGCGGGCGGAACGAGTTCAGGGATTCCAGAGATAGCTCCATGTCTCGGTCAGCACATGCTGCCCTTTGCGCAGAAAGCAACGGAGTTCCACGGGGGCGTCCCCGGGGTTGGACTTGATTTCAAAGACCACGCGCCAGGCCCCGGAGAAGCGGTTTTTCTGCACGACGGTGCGGCCGGCCTGCTGCCCGCCCGCCCCGAGGGTCAAAATCGCCTCGATGGCCGGATCCTCCGGCTGGCTGTTGAGATAGGCCCCGGCGAATTCGATCACAAACCGGCGGAGCTCCGGCCGGCCCGGCACCGCCGCCGTCCGGGTGGAGGTCACGAAGCCGCCGGGCGGACGAAGGCCGGGTTTGCCCAGCCAGTGCAGGTTGTATTCGAACTCGACCGGCTCGCCGGCGGGGGGCAGTTGCGCCGGGGTCCAGAAGGCGACGATGTTGTCGCTGAATTCATCAGCCGTCGGCAGCTCCATCAACCGCACCGCCCCCGGACCCCACCGGCCGACCGGCTCCACCCAGGCACTCGGACGCTGGTGGTAGCAGGCCTCGAGATCGCCGTAATGTTCAAAGTCACGGTCGCGTTGCATGAGCCCATAGCCGCGCGGGGACGAGTCCGAGAAGCTCAGCACCCGCAGGGTCTTGGGATTGTCCAGCGGCCGCCACACCCACTCGCCCGCTCCGGTCTCGATCAGCAGGCCGTCGGAATCGTGGACCTCGGGGCGGAAATCCGACCGCGACCAGCCGGTGTTCTCGCCGTGGGCAAACATGCTCGTGAGCGGCGCCAGGCCGGGCACCTGCGGGTTGTGGCGGAAGTAGACCGCGGCGCGCACCCGCATGACCGTGTCCACGCCGGGCGTGAGCACGAACCGGTAGGCCCCGGTCACACTCGGGCTGTTCAGCAAGGCGTAGAGGGTCACGCTGGTGCCGCCGATCAGCGGCCGCTCGATCCAGAATTCCTCGAACACCGGGAACTCCTCCCCGGCCGGTTCGCCGGGGTTGAGCGCCAGTCCACGCGCCGAGAGGCCGTAGTGCTGGTCGCGGCCGAGGGCGCGGAAATAACTCGCGCCGAGGAAGGACACCACCTCGTCCCACCGGCCCGGCTGGTTGACCGGGTGCAGCACCTTGAAGCCGGCGAACCCGAGGTCGGCCGGCACGCGCCAACCCCGTTTGACCGTGTCGTAATCGTAGAACTTCGGCGAGAAAGCGATCGGCCGCGCCACCTTGTTCACGACCTCGGAGATCTGCACCGTCCGGCTCGCGCTCCCGCCGGGATGGAAAAACTGCAGCTGGAACGGCAATTCCTCGGCCCGCCACCAGGAGAGCCGCGCATCAAACTGGATGAGGCGATACTCGTCGTAGGACAACTGGCGCAGCCAGTCCGGCACCCGGGATTTCGGTTCCTGGTAGGGTTGCACCGCCAGGGCCTTCGCGCGGAATTGCAGCACCTCGAAATCGAACAACGCGTCCGCCCCGCGGGCGGCCGTGCCCGCCGCGACCGCGAGCACGCAGAGGATCAGCAGGCGTCGCTTCATGGCTCAGCGGAAATAATTGCGCTGCTTCTCGGTGATCGGAAGTTCCGCCCGTTCCATCACGGCCAGCAGGTCCTCCCAGGCATCGCGCTTGATTTTCTTCGCCGAGGCCGAGGTGAGGCCCTCCTGGCGCAAGAGATACGACGGATGGTAGCTCGCCCGCAGCGGCGTGTCCGCGTAAGTGTGCCAGCTCCCACGCGCCGCGCCCATGGTCTTGAAGCTGTCCGCGCCGAGCAGGCCGTCCACGGCGGTCTTGCCGAGGGCCACCAGCACGCGGGGCTGGATGATGGCGATCTGGGCCCGGATGAACGGCAGGCAATAGGCCATCTCCGGCGTCGTCGGCGGCCGGTTGCCCGTCTGCGAGCCGTCGGGATTGCGCGGCATCTCGGGCCGCCAGTTGAGGATGTTGCCAATGTAGACCTGCTCGCGCTCGAGGCCCATGGCCTTGATCATGCGGTTGAGCAGCTGGCCGGCGCGGCCGACAAACGGCTCGCCCTGGTCCTCCTCGTCGCCACCGGGCGCCTCGCCGACGAACATCACCGCGGCGTCGATGTTGCCCACCCCGAAGACCACCTTCTTGCCGGGAAAAACATGCTGCTGGCACACGCCGTCATTCAGCACCAGGTCGCGCAGATAATTCCACCGCGTCTGCTTGTCGCTCTCGGGCAGGTTGATCGGCGGCGGCTCGGGCAGCGCCGGCCCGCCGGCCGGGCGGACCTTGGCCGCGGGCGCCGTGATAGTCTGTAGGTCGGGCTGTACGCCCGACTGCGGCGCGCTTCCGGTC
>JAQSDJ010000288.1 GCA_029945855.1 Lacunisphaera sp.
CGATGACAACCTCATCGGCAACAAGCGCGCGCTGAAGACGGAACTGCTGCCCGCCCTGATCGAGTGGCAGCGGCACAAACGCATGCGCCCGTTCTTCACCGAGGCGTCGATCAACCTCGCCGACGACGCCGAGCTGATGCGCCTGATGGTCGCCGCGGGCTTCGACGCGGTGTTCGTCGGCATCGAGACGCCGGACGCGGCCGGCCTGGCCGACTGCAACAAGCGACAGAACGAACATCGCGACCTGATCGCCGACGTGAAGCGCATCCAGCGCGCCGGCCTGCAGGTGCAGGGCGGTTTCATCGTCGGCTTCGACACCGACACAGCGACGATCTTCCAGCGGCAGATCGATTTCATCCAGAAGAGCGGCATCGTGACGGCCATGGTCGGCTTGCTGAACGCCCTGCCCGACACCAAGCTGCATGCCCGGATGAAGCGCGAGGGACGCCTGCGCGGGGAGTCCACCGGCGACAACGTCGACGGCACCATCAACTTCGTCCCCCGCATGGACACGCAACAGCTGATGGAGGGCTACCGGCGCATCCTCGATCGCATTTACGCTCCCGGTCCGTATTACCAGCGGGTGCGCACCTTCCTCCGGGAATACAAGCGCCCCCGCTTCACCTTCTCGGTGGTGAGCTGGCGGAACGGCCTGGCCTTCACGCAGGCCTGCATCCGGCTGGGCGTGATCGGCCGCGAGAGGTTCCAATACTGGCGGCTCCTGCTCTGGACCCTGTTCCACCGGCCGGCGCTGTTGAACATGGCCGTCACGCTCTCGATCTACGGCTATCATTTCCGCCGCTGCTGCACGGCGTGAGCCGGGCGCGCGCGGCTTGTCAAGGGTGGGACTCGCACGACGACGCCCGCACCCATCGATGGACAACTCCGTCATGCCTTCTTCACGAAGCAGGCCTTGAGGGCCACGGCGACACCGTCGACCTTGCAGGCGATCTCGTGGTCGCCGTCCTGCAGGCGGATGCCCTTGGCCTTGGCGCCGGCCTTGAGCACCTGGGAGCCGCCGAGTTTCAGGTCCTTGATCAGCGTGATGCTGTCACCGTCGGCCAGTGGGTTCCCGTTGGCGTCCTTGACGATCCGGGCCGCCTCGGGCGCGGCTTCCTTCGGCCATTCGTGGCCGCAGGTGGCGCATTCCCAGTGAGCGGGATGGCTGATGACATCATCCATGGTGCAGGCCGGGCAGGTGGGTTTGGACATAAGCGCTGAAACTGCCCAAACCGCCCGCTCTACTGCAAGCGAGTAATGTGCGGGGCGCACCCCACTTCCGGCTTCTGGTCTCCGGTGCAAAAGCCCAGGCTCGGTGCGTGGTTGTCCGTCGTCCCTCCTTCTTTCTGCTGCCGCTTATCTACCTCGGCTTCCTCAGCCTCGGTCTGCCGGATGGGACGTTGGGGATAGCATGGCCGGCGATCTATCCCGAGTTGCAGGTGCCCATCGGCATGGCGGGCACGATCACGCTGGTCGCCACGCTGTTGTCGGCGCTGGCCGGCTTCAACAGCGGGCGGATCATCGCCCGCTTTCACACCGGGCCCGTCGTGCTGGTCAGTTGCGTGCTGACCGGCGCCGGGCTGGTGGCGCTGGCCCATGCTTCGAACTTGGGCTGGTTGCTCGCGACCGCCGTGCCGCTCGGCCTCGGCGCCGGGGCGGTGGATGCCGGGCTCAACGGTTTTGTCGCCCGACACTACAGCGGCCGCCATATGAACTGGCTGCATGCCTGCTGGGGTATCGGCGCCACGAGCGGCCCGGTGCTCATGGGGCAGGCGCTGGCGTCCAGCCACGGGTGGCGGGGCGGCTATCTGCTGATCGGCTCGATCCAGTTGGGGCTGGCGCTGCTGTTCCTGCTCACGCTGCGTCTCTGGGACGTGGTGCCGGAGCGTCCGGCCGCCGTCGCCGCGGCCGGGCCCACGCGTCTCCGGGCCGCGCCTCCGGCCGATTCCTTCGCCGGCTGGCTCTCGCCCGCGATCTTCGTGCTCTATGTTTCAGTTGAGATGACCACCGGGGTGTGGGCGGGCTCCATCCTCGTGGTCGGGCGCGGCTTCGAGCCGGCGACGGCGGCCCTCTGTGTCGCGGCCTTCTACGGGGCGATCACGGGTGGACGCATCATTGTCGGCTTCGTCGTGGACCGCCACGGGAACCGCCGGCTGGTGGCCCTCGGCACGCTGGTGGCGCTGGCCGGTGCGGGGGTGTTCGCCTGCGGTGGATCCGTCGTCCTCACGTTCGCCGCGCTCGTGCTGATGGGGCTGGGCTTCGCGCCGGTCTACCCGTGCCTGATGCACGAGGTGCCGCACCGGTTTGCCCCCGAGGCCGCGCAAACCGTGATCGGCCGTCAATCCGGGGCCGGTGGCATCGGGGCGGCGGCGCTGCCGGCGGCCGCCGGATTGCTGGCCCAGGATTCCATCAACGGCATTCCGTGGCTGGTGCTGCTGGGCGTCATCGTGCTGATCGCCGCCATCCGCCTGCTCGACCGCATCACCTGAGCGCGCACCAAAGGGTGCAACCCGGCCTCCGGACGGGTTGTGGGATAGGCGCAAAGCAAGCCAGTCCGGAGGCCCGGTTCCACCCTTTAATGGTCTGATCCCAGCTGAGCGCGCCGGAGTTACTTCGACTTGCGCGTGGTGCCCCAGATGAGCCAGACACCGAGCGCGACCAGCAGGACCAGCCACCACAGGGCGCGCAGTTCCATCGCCGCGCCCTCGGCGAACCGCAGGGCGGACGGGAAGATCATCATCAGCACCACCGCGGCGATGAGCAGCACGAGCAGCTGCAAACCGGCCTTGAGCCGGGGATTCATGGGGACTTGGCCGGTGCGGACTTGGTGGGACGGGCCGGCACCGCGGGCTGGGCGCGGCGGATGAGATCCTCGAGCGAGAGCAGAATGGAGCCCCCGCCGCCGCTGCCGCCGACCACCAGCGGGGAGCGGCCGTTCCAGTTCTGCAGGATCTGCAGCTTGATGAAGTCGGGATTGGAGCGGAGCGCCGTGCCGCGCACCTGGATGGCCTCGGCCTCGCCCTTGGCGCGGATGATGGCGGTGTCGGCCTCGATCTTGGCCTTGAGCTGGGTGAACTTGGCCTTCTCGGCCTCCTGTTCCTGCACCATCTTCAGCTCGATGGCCGATTCCAGTTCCGGGGAAAGGGCGAGGTTGAAGATGACCAGGTCGACGACCTCGAGGAAATCGGCGCCGATCTTCTTCCGCGCCAGGTCCAGCGCGCGGGTCTTGATCTCCTCGCGCTTCTTCACGATCATCTCGGCGCTCTGCGTGGCGGCCACCTCTTTGAGGGCCTCCTGCACGCGCGGGGCGATGAGGTTGTCAAACGGCGCGCCGGCGTATTCCTGGAATATCTTTACCACGGAGTGCTCGGGGATCCGGTAGAGGACATGGACCTCCATCTTCACCTGCTGCAGGTCCGAGGAATAACACTCGGCCGGCATCGGGCGGGTCTGCTGGCGGATGAGGATCGGCTGGATGTGCGTGAGGAAGGGCTGCTTGAAACCGAAGCCTTCCGGCTTGAACTGCGGATCGACGGTGCCGAGCGTCACGGCCACGCCGCGGGTGCCGGGCTGGACCACGTAGGTGCCGGAGGAGGCCAAGATGATGACGGCGAAGATGAGGATCAGGGCGCCGAGCACCCGCTTGATGACCCGGGGGTCGAGTTCGCCGTCGCGGGCGGAGTTGAAGTTTTGCTGGCTCATGGTTTGCCCTCCTCGTTGGTCTGCGGTTTGGCGTCCGTCGTGAAATCGCCCAGCGGCAGCATCATGTTGGCGCCGGTGGCGCCGGGCCCGACCACCAGGGGGGTGACGCCGTCCCAATGCTCGATGATCTGCAGCTCGAGCACGCTCGGGTTTTCGCGCAGCGCCTTGCCGCGCAGGACGATCGATTCGGCCTCGCCCTTGGCCTTGATGACGACCGTGCTGGCCTCGGTCTGGGCCTGTTGCTGCGCGAAGCGCGAGCGGGCGGCCTCCTGCTCCTGCACCATCTTCGCCTCGATGGCGTTCTCCAGGGCGCGGGTCAGGCTGATGTCCTCGAGCACGATGTCCTCGATGACCAGAATGTCGCCGATCTTGCGGCGCGCGCTCTCGAGCGCCTTGCTCTTCACTTCCTCGCGCTTCTGCACGATCAGCTCGGCGCTGCGGCCGGCGGTGATCTCGTTGAGGGCCTCGGCGACGCGGGGCTTGACCAGCGAATCAAAGGGATAGCCGGCGAAGTCGCGGTAAATCGCGACGACGGAGCTCTCCGGCACGCGATACAGCACGCGGACGTCGATCTTCACCTGCTGCAGGTCCGAAGAATAGCAGTCGGCAACCATCTTGTCCGTCTGCTGGCGGATCAGCAGGGGCGTCACCGCGGTGACGAAGGGCAGCTTGAAGCCGAAGCCCTCGGGTTTGAAGCCGGGGGACACCCGGCCGAGGGTGACCTCGACGCCGCGATGCCCGGGCTCGACCACATAGGTGGCGGAAGACCCGGCGAGGATGAGCGCGAAGATGAAGAGCGCCCCGATTATCAGACCGGCTACGGATTTTGGATTCATGGTTACAGACTCCGAGTCGCGGATGTTTGGAAGAGGTTCGCGACGAGGCAAGGGGTTTCGCCTTATAATAGCCCCGGATCATTCAACACGGCTGGTGCCCCCAGTCCTCGTTCTTCAGCTCCTGCGCGAACCGTTCCATCTGTTCCTCCGGCGTGAGCTTGTCCACCGTGGTGTCCGCCGTCGCGTCGGCGCTGGGCTCGACCGGTGCGGGTGGGGGAGTTGGTGCCGCGATGGTCGCACCTTGATCCGGATTCTTCCGGGATTTGGCGGAGCGGGACGTGGCTTTCATGGCCGGACCTTTAACGCGCCGCCGGGCCGCTGTCACGCTTGCACGCGGTAGGTCAATTTGTTGTAGGTCGGGCTTTATGCCCGACCATTGAATCCATGGTGTCGGGGATAAACCCCGACCTACATGATTTCCTCCGTTCGAGAATGATCAAATTGACCCGATGCCGTCCGCCCAGTCGCCGCTTGAACTTTCCCCGGGGCCCGGCAGCGTGCTGAAGCAACACACCATGAGCCAACATTCCCCGGGCCCGGTCACCCCGCCGGCTGACGTCCCGATCCCCCGCCAGATCAATTACATCATCGGCAACGAAGGTTGCGAGCGCTTCAGCTTCTACGGCATGCGCAACATCCTCACGGTGTTTCTGGTGTCGTCGCTGCTGATGCACCTGCCGGAGGCGGACCGGGCCGGCGCGGCGAAGGACGTATTCCACACCTTCGTGATCGGCGTCTATTTCTTCCCGCTGCTTGGCGGCTGGATCGCCGACCGCTTTTGGGGAAAATACCACACGATCTTCTGGCTGAGCCTGGTCTATTGCGTCGGCCAGCTGTGTCTCGCGCTGTTTGTGGACAACCGGACGGGATTCTATTTCGGCCTCTGCCTCATCGCGCTCGGCTCGGGCGGCATCAAGCCCTGCGTCTCCTCGTTCGTGGGCGACCAGTTCGACCAGACCAACAAGCACCGCGCCAAGGTCGTGTTCGACGCCTTTTACTGGATCATCAATTTCGGCTCGTTCTTCGCCTCGCTGCTGATGCCCATCTTCCTGAAGCAACTCGGGCCGGCCATCGCGTTCGGCGTCCCCGGGGCGCTCATGTTCATCTCGACCGTCATCCTGTGGCTTGGACGCAAGACTTATGTGATGGTGCCGCCGGCGCCGCCGGATCCGAATTCGTTCCTGAATGTCTGCCGCACGGCCGTCGCTTCCGGCAAGCCCGGCCTCGCCCTCGCCGTGACCGGCGGCGTGATGGCGCTCGCCGCCCTCCTGCTCATTCCCTCCTACGGCTTCGTGATCGCCCTCTGCACCTCGCTGGTCGCCGTCATCGCCTTCGGCGGCATCGGCGTGTGGATCCAGCTCGAGGGAGCGAGGGGGAAGCATCCCGACGAGTCCGTCGAGGGCGTGCGCTCCGTGCTCCGTGTGCTGGTGCTGTTCTCCCTGGTGACGCCGTTCTGGTCGCTCTTCGACCAGAAGGCCTCGACGTGGGTGCTGCAGGCGGACGCCATGAGCAAGCCATCGTGGTTCCAATCCTCCCAGATGCAGGCCCTCAACCCGCTGCTCGTGATGATTTTGATTCCCTTCAACAACCTCGTGGTCTTCCCGGCGCTGACCAAGGCCGGCATCGCGGTGACCGCCTTGCGGCGCATGACCGCCGGCATCGTCTTCTCCGGCATCTCTTGGGTCATAGTCGGCGCGATGCAACTGGTGCTCGACGGCGGCGACGTCTTCTCCATCACTTGGCAGATCCTGCCCTATGCCTTTCTCACGCTGGGCGAGGTGTTGGTCTCGGCCACCGGCCTGGAGTTCGCCTACAGCCAGGCGCCGCAGGCGATGAAAGGTGCGCTGATGAGCTTCTGGCTGCTCTCGGTGACGATTGGCAACCTCTGGGTGCTGGTGGTGAACGCAGGCGTGAAGAACGCCGCGGTGATCAACTTCATCGCCTCGACCGGCTTCGGCGTGACGGCGTTCCAGATGTTCTTCTTCGCCGCCTTCGCCTTCGTCGCCGCGCTGGTCTTCGGTCTCTGCGCGCGGACTTACCCCGTCGTCGACCACTACCGGAAGGCGTGACGTTTCCGCCGATTCTCCTGACACAAGGCTGTCAGGAATCGGTGCTAGGGTGGAGGGGTTGTCCACTGATCCCGTCATCACCCGGTTTGCCGAATCCCCGGAACATCGTGAGCTCAAGCGGCTCGCGCTCGCTTGGGCGTGGGCGCATCGGTTGCGGCTCGCCGCGCTGGAGGTCCGGCTGCCGCGCTCGGGCTACCGGGCGGATGTCGCCGCGGCCACGCCCCGCGTGCTCAGCGCCGACGCCCTGACGGCAGTGTTCGAGTGCAAGGCCGCGCGCGCCGATTTCCTGCGGGACAGCGCGCCCGAGGCCGGCGCGGCGGAAAACATCGCGCGCCTGCAGGAGCGCCTGGCTGCCTTGCGGGAGTTGATCGCCGGCCACCGGCCCGACCTGCGGCGGGGCGAGGAATTGTTCCCCGAGTTTGACGCCGTCGACCTGCGCGGCCTGCGGCATGAGACCCATGACCGCCTGGAGCGCGAGTTCCACGCCGCCCAGCGAAAACTGCACGAGGGCACGAAATTCGCCAAACTCGCCCGCTGGCGCGCGGCCAGCCTGCTCTATCTCGTGGCGGAGGAGGGACTCTGCGATGCCCGCGAACTGCCCGACAGCTGGGGTCTGCTGGTGCGCCGGGGCGCGACGCTGGAACCCGTGGTGCGGCCCTGTCTCCGCGACACGACAGCGGAGGAGCGCGTCGCTCTGGTCGAGCGGATCGCGGCGGGGTCGGCGGCACGAGAACCGCGGGTTGACGGGCCTTGTCATGCGACGTCAACTGGCGTCTAGTGGCCGCCGCATGAGCGCCGGATTCAATCTCGAGGAGGAAGCCCTGTTTGAAAAAACGGGCGGTGCGGTGCTGCGGCGGCTGCGGAAGACGCGCAACCCGGCCGACCTGCTCGCGGTATTGCGGGCGGCGCACAAGGAATTCGACCGCGCCTACGCGGCGGCGCCGGCCGCGGCGCGGGCGACGGTGGCGTGCCGGGCCGGTTGCGGCACCTGCTGCCATGTGCCGGTCGGGGCGCAGGCCCACGAGGTGCTGCTCGCGGCCGAGTTCATCCAGGCCCGCTTCTCGCCGGTGGATTTCGAGGCCCTGCTCGGGCGGCTCGCGGCGCACCGCGCGGCCTTCGCCGGCCGGTCCATGCGGGAGCGGGCCGCACTGAAGACGGCGTGCGCGCTGCTGCGGGACGGGAGCTGTTCGATCTACGAGGCCCGGCCCGAGTCGTGCCGCTCGCACCACAGCAACAATCTCGACGGCTGCCGTTCCAACCTTGAAACCGGCATCGATTTCACGAACGTCCTCATCCCGGAGATCCGCGGGCGGATGTTCGCCGTCATGCTGGCCATCGACCAGGCGGTGGCGGAGGCGGGCTTCGACGGCCGCGCCTACGATTTCGGCTCGGCGCTGCACGAGGCGCTCACCGACAGCCTCTGCGCCGTCCGCTGGACCCAGCGGCAGCCCGCCTTTCCGGAAAACTGCTGGGAAGCCGGCGAGCCGGACGAAGACCCGGATGCCGGTGTGATCCGCGCTGAGGGGTTTTTCGAATAGCCCTTCCGCTCGCGCCGGCCGGCGTCTCTTGGTGGAACCTGTCCTCTGGACAGGTTGCTTGGACGTGCCCCGCGCCCAACCGGTCCGGAGGACCGGTTCCACCTGCGCCGGCCAAGAGGGGCGCCGCCTCAGGGCGCGATCAGGCCGCTGACAATCAGCATGGCGATGAGGATGCCCATGAGGCTCTCGCCGGCGATGAGGCCGGAGGCCACGGGCACGACGGTCTTTTCCGCCAGCACCGGCTTCCAGCGGCGCATGAACTCGGCGAGCGCCGCGCCCAGAAACATGGCGATGCAATTGCTGCCGGGGATGACCATGGCGATGCCCAGGCCCGAGGGGGAGGGCAGGAGGGGACGCAGGCGCTTGGGCGCGAATTTTTCCAGCAGGGCCAGCGCCACGCCGAGCACAAGCCCGACAATGATGGCGGTCTTGGAGGTCTCATGCAGCGCGCTGATGCCGCCGGAGAAGGCTTTGGATACGCCGGCCCAGACCACGCAGGAAGGCGCGGGCCAGGCCTCGCCGCCGAGCACGCTGGCGTCGGGGATGATCAGGTTGAAAGCGGGCACCACCACCGCCGCGCCGGCCACGACGCCAAACAGCTGGG
>JAQSDJ010000289.1 GCA_029945855.1 Lacunisphaera sp.
TCAAAGGCATCGTCGCCGTGGCGAAGTGGCTGCTTGTAGGTCGGGCTTTATGCCCGACACGTCGGGGATAAACCCCGACCTGCACCAGATTGCGCCGGCGCCCGTATGTTCATCTCGCCCTCCCTTCCCGCTCCAACGCCCGGATCCGCTCCTCCACCACCGCGCGCCGCGCCGCCGGATCGTCGGCCGGCAACTGCGCCACCACCTGGCGCAGCCAGGCCAGCGCCTCCGCCGGCCGGCCGAGTTCGCGCAGCAACTCCCCATGGATGCGCGCCGCGTAATACGGCGCCCCGGGCAGCTCCGCCGCCCGCCGGTAGCAACGGGCGGCGCCCTCGCCGTCGCCCAGACGGCGCAGGTGAATATTGCCCATCTCGATGAAAAACGCCGGATCCGCCCCGTGCCAGCGCCGGCCCTGCTCCAAAAACCGCAGCGCCTGCTGCGCGCCCTCGGCCACCACCTGGTGCCGGACCGCCGCGGGCGCGGCCGCCTCGAGCCGCCATTCCGGCAGATCGTAGGCCAGCATGCGCGCGCCGTTGAGCCAAAAATACGCCGGCCGCTCATCCGCCGCCACCGTCAGGGCGATCATCTCCGCCGTGGCCGCCGCCTCACGCCGTTCCCAGGCGAGATTGGCTTTTAACCAGAATCCCCCCGCGACCACCGACCGCAGGCCACCCAGCACCGCCAGGGCACCGCCCCGGCCCGCGAGCGTTGCCAGCTGCCCCGGATCCGGACCGGCCGGGGCCAGCGCCTGCTCCAGCGGTCGCAGTAGAAATGCCACCCCGACCAGGGTCGCGAACGTGGCGCCGAGCTGGAACGGCCTAGAATTCGCGACGCTTGAAGGCATGGGAGGCGATCACCACGAAGAGCAGCAGATAGGCCGCCCAGTAGGCGGCCAGCCTGAGCAGCCACGCCGCTGCCGCCGGATGTCCCGCGGCGAGCAGCGCCTCGGCATCGAATAAACCCAGCTCCGGCCACACGCGCAGCCACGACCAGTTCCCTCCGCCAGAAAAACCCCGTAGCTGCGCCGCCAAGGCCAGCAGCAGTCCGGCGCAACTGGCGAACAGCACCGAGCCGGCGTAGCTGCAGACGAGCATCGTCATCGCGGCCACCAGGGTGAGCTTCATCCACTGGAGGGCGCAGGCCTGCAGGAACACGCCGCCGGCCCCGAGCTGCGCTCCGCGCCCGGCCAGCACCGCGGCCAGCACCAGGGCCAGCGTCAGGACAAAGAGCGTGAGCAGCGCCGTGACGCCGGCGAATTTCCCGATAAGGTATTCCCACCGGCGCACCGGGCGGGTCAGCACGCAAGCGGCGGCCCGGCTCGTGATTTCCCCGAAAAAGAGATGTGCGGTGGCGAGCGCGGCGAGCAGCGTGCCGCCAAGGCCGATCACCCCGAGACCAAAGTCGCCGATGAACTTCAGCTCGGCGCCTCCGAAATTGAAATCGCGGAGCCAGAGCGAACCGAGCACGAGCGCGGCCCCGGTCACCCCGAAGAGCAAGATCAGCCGCTGGTGCAGTGCCTCGCCCAAGGTGTGCCGGGCGATGAGGCGGATGCGCCGCAGCGAGGCCGCCGGAACGTTGTGCCGGGCGTCAGTCATTTTCGCGGAGCTTCTCCAGATAAAGTTGCTCCAGCCGCGAGGGCGCGGGAGCCGCCGGGCGCCGGGCACCGAGCAGTTCGGCCGGCGTGCCCTCCGCCAGCAGCCGGCCCTGTCCGAGGAGGGCAAGGCGGTCGCACACCTCTTCCGCCTGCGCCAGCAGGTGCGAGCTGAACACAACCGTCCGGCCGCGCGCCGCGAGATCGCGGATGAGCCGGTTCAAATCCAGGCGGCCTTGCGGGTCCAGACCGCTCGCCGGTTCGTCGAGCAGCACCAGCGGCGGATCGTGCAGCACCGCCTGCGCGAGTCCCAGCCGCTGCCCCATCCCTTTCGAATAGGTGCCGAGCCGCTGGCGGGCGGCGGCGCCCAGGCCGCTCCATTGCAGCATCTCGTCCACGCGCCGCGCCGCCTCGGCCGGCGCCAGCGCACTCAGTCCCGCGCAATATTCCAAAAATTCCCGGCCGGTCAGGTGCGGGGAAAATTGCGGCGATTCCGGCAGGTAGCCCACGAGCGCCCGCGCCGCATCGCTGCCGGCCGCGTGGCCGAAAACCCGGCAAGTCCCCCGCGTCGGCATGATCAGGCCCGCCAGCGCCTTGAGGGCGGTGCTCTTGCCGGAGCCGTTGGGTCCGAGCAATCCAAGCACCTGCCCCGGCGCCAGACGCAGGGTCAGCGACTCGACAGCGGACAGCCGCCGTCCCGTCCAGGTCGGACGATAGCTTTTGGCGAAACCGGCAAATTCAACGGCCCAAGGGGCCTCGGTGCTCTGAATCAACGGATGGAAAAACCCTGAAACGATGGGGCCCGCTGTGTTTCAGTCTGTTCGACCTTGCGGATATACCCTTCCATCCGTTCCTGAACCGCAACGATGAAATCCCGCACCTCGGCCGGCGCGCCCTCCGCCTCCAGGTGCACACGCCCGTCGGGCAGATTGCGCACAAAACCGCTCACGTCGAAGCCCAGCGCCACCTGCATGGCCGAATAGCGGAAGCCCACGCCCTGCACCCGACCCGTGAAAAATACCGTGGCATGATGGACTTCCGTCATGGCTGGCAGGTAAACGACCCTGCGCCGCGGTTCAACCTCAACCGCCGGACCGCGTGACGGGAATTTTATTTGCCAGCGGGGGTCGGCTGCCCACAGTCCGGGCTGACGCTGCAAGGCGTCCTTCATTAAATGACCAATTCTGAATCCGACGGGTTGTTCGATAACGACTGGGAAGACCGTGGAGAACTGGCCTGGACCGAGGCTGATTGGATGAAATATCTGGGCGAGCAGGAGACCGCCGTGCGCGACTACATCAAGCACTACGACCAGCTCGGCGAGGTCACGGACCGCATCGACGAGGTCGCCCGCCGCATGGGCTGGGAAATGGCCGGGCCCACGACCGAGGCCGAGGAGGCCGCGGCCGAGGCGGAAGCTGACGAAGTCTTCGCCGGCGACTGGGATCCCTACACCCTGCACCGCAATCCGGTCTACATCTCCTCCCGCGCCCTCTACCTCAGCCTGATCGCCCCTTGGGAACGGGTCGCCGCCCAGCCCGACCGCGTGCCGGCCGCCCTCGGCATCACGCTGCTGGCGCACCTCTACCGGGGCAACGAGCAGGTGTTGCAGGCGGTGCAGGCGCTTGAGATGGGCGACTACACCCTCGCCGTCTGCCTTTTCAAGCGCGCCCTTGCCGAGATGAACCTCACCCTGGCCCGGCTCAGCCAGCCCGACGTCGCCGCCACGCCGCTGGCGATGCGTTTCCGCGAATACGCCCTGCCCCGCCTGTTTGATCTCCGCGAGATCTGGCTGCGCGTCATGAACGAGTGCCGCCTGGGCAACACCGGGGACGATTCGCTGCCGGAGTGAGAGTTTGAAAGTCGCACGGCTTCCCGGTTCGACGGGCTCACGGCCCTGAGCATGTCGAAGGGCAGCCGGTGCGATCTCCGGCTGGCAGCCGCAGCCACGAAATCACCCGCGCCGGCTATTTCTGCCGGCGCTTTTTGTTGCCCGCGTAGGCCGCCTTCGGCTGGCCGGTCTTCTTGTAGTCGCCCGACTTCAGCGAATTGATCTGATCGCGCAGCAGCGCGGCGCGCTCGAACTCGAGCTTGTTGGCCGCCTCCTGCATGTCGTCCTCCAGCTCGGCGATGACCGCCGCGACGTCGTCGGGCGATGATTCGGCGACGGCCGCGTTCAGGTCTGTGCCGCTGCCGTCGTAGGTGTGGAGGCTGGCCTGCACGCCGCGCTTCACGCTGCGCGGGGTGATGCCGTGCTCGGTGTTGTAGGCCAGCTGCTTCGCCCGGCGGACGGTGACGGTCTCGACCGTGCGCCGGATGGATTCCGTGACGACATCCGCATAAAAGATGACCCGGCCCTTTTCGTGGCGCGCGGCCCGGCCGGCCGTCTGCATCAGGCTGGTGGCGCTGCGGAGAAAACCTTCCTTGTCCGCGTCGAGGATGGCGACGAGCGCGACCTCGGGCAGGTCGAGGCCTTCGCGCAGCAGGTTGATGCCGATGAGCACGTCGAAATTGCCCTGCCGGAGATTGCGCAGGATCTCAACGCGCTCGAGGGCGTCGATGTCGGAATGCAGGTATTCGACGCGGACCTTCGCCTCGCGGAAATACGTGGTGAGGTCCTCGGACAGGCGCTTGGTCAGCGTCGTGACGAGCACGCGCTCGCCCTGCGCGGCCGCCAGCCGCACCTCGCCGATGAGATTCTCCACCTGCCCCTTCGTCGGCCGGAGCGTGATCTCCGGATCGAGCAGGCCGGTCGGGCGGATGACCTGCTCGGCGATGACGGCGGACCGCTCCAATTCGAACGGCGCCGGCGTGGCCGACACATAGAGCGTCTGCCCGGTGACCTGCTGAAACTCGGCGAAGCTCTGCGGCCGGTTGTCGAGCGCCGAGGGCAGCCGGAAACCGAAGTTCACGAGCGTCTTCTTGCGGGCGATGTCGCCGTTATACATGCCGCCGACCTGCGGGATGGTCACGTGGCTCTCGTCCACCATGAGAATAAAATCCTTCGGGAAGAAATCGATCAGGCAGAACGGCCGGTCGCCTGACTTCCGCGCGGTCAGGTGCAGGGAATAGTTCTCGATGCCGCTGCAAAAACCCATCTCCTGGAGCATCTCGAGGTCGTAGTTTGTCCGCATGCGGATGCGCTGGGCCTCGAGGTATTGCTGGTTCTGCTCGAAGAAGGCCACGCGCGCCTCGAGCTCGGCCTTGATGCCGGCCATGGCACTGTCGAGCCGGCCCTTGGTCGTGACGTATTGGTTGGCCGGGTAGAGGTCGAACTGGTCGATCTTGCGCAGCACCTGGCCGCTGACCGGTTCGAATTCCGTGAGCGCCTCGACCTCGTCGCCAAAGAATTCCACGCGCAGGCCGTGCTCGAGGTAGGCCGGCATCACGTCGACCGTGTCGCCGCGCACGCGAAACGCGCCGCGCTTCAGCTCGTAGTCGTTGCGCTCGTAGAGGTTTTCCACGAGGCGTTCCAGAAACTTGTTGCGGTTGAGCGAACCACCCCGGTTCAGGGCGATGCGCATGGCCGAAAAATCCTCGGGCGAGCCCAGGCCGTAGATGCAGGAAACGCTGGCCACCACGATCACGTCGCGCCGGCTGACCAGCGAGCTGGTCGTCGCGATGCGCAACCGCTCGATCTCCTCGTTGATCGAGGAATCTTTTTCGATGAAGGTGTCGCTCGACGGCACGTAGGCCTCAGGCTGGTAGTAATCGTAGTAGCTGACGAAGTATTCGACGGCGTTGTGGGGGAAGAACCCCTTGAATTCCGAGTAGAGCTGCGCCGCGAGCGTCTTGTTGTGCGAGATGATCAGCACCGGGCGGTCGAGCTGCGCGATGACGTTCGCCATGGTGAACGTCTTGCCCGAGCCGGTGACGCCCAGCAGCGTCTGCTCCCGATGGCCCGCCCGGAAGGAGCGCACCAGCTGCTCGATCGCCTGCGGCTGGTCGCCGGTCGGCTGGTAGTCGGAGTGCAGCTGGAAGAGGGACATGCCGGTATATTCAGAAGCCAGGAAACCGGAAATAGCTAGTGCGTATTGCCTCCGAGACGGTAGGGGCCGTTGCCCTCAACGGCCCGGGCGCTTGGGGGCAAGCGCCCCTACCGATGCCCCGATTCACAGCCCGAACATCCGCCGCACGCCGCTCCACAGGCCGGCCCAGAATTTCCTCACCTGCTCCTGCGGGCCCTTCGCCGATGTTTCCTGGCAGAGGAACACCCCCACCCCCTCGAACAGGTCGTCGAACAGCGGATTCATTCCGCGGAAATACGCCCAGAACGTCTCGGCGCGGACCGGGCGGTAGGCCAGCCCCGGCGTGAAGCCGATGGTGGCATCCTGGTTGGCGCGCCGCGCCGGCGAGGGATTGCCGGGCGACGGTTCCAAAATCTCGGCGCGCACGCCGCGGCTGCCCGCCACCAACAGGCGGCAGGGCCCGACGAACTCAAAATAACGGAACTGCCCCGTCACCCACGACTGCATGGTGAAGAGCCGCCAGTGTCGCCGGATGACGAGCTGGCCGCCGCCCAGGCCGATCGCCCCGGCGAGAAAACTCGGTCGCAGCACGATCGACGCGCCGGCCGGCACCGTCACGAGCGCGAGTTCGGTGTTGGGATTCTCCTGGCTCGAAAAAGTCGCCCGAAATGTCGCGTCCGCCGTTCGGTTCCGCATCTCGACCAGTTCGGTCAACCCGGCCGCCGCGCAGGTGAAGGGCATGCGCCAGTCCAGCACGGTCTTCGTCCGCTTCTTCAGCCCCTCGTCCGAGGCCTGCAGGAATTTTTCCTTCACCCAGAGCGTGTCCCCCGGCCCCAGGGGCAATTCCACCGCCGCCCGGCTGGTGGTGATTTCCGGCCCCGGGCCCGTGGCCGCGCCGAGCAGCACCGGCGCGCGGCCCGCCATGAACGGCGCCACCACGACAAAAAGAAATATCCGGCCAAGCGGCGGCCCGAAAAAATACAATCCGAGCGCCAGCAGCACCGCCGGGCCGTATTTCTTCCAGGCCTCCCGGACGTAGTGGACCACCTTGGATTTGTTTTCCTCGACCGCCTTCAGCTGCAGCTGCATCCGCCCCAGCGCGATCTCGAGTCCATCCTTTTCCCACTGGGTCCGCTTCAGGGCTTCCTGCAGTTCCTGGGCGCGCTTGCGCGAATCGGCCTCCATTTTCCTCATCCGGGCGATGCGCTCGTCGTTTTCGCGCACCTGGGCCGCATCCGTGGTCAGCCGGTTCAGACCGCTGTTGAGCTCGTCGATCTCGCGGGCCACCTTGGCCGACTGGACCGCGCGCTCCTGCTGCGCGGTGATCTCCACGCGGGTCGCCGCCATGCGGGCCTCCACATCGGACAATGCCGCCCGGAGCTGGGCGGTCTCGCCGGTGAGCGCCCGCACAAGTTCCATCCGCCGCACATCGAATCCGACCTGGTCGCGCACGTAGACCCACAGGCCCAGGCCCGCGATGCCCAGCCCGGCGAACAGAAGCCCGAAAACGAGCTTCTGCACGGACCAGGAGAAAAATCTACCGATGGCTCCCATAGTATTCACCCTGACTTCTTCATAGATTAGATTGTTTCATTGAATTGGCGGCCCGGCCCGAAGCCAATTGCTAAACGCCGGCGGATGGCCCAACCTTGCCGCAAAAACAAACACGGGCGCAGGCCCCCATACCCCCATGGCTCTTACCAATACGATCTATAACTCGACTGTCTTCCAGCAGGCGTGCAAGCAATTCGACATCGCGGCCGACATCCTCGGCATGGACCCCGGTCTCCGCGAGCGCACCAAGCGACCCCGCCGCTGCGTCATTGTCTCCATGCCCGTCCGCATGGACAACGGCCAGATCGAGATCTTCGAGGGTTACCGCGTGCAGCACAACCTCTCGACCGGCCCCGCCAAGGGCGGCATCCGCTTCCACCAGGACGTGACCCTCGGTGAGGTCGCCGCCCTCGCCATGTGGATGAGCTGGAAATGCTCGCTCGTCGGCCTGCCCTACGGCGGCGCCAAGGGCGGCGTGGTCGTCGACCCCCGCGGCTTGTCCAAGGGCGAGTTGGAGCGGCTTTCCCGCCGCTACATGCAGGAAATCCTCCCCTTCATCGGGCCCAACGTCGACATTCCCGCCCCGGATGTCGGCACCAACGAGCAGATCATGGCGTGGATGATGGACACTTATTCCAACCACCAGGGCCACTACGATCCGGGTGTCATCACCGGCAAGCCCATCGCCCTGGGCGGCTCGCTCGGCCGCAAGGAGGCCACCGGCGAAGGCGTCGCCTGGTTTGTGAAATCCTACCTGCAGGACATGGGCATTCCCCCGGAAAAGACCTCGGTGGTCATCCAGGGCTTCGGCAACGTCGGCAGCGAGGCCGCCCTCGCCCTCTACAACTGGGGCGCCGAGATCATCGGCATCTCGGATTACACCGGCGGCGTCTACAATCCGAAGGGGATCGACCTCAAGGCGGCCATGGCCCACGTCGAGGCGCACAAGAACCTGCAGGGCTTCACCGGCGGCGAGGCCATCACCAACGAGCAGCTGCTCGAGCTGGAGTGCACCGTCCTCATCCCGGCCGCGCTCGAGCGCGTCATCACCGAGAAGAACGCCGGCAAGCTCAAGTGCCGCATGATCGCCGAGGGCGCCAACGGCCCGACGACCAACGCGGCCGACAAGATCATCGAGGAGCGCGGCGACATCGAGCTGATCCCCGACGTGCTCTGCAACTCCGGCGGCGTCATCGTCTCCTACTTCGAGTGGCTGCAGAACCTGCAGAACTACTATTGGACCAAGGGCGAGGTCTTCGACAAACTCTACCGCATGCTGGCGAAGGCGAAGGCCTCGGTTGACGAGACGAAGAAGAAATACAACTGCAGCCGCCGCACCGCCGCCCTCGTGCTCGGCATCTCGCGCGTCGCCGAGGCCAAGGCCAAGCGCGGGCTGTTCCCGTGAACACTGTCCGGCGTCAAGGCAAGGCCGTCGCCGACGGCGGTGCCCCCTGCCGTCGGTGGTAAAATCACCCCCGATACGGACTCATGCAGTTGGCGTGGGCCAGCGAGCTCCTGTCAGCCGTAGGCCCGGCGAAGGC
>JAQSDJ010000290.1 GCA_029945855.1 Lacunisphaera sp.
AGCGAGCGCGAGTGTGCCCACCGGCGCAAAGGGATGCTATGGGGTGTTGTTCCCACGATCGAGCGCGGCCTGCACCCGCTTCCGCGATGGAGATAAAACCGGCGTCCCGGCCTTCGGCCGGCCCGGGGCAATCGCGCTGGGGTCATCACCCACTGTCTCCGCCCGGCAAACCCGGCTACCCTCGGGGGAGTATGCTAGCCGAGAGCAATCCTGCCCCCGCCCTTGTCGCCTCGGAGCTGCGTTTCCGCCGGCTGTTCGAGGCGGCGCACGACGGCATTCTCCTCGTGGACCCCGGCACGCGCAAGATCATCGATGTCAATCCGTTCCTGGTGCAACTGACCGGTTACGCTTATTGGGACTTCATCGGCCGGGAGCTGTTTGAGATCGGCCTCCTGAAGGATGAAGCCGCCAGCCAGGACGCTTTTCAGGAACTGCAGGTGACCGGCCAGATCCGCTATGACGACCTGCCGCTCCTGACCAAGGACGGACGGAGCGTCGCCGTGGAATTCGTCAGCAATCTCTATCAGGAGGGCGAACAACAGGTCATCCAGTGCAACATCCGCGACATCAGCGCCCGCAAGCGCATGGAGGAGGAACTGCGCTGGAAGACGGCCTTCCTCGAGGCCCAGGTCAACTCCTCGCTCGACGGCATCCTCGTCGTCGACCAGCGGGAAAAGAAGCTCCTGCAAAATTCGCGGTTGGACGACTTGTTCAAGATCCCGCCGGACATCCGGCATGGCAGCGACGATGCCCGGCAAATCCAGTGGGTCAGCGGCATGACCAAGGATCCGGTCCGGTTCGCCGCCAAGGTCGCCCAGCTCTATGCCCACGCGGATGAAATCAGCCGCGATGAGGTCGAGCTCACGGACGGGACGATCCTGGACCGATACTCGGCGCCCATGGTCGGCCAGGATGGATACCGTTACGGCCGCATCTGGACTTTTCGCGACATCACCGCGCAGCGGTGGGTCGCGCGGGAACTGCGGGAGGCCCGGGTCGCCGCCGCCGTGCGCGAGGGTGCGCAGCGCTACCACTTCCTCGCCGACACCGTGCCGCTCATCATCTGGACGGCGCGGCCCGACGGCCGCACCGACTACTTCAACAAGGCGTGGTTCGACTACACCGGCCTGACGCTCGCCCCGACGAAGGATTGGGGCTGGGACGCGGTCGTGCATCCGGAAGATCTGCCGCGCTGCGTCGAGCGCTGGACGCACTCCTGCACCACGGGCGAAGACTACGAGATCGAGTATCGCTTCAAGCGCGCGGGGGACGGAATTTACCGCTGGTTCCTGGGGCGCGCCACCTCGCGCCGGGACGAGGCTGGCGCCATCGTGCAGTGGGTCGGAACCTGCACCGATATCGACGACCAAAAACGGGCCCATGCCCTGCTGGAAACCCGGGTCCGCGAGCGCACCCGGGAACTTTCCCGGGCGGTCGAGGATTTGCAGGCGGAGAACACCGAGCGCAAGGAGGCGGAGGAGGCCCTACGCGAAAGTAACGTGAAGTTTCACCAGCTGGCCGACAACATTTCCGATGCCTTCTGGATCCGCTCGCCGGACCTGAGCGAGGTGCAATACGTCAGCCCGGCCTTCGAACGGATCTGGGGGCGGCCCGCGGGCACCCTGTATGCCAACCCGCACCAGTGGACGGACTATATATTTCCGGAGGATCGCGCGCGGGTGCACGGCGCCTTCGCCGCGCTCACCGGCGATACGCCCAGCCTGGACCTCGAGTATCGCATCGTGCGGCCCGGCGGCGAGGTCCGCTGGGTCCATGTCCGGGGGTTCCAGATCCGGGATGCGACCGACCGCCTGATCCGGCACGCCGGCATCGTCACGGACATCACCGAGCGCCGGCGGCTCGACGAACATTTCCTGCAGGCGCAGAAGATGGAGGCGCTCGGCCAGTTCTCCGGCGGCGTCGCGCACGATTTCAACAACATCCTGGCCACCATCACCGGCTACACCGAACTCTCCCGGCTGACCCTGGAGGGCAACCCCGCGGTGCGCCGGCATCTTGATGTCGTGCTGGTGGCGGCCCAGCGCGCCGCCGACCTGGTGCGGCAGATCCTCACCTTCAGCCGCCAGGAAACGCAGGAACGCGAGGTGATCGACCTGCTGCCCGTCGTGGCGGAAAGCCTCAAGCTGATGCGGGCGGCGATCCCCGCGACCATCGAGTTCGGGGCCCTGGTGGCGGTGGATGCCCCGACCGTCCTCGCGAATGCGAACCAGATCCACCAGATCCTGATGAACCTTGGCGTCAACGCCTGGCATGCCATGAAGGACCGCCCCGGCCGGCTGAACGTGAAGCTGGAACGATGCGTGGTGGATGCCGCGATGGCGGCCCGGCAGCCGCGGTTGCGGCCGGGGACCTACGCGCGGGTGTCGTTCAGCGACACGGGAGCCGGCATGGACCCGGCGACCCTCGGGCGGATTTTCGAGCCGTTCTTCACCACCAAACAGCCGGGCGCTGGCACCGGCCTCGGCCTGGCGGTCGTGCACGGCATCATGGAAAGCCATGATGGTGCGGTGGTCGTGAGCAGCACGCCCGGGCAGGGCACGGAGTTCCAATTGTATTTCCCCGCCCACTCCGGCGCCGCCCGCCTCACCCCGCGGCCCAAGGTGAGCGTGCCCCGGGGTCAGGGAGAACGGATCCTGGTGGTCGATGATGAGCGATCCGTCGCGGAGACCGTCCAATTGATTCTGGAGACGTTGGGCTATGCGGTCGAACTCGCAAACCTCGCCGAGACCGCCATCGCCATGGTGCGGACCAATCCCCTGCGCTACGCCCTCGTGCTTACCGATCAGACCATGGCGGGCATGACGGGCACGACCCTCGCGGGCCAGCTCCAGCTGATCCAGCCGGGCCTGCCCATCATCCTGATGACCGGCTATAGTGCCGTGCTGACACCCGAAAAGGTGCGGGCCCTGGGCATCCGCCAGCTCCTGCTCAAGCCCGCCAGCTACGAGGCCATCGGGACGGCCGTGCACGCGGCCCTGGCGCCCCTGCGCCCCGGCACCGCTCCCGCCGCGGCGTGAGCCGGGTTTCACCCCATGGTTCGTGCCACCCATTGCGCGCATCCTTCCGGCCAGAAAAGCACCGCACCATGACAACCGCGCGATCGACGATTATCCCCTCCGGCGGCAATGCCGCCGGCTCCGGCCTCACCCGGCTGAAGATGGGGGATGCCATCTACACCTCCCACCTGTCCCCCGATTCCGAGGCGGGCCAGAGATTCATCATCATCCAGCGGGGTGAATACACACCGCTGCCCAGGCCCCGGGGGCCTCGACGGCTGGGCGCCGGCCGGACCGGGTGACCGGCCGCGACGCTGGCGAAAACGATGAGTCGCTTCATCCGCGCATCTCATGGCCGTGAAATACCAGGACTACTACGAAACGCTCGGCGTGCCGCGCACCGCATCGGCGGAGGAGATCAAGCAGGCGTTCCGCCAGCTGGCGCGGCTCCATCACCCGGACGTGGCCAAGAACAAGGTGACGGGCGAGGCGAAGTTCAAGGAGATCAACGAGGCCTATGAAGTGCTCGGCGAGCCGGAGAAACGGAAGCAATACGACGAGCTCGGTCCGAACTGGCAGGCCGAGGGCCGCGGGCCCTTCGCGCCCGGCAGCCAGCGCGGCCGGCCGCACCCGGCGGGCGGCGACCCCGATTTCGAATTCAGCGGGACCGGCTTCAGCGATTTCTTCGAATCATTCTTCAGCGGCCGGCAGGGCGACTTCTCTTCCCCCCGGGATTTTGCCCACCGCGGACGCGCGGCGGGCGGATTCGCGCAGCCCGGCGGGGACATCGAGGCCGATTTGCTGGTCACGCTGGAGGAAGCCCTGCGTGGCGCGCAGCGCAAGGTGACCCTGCGCCGGCCGGCCCTGGACGGCGCGGCGGAGCGCACCAACACCTATCAGGTGAAAATCCCGGCCGGCCTGCGGGAGGGCCAGCGCATCCGGCTTGCCGGCCAGGGCGGCCCAGGCCACGGCGGCGCGCCTGCGGGCGATCTCTACCTGCGGGTGCGCTTTGCGCGCCATCCCGATCTCCGCGTGCAGGGTGACGACATCCATTGCGACCTCGACCTCGCCCCGTGGGAAGCGGTGCTTGGCGTGAAGGCCAAGATCCCGACCCTCGCGGGCGCCACCACGCTCCGGGTGCCGCCCGGCACCACGGCGGGCACGCAACTGCGGATACGCGGCCAGGGCCTGCCCCGCGAGGACGGCAGCCGGGGCGACCTCTTCGCCACGGTTCGGATCCTGACGCCCGACCAGGTGACCGCGGAAGAGCGCGTCCTCTGGGAGCAACTGGCCCGCCTTTCCCCGTTCAAACCCAGGAGCGAATCATGAAGGAACCAGAGTTCACCGGAGCGTATTCACTGATGATGGTGCGGCTGACCACCGCCGGGGCCGCGTCGCACTCGCTGGAGGCCGCCGCGCGTCTGGGAGGCGTGCATCCCGAGATGCTGCGGCATTACTGCCGGATCGGCCTGCTGGGCGCGGCCCGGGCGCAGCCGGGGACCGAACCGGTTTTCGACGATGATGCCATCTTCGAATTGCGCCGGTTCGAATATTACCGCCGGCACCACGGCCTGGGCCGGAGATCCCTCCGCCTGCTTGGCCGCCTCTGGCGCGAGATCGAGCGGCTGCAGGCCGAAGTCCGCTTCCTGCGCGGGCCTTGATCCGGAACAACTCGGTTGCCCGCGAGTGACGCGAAAGAACGCGAAGGGCTTGGCGCCTATCCTATTATCGATCCGACTGCGGTTTATCCCCAACGTGTCGGGCGTAAAGCCCGACCTACAATGCGTGCATTTACGAACGCGTGTATCGATATTCTGCCTTGGTCCCTCCTCCTGGAATGAGTGGCCCATCAGTGAAGATTAGGGAGTGTCTTCAAACCTCAGGCTCAGCTTACCGAGCGGCTGAAGCCCGCCAGATCCGATCCGTATTTAACCACTGATGCATCGCCTAACGGCTCTGCTAATGGGTGAGCTTCACCTAATCGGTTCCGCGGTGGGCTTCGGGGGGTCGGCTTATCGCCGAAGGATAAACCAGCCGAACTTTCCCGCGGCGATTAGCCGCTCCCCGAAACCAAACCCGGAGCCGATCAGGCGGAGGGCTCCTCCAAGCGAAGCCGGTAGGCGGAGCATCAGTGGTTAATCCTTCCGGAGGTTTGAACACACTCCGTAGTGGTCAAAAAACTCCGTCTGAATTCCTCTGCGCTCTCCGTGTTCTCTGTGTTTAAAACCGGATCTGTCTGTGTGATCGAAGTAATTCGCGTCCATTCGCGTTATTCGCGGGAAGTCTTCTGCCTCAATCAGGATCGAGCCGGGCGGCACGAGAGCACGGATGGGTTACACCCCATTTCGACGGCACGGCTTGACGCCTATGCTCCGCTTGCTGCCCGGGGACCTGAACTCCGCGGGTGTGCGCCCGCCGCGGTCGAATGCCGTGGCAATCAAATCCACCCAAAATCACATCCCATGAAATCAAAATTCCCCCTCCTCGCCGCGGCCATCATCAGCTGCAGCCTTACCCTTTCCGCCCCGGCCAACGACGGCGACGGCGCCACGCCCAAGCCCTTGGGCCGGGAAAAGAACATCAATACATTCGTCCATATCGAGATCAAGAATCTCCAGAATGAGAGTCTCGGCCGCATCAAGGATCTGGGCATCGACCTCGTCAACGGTCGCATCGTCGAGGTGCTGGTCGAGTCCGACAGCTCACTCGACGTGGGCGGCAAGATCGTGGCGGTGCCCCCGCTGGCCCTCCGGCCCGACCTGCTGGACAGCAAGGTTTACCGGCTCGACGTGAGCCCCGCCGTCTTCAAGACCGCCGCGGCCATCGATCTGTCCAAATGGGAAGACTTCGGCCGGAGCGACCGCGTCGCCGCCGCTTACGCCCTGTTCGGCCAGGAGACCTATTTCCTCGAGGAGGGCGACCAGGCCAGCACGACAGCCCGCCGGCCCAAGGTGTCGCTCGGCTACGTCGAGCGCAGCAACAACCTCCTCGGGATGCCGGTCGGCAATTTTCAAGGCGAGCCATTCGGCGCAGTGTGGTCCATGACCCTCGACATCCCCAAGGGGCGCATTCTCAACGTCATCGTCCTGGCGCCGGGCAATTTCCAGACGAAGAGCATCGTTCCCGCCATGGCCCTCGACTTCAACGCCAAGCGTGACGCGCTGCTGCTGGATGACTCCAAGGAAGAATATGCGGACCAGCCGCGCTATTTCTACACCGAGGCGGCCTTCGGCAACGAGGCCACCTCCCAGCGGGAAGCCTACAAGGGCCCGCGCACCCTGGTCGCGCTCGAGCAAGGGTCCAGCTACCGCGACATCGACATGACGGTGCGCACCTTCCGGGGCATCCGCGCCGCGAAGATCAACGGCCGCAACGTCGAGATCGGCACGATCAACGACCGGATTACCCTGCGCGGGTGGGTCTACTCGGCCGAAGACCAACGCCGCATCGGCGACATCGCGCGTGCGACCACCATCCCGGAAATGGTGGACAACCAGATCACGGTGGGCCGCCCCATCGCGAGCAAGTAACCCGCCGGCGCCGCGCGTTACATTTGTGCCCACCTTCGCCGAAGCCTACTGCAACCGCACCGGCTGTCCGCCGGAAAATTTCTCCCGGAGTGTTTTCTGGCGGACCCTGCACTGGCACGCCCTGCCCTTCGCGCCGTTCCTGCTGCTCGGCGATTATTTCGAATCCGACCGCAGCCTGATCGCCGCCTGCGGCCGGGCTTCCCGGATGCGGGAGGTCTACGATGAGACGCGGGACTTCCCCTATAATCCGCAGAACAGCAGCTGGCTCCACCGACACGCCAACCTGCGCGTTTCGACCCAACGCCTGCGCGACCTGGCCGCCCTCTACCTGGCCACGGCACCCGCCGCCGCGCTGCCGCACACTCAACCGACCGAGCCGCATTCATTTTGAAGACCAAACTATCCGGCCTGCTGGCCCTCGCCGCCTTGCCCATCGCCGCCCTGGCGCAGTTCGCGGACACATTCACCACCCTGGATCCCGCATGGATCCCCAACCGCTACGACCCCGCCGGCTTCGAGTCCGTGGTATTCGACGGCGACAACCGTCTGCGTCTGACCATTGACGAGGCGGACAGCGCCGCCAACCGCCCCGCCCTCTTCAGCAACGCCTTCTACGACATCCAGGGCCGCCAGCATCCGGGCGGCGTCACCGGCCGGTGGTCGATCAGCGCGGAGGTTTATGTTGCCTCCGCCGTCAATACCGCCACCGGCCAGATCGTGGGCGCCGAGCTTTGGGGCCACTCTGGCCCGACGCCCACCGGCGGCGACTACCTGACGCTGGGCTTCACCAACGCGAGTCCCACCGACGCTTACGACATCAACGCGGCCGACCGCACCTTCCGTTTCCAAGCCTACGACGCCACGCTGGGCAACTGGGTCGATCTCGGCGTCCCCGGCGGGTTTTTGTTCGACACGTGGCACACGCTCTCCGGCGTTTCAACGGGCGCCACCTTCGCCTACTACATCGATGGCAATCTCGTCTACACCAAGGCCACGGCCGCCGGTGACGACCTCGAGAGCGTGATCGTGCAGGGGGCGAATTACGGCGCGACCGGCAGCTACGCGGTCTATTGGGACAACGTCACCGCCAGCGCCATCCCCGAACCGGCGGCTGTCGCGCTGCTGGCCGCCGTCGCCGCGCTGGGTCTCGTCATCTGGCACCGCCGCCAGGGCTGACCGGGCCAACCGCTCTATTTCCGCCCAACCTGACGGGCTGAAATCCGGCGCGCACATGTTGCCCAACCCGTTTGTCTTTCCGATTCCGCCGTGGCGGGTGAGGAATGACGGGATGAGGGTAATGCTTGGTTTGAAATCACGCCCTAGCGGCGGGCGCCGGCTCCGGCGGGCGCGAGCTGCGATCTGAGCAGCACGGCGGCCTTCTCGTGCTGCGCAATCATCTTGGTGAGGAAGCCCGCGGTGCCGGCATCGCTCAGGCGTTCGAGATGCAGCTGCCCGATCATCTCTTCATTCAGAGCCAGTAATTCCGCCAGCAGGCGCTTCGAGCACCGGGCGGCGGGCGCAGCGTCGACCGCGCGGGTGGCATCATTGCACACCGCCTGAAAGGCCGCCATGGCCGCATTGTCATTCGAGGTCGTCTTGGTGAAAGCCATGGGCTGGGCCCCGAGGTTAGCGGACGCGTGTTCCCTGTGCCATGGGGTCTAGACCTGCCCCGGGGAATAACTGCAGCCGGAGGCAAACCCGCAGGCGCCGGTGTGGTGTCTCGGGAACGTCCCACGGCTAGGTCGCCGTGGCTCCAGATCGAAACACTGGAGCGCGGGCCACCTCGCCCGCGGGTTGTCTGGTCAAATGCCCCGGAGCTTGCTCCGGGGATCTTTACTGACGTCCCACCAAGGAGCGCGACGTCGGGCCTAAACCCGACCTACCATCGAAGGATATTTCCGTGACACTATCTGGCACTACTACGTTAAATGCCCTACACACCCCGCCCTGTCGGGCACCCCTCTTCATAGAGGGGATCTTCGGTAGCGTGGATTGGGTCCCCTCTATCAAGAGGGGTGGCGCGCAGCGACGGGGTGT
>JAQSDJ010000291.1 GCA_029945855.1 Lacunisphaera sp.
CCCTCGCCGGCAGCGACGTGACCATGACGGGCGCAGGGCTCGTGACCGTGCGCGCCGCCCAGACCGGCGACAGCACCTACGCGGCTGCCACCCCGGTCGACCGCAGCTTCACCGTCTCGAAGGCTGCGGCCACCGTCACGCTCGGCAGCCTCAGTCCGACCTACGACGGCACGGCGAAGAACGCGACCGCCACGACCAACCCGGCGGGTCTGGGCGTGTCGTTCACTTACGATGGCTCCGCCACCGCGCCGACCAACGCGGGCAGCTACGCGGTGGTCGGCACCGTCAGCCACGCCCACTACGCCGGCTCCGCCAGCGGCACGCTCGTCATCGTGAAGGCGGACCAGACGATCACCTTCACCGGTCCCGCCCACCAGTCCTACTCGACAACGCCCATCACGCTCAGCGCCAGCGCGAGTTCCGGGCTGCCGGTCTCCTTCTCCGTGGTGTCCGGCCCGGCGACGCTCGCCACCGCCACCCTGACGCTGACCGGGGCGGGCGTGGTAACGGTCAAGGCCGCGCAATCCGGCGACGCCAACCGCCACGCCGCGCCGGAGGTCGACCGCAGCTTCACGGTCACCGGCAACTACGTCTCGTGGCTGCAGGCGAAGTTCACCGCCGATGAACTCCTCGACCCCGCCATCAGCGGAGCGGACGCGGATCCGGATCACGACGGCTTCGTCAATCTCCTCGAATACGCCCTCGGGTTCGAGCCGAAGGCGGCGAACACCACCGGCCTGCCGGAAGCGGGCACGCTCGGCACGGACTGGACCTACACCTACACGCGGCCGGCGGACCGCACGGATCTGGCTTACGAGGTCGAGTCCTCCACGGACCTGGTCAACTGGACCACGGCCGGAGTCACGCACGAGCTGGTGTCCGCCCCGGGCGGCAACGAGATCTGGCGCGGCCGCCGGCCGCTGGCCGGCGCGGCGAATTGTTATTTCCGGCTGAAGATCACCCGGCCCTGATCGCCAGGGCTGCGCATGACCGGCTGGAGGGATGTCATCGCCGGGCAAGCACCGTCCGTCTGTCGATTTGGCCGGCAAATATCCCGCAGTGCACGGGCTAATGCTTGACCTCGGTATCCGGGAAGCACTTGCCCGGGTTCGCCCCAAGGGCAAAACTTCCGGTAGCATCGGACAGCCGGGGCCAAGGCCGGATGATGCGTCATCCTCACGTCCGCACACTTCATCAAACGATGAAGCCACCATTTGATCCAACACCCCGGACACTCATGTCCGCTAGTCTTCATTTCCCGTCTCGTCCAAACCCGGCGTCCGCCCGGGTGCAATGCTTGCCGAGGAGCACACGACCCGGGCAGGTGGGCGGGTGGGGTCCCTCCCTGATCGAAGCGCGCGATGAACCGGCGGTTTCCAGCCGGTGGTTCGCCACCATGCATCCCGGCCAGTGAAGAAACTATTCTATGCCGGGTTGGTCCTGGCGGTCTGTGGTCTGACCGGCATCCTCTGGTGGCAACAGCCCGGTCGGAACCGGTCGACGCCGGTCATCGGGGATTTTTCCGCCGGGCCCGCGCCGGTGGCAGCGAAGGCCGTGGCGGCGCCCCGGGAAACGCCCCCGGCTCCGCCGGTCCCCGGCGGCTTGGTCGCCGGCGACAGGGCGGGCCAACCGGACGCCCAAGTGCGGATTTTTGGCGCCGGCGGCGCCGTGACGCTGGCGGATGTGCCGGCGGGTCGCTTCCGCGACGAGCTGGTCCGCCTAGCCGGGCCGGCGCGGCAGCGCGCGCTGGAACAGCTCGGCCGCCTCCGGGTGCCGCTGAACGACGTCGGTTCCCTCACGGTTGATGATGCGGGCGCGCTTTTCTACGAATGCGCGCCGCCCGATGCCCTGGCCGTGCTGGCCGAGGCCGGTGCAGGCCAGGCCGTGGAGTCAGGCGCCAGCGTGCCGATCTCCTCCCCGCCGGTGCGCCACAGCCGGCCGGGCTCCACCAAGGTCATCTATCTCGATTTCAGCGGGCACACGATCACCGGCACGTCTTGGAACAACGCCAAGGGCACGCCGGGCGAGACCGGCTACCGGCCGCCGGTCGCGGCCTACGTGGCCAAGCCGTTCGACAACGATGGTGACCCGGCCACTTTCAGCTCCAGCGAGCAGCTGTATATCGAACAGGTCTGGAAACGGGTGGCCGAGGACTACGCGGGTTTCGACGTCGATGTGACGACCGAGGAACCGGCGGTGTTCACGGCTACCACGGGCCGCGCCGTGATCACGACCAGTGTGGACGCGAACGGGGTGAGCATGCCCAGCCCCAGTGCCGGCGGCGTGGCTTATCTGGACGTCTTTGGCTCGGCCAGCTACGTGACCACCTTTTCGCCGGCGCTGATCTACACCAACAATCTCCTGGGTTACGAATCCTACGTGGCGGAAGCGGTCTCCCACGAGATGGGGCACAACCTGTCCCTCAGCCACGATGGCACGCCGGCCAGCGAATACTACCGGGGCCACGGCTCCGGGGAGACCTCCTGGGCGCCGATCATGGGTTCGGGCTATTACTCCAACGTCAGCCAGTGGTCCAAGGGGGAATACTACGACGCGAACAATCCCCAGGATGATCTCGCGATCATCGCCGGCCATCTGGATTACGCCGGGGATGACCATGCGGACGGCGCGGGGGCTGCGAGTGCGCTGCCGGTTGCCGGTGCCGGGTTTTCGGGGCAGGGTATCATCGGCGAGCCGGGTGATGCCGATTGCTTTGTCCTGACCGTCCCTCTCCGGGCGATGCGCATCCAGGTCATCCCTTTCCGCAGTTCCGGTTATACCAACGGCGGCAACCTGGACGTGCGGCTCGAGCTCTACGATGCGGTGGACAACCTGATCGCGCAGGACACGCCGGCCAGTGTCAGCACGACCTCGGCGGTCCTGGAAGCCGGCGTCGCTGCCGGCACTTATCACCTCAAGGTGTCCGGCACCGGGGTGGGCCAGCCTCTGGCCAATCCACCCTCGGGCTACACGACCTACGGCAGCCTCGGGCAATATACGATCACCGGCACCCTGAGCACACCGGTCGCTCCCACGATCTCGAACCAGCCCACCAGCCAGGCGGCTCAGGCCGGGCAAAACATCGCCTTCTATGTCTACACCGGCAGCGGCAATCCGTCCCCCGAGTATCGCTGGCAGCGCCTCCCTGCCGGGGGATCGGTCTGGGCCGATCTGGCGGACAACCCGAACTTCACGAATACCGGCGGCTACAACCTCAGCCTGCCGGCCGTTGCGCTGGGGATGAACGGCGACCAGTTCCGCTGCCGGGTCTTCAATATCGCCGGGGATGTGATCAGCCAGGCCGTGCTGCTCACGGTGAGCCCGGCCGTGCCTCCGCAGATCTACAACATGCCGGCATTCCGACCGGTGGAATACGGGGCAAACCTGACCATCTCGCCCTCGTTCTCGGGCACGACGCCCATGACCTACGTCTGGATGAAGGACGGCGTGGTGGTCGCGGGCGCGACCTCGTATGCCTTTTCCAAGAGCGGCGTGACCACGGCGGACAGCGGCGTTTACACGCTCACGGCCACCAACCTGGGCGGCACCGCGACCAGTTCCGGCACCACGGTGGCGGTCAATCCCCCCGTGGCCCCGGTCATCTACAACGTTCCACAGGCAGTGATCCAGTCCTATGGCGGCAGCCTGAGCTTCTCACCGACGGTCACCGGCACGCGCCCCATCACCTATGAATGGAGAAGAGACGGCGTAACGATTTCCGGGGCGACCTCGGCGAGTTACTACCGCGACAACCTGACGCCGGCCGACTCCGGGCTCTACACGCTGACCGTGTCGAATGCCTGGGGCGCGACCACCAGTCCGGCCATCAGCGTCTCCGTCGGTGCCGCCACGGCCCCGGCGATCTTCGGACTGCCCGCCGGCCAGGTGGTGGCGTATGGCAATTCCATCGGCCTCAATCCCTCAGTCACGGGCAGCGCTCCGATCAGCTATCAGTGGAGCAAGGACGGCCAGCCGATCGCCGGTGCCACCTCGTCCTCCTATTACAAGAGCGCCGCGACAACGGCCGACAGCGGCGTCTATGCCCTGACCGCGTCCAACGCGCAGGGGACGGTCACCAGTTCCGGCATTACGGTGACGGTCGACAATGCCGTGCCGCCCTCGATCTACAACCTGCCGGCTGCCATCACGCTCAACTACGGGGGGTATTTCAGCATCTCCACTTCGATCAGTGGCACCTCACCCCTGACCTACGTCTGGAAGAAGGACGGGGTCGTGATTGCGGGGGCGACCTACAACAATTTTTCGAAGAGCAGCGTCACGCTGGCCGACAGCGGCAGCTACACCCTGACCGTAAGCAATATTGCCGGGAGCGTCACCAGTGCCAGCGTGATGGTGACCGTCCGTCCGGCCAGCGCGCCCGTGATCTACGGCCTGCCGGCCACCGTGGTGGTCGCCTACGGCCAGACCCTCAGCCTTAGCCCGTCGGTGCTCGGGACCGCGCCGGTCACCTGCCAATGGCAGAAGAACGGCGTGAACGTGCCGGGGGCCACCTCCGCTTCGTTCTACAAAAGCGGGGTGACGGCGGCGGATGCCGGGAGCTACCGGCTGATCGCGACGAACGCGGTGGGTTCCGCCACGAGCGCGGAGGTTACGGTATTGGTGGATGCAGCGGTGCCGCCTGCCATCTATGGCCTGCCCGACACAATGGCTGTCGCCTACGGCTCCTCGTTGTATTTGTCGCCATCGGTCACCGGCACCCAGCCCATGACCTTTCAATGGCTGCAGGACAATGTGGCGCTGTTCGGGAAGACCAGCAGCAGCTTGAGCAAGTATGACATGACTGTCGCCGATGCGGGCAGTTACACCCTTGTGGCAACCAACGCTTGGGGCTCGGCCACCAGCCAGGCGGTCGTGGTCTCCGTCAGTCCGGCGGTCGCCCCCGCGATCAACAACATGCCGCCCTTCGTGACGGTGGCCTATGGCAATTCCTGGTCGTTCTCCCCGACGGTCACCGGCACCACGCCGATGACCTATGTGTGGAAAAAAGACGGCGTGGCGATCGCGGGGGCCACCTCGAGCTACTATTCGAGGAGCAATGTGACGGCGACGGACACCGGCAGCTACACGCTGACTGCTACCAACCTTGTCGGCTCCGTCACCAGCTCTGCCACCACGGTGACGGTGTTGGCGGCGACTTTGCCCAGCATTGGCAACCTGGGTGGACCCGTGGTGGTGAACTACGGCGAATCGTTCTCGTTCTATCCCTCGGTTTCCGGCACCTCACCGATCACCTGTCAGTGGAAGAAGGATGGCGTCGCCATTCTCCAGGCCACCAACTCCTCTTATTCCAAGAACTCTGTCACCGGGGCGGACAGCGGCAGCTACACGCTGACCGCCACCAACCTCGTTGGCTCCGTCACCAGCGCCGGCGTGTCGGTCACGGTCAATCCGCCGGTGGCCCCCGCGGTGTTCGGCCTGCCGGCCGTGGTCGCGGTCAACTACGGCGACTATTTTTCACTATACCCGTCGGTCACCGGCACGTCGCCCCTGACCTACCGCTGGCAGAAGGATGGCGTCGACCTGCCCAACGGCACCAACTCCGGCTTCAGCAAGAGCGGGGTGACCGGGGCCGACAGCGGGGTCTACACGCTGATCGTGACCAACGCCTTTGGCACTGCGACCAGTTCGCCGGTCACCCTGGTCGTCAATGCGGCGATGCCGCCGGGCATCTATAACCTCAACCCGGCGCAGACCATCGAGTATGGGTCCTCCCTTTCGCTCTATCCCACGGTCACCGGCACCGGACCGATTACCTATCAATGGCACAAGGATGGGGTGGCGATCACGGGGGCCACCTCCTCCTATTTCAACAAGAGCTACGCCACGACGGCGGACAGCGGCCACTATACCCTGATCGCGACCAACCTCGCTGGCACGACCACCAGCCCGACGGTCACCGTCACCGTGCGCCCGGCCATCCCGCCGACCGTGACGATCCAGCCGCAACCCGTCGTGGCGGCGCCGGGGCGCGCGGCCGTCTTTACCGTGCAGGGAGCGGGCACTTCCCCGCTGGCTTATCAATGGTATCGCGACGGCCAGGCGCTGGCTGGCGCCACGGCCAGCGGGTTGACGATCACGAACCTGCAGGCCACTGACTTCGGAGCCTATCATGTGGTCATCAGCAACCCCGGAGGATCGGTCGCCTCCGCGGTGGTCGCACTCACCCCGGACTCGGGACTGGCGGTAGAGGTGGTGGCCGCCGGTAGCAACCGAAGCTTCTGGATCAGGAGCGACCGCACGCTCTGGGCCACCGGCAGCAACTACAACGGCGAACTCGGCGATGGGACAAAGACGGGTTTCATCAACGCCCGGCAGATCGCGACTGGCGTCGCCGCGGTCAGCTCCGCGGGAACTCACACGCTCTTGCTCAAGCTCGATGGCACCCTGTGGGCCATGGGCGGCAATGATTCCGGGCAGTTCGGCAACGGGGTCACGACCGGCTCCGCGCTGCCCCTCCAGATTGCCAGCAATGTGACGGCCATGGCGGCCGGCCCCAACGTCAGTTACTTTATCAAGACCGACGGGACCCTGTGGGCCATGGGCGGCAATAATTACGGGCAGTTGGGGGATGGCACGACGCTCTCGCGCCTCACGCCGGTGCAGGTGGCGACGGGGGTGACCGCCGTGGCAGCGGGCTCCGGGTATGCCTTGTTCATCAAGACGGACGCCACCTTGTGGGCGATGGGCTCCAATTATGGCGGACAGCTGGGAGATGGCACGACGACGGCGCGCCCGGCGCCGGTCCAGGTCGCCAGCCAGGTGATCACGGTGGCGGCGGGCGGGAACCAATATAGCGTGTTTCTCCGGCAGGATGGCACGCTCTGGGCCACCGGCAACAACTACAGCGGCCAACTCGGCATCGGGAACTCGGACCAGCAGATTGTCCCGGTGCAGGTGGCGCGGCATGTCGTGGCGGTGGCAGCCGGCGGCAACCACACGCTTTTTGTCACCACCGATCATAAATTGTGGGGCATGGGGCAGAACTATTACGGGCAGCTCGGCGATGGGACCACCTCGTCCCGGCTCAGCCCGGTGGAGATCGCCGCGGACGTGGAGAACATCTCGGCCGGCTCCTACCACAGCCTCTTCACCAAGACCGATGGCACCTTGTGGGGGATGGGCGGCAACAGCAACGGCCAGTTGGGCGACGGCACCAGCGCTTCCACCGCCGGTTACCTCCCCGAGCAGCTGACCTGGAGTGCCGACGTCGCACCGGTCATCCGGACCCAACCATTGGGCCAAAGCGTTTTGATCGGGGCGGAGGTCTCCTTCTATGTCAGCGCCTCCGGCGCATATCCGCGGACCTACCAGTGGGAGCGGATGCCGGCGGGCGGTTCCTGGAACGGGCTGGTTGACGGCGCAGGCTATGCCGGCACCACCGACACCACCCTCACCCTCACCGGCACCACCCAGCCCATGAGCGGCGACCAGTTCCGATGCGTGGTGACAAATTCGTATGGCTCCGCGACGTCCGATGCGGCGACGCTGACCCTGACGGTTCCCCTGCCTGTCATCACCGGCCAGCCCATCGGGCAGACCGTGCCGGCGGGGACGCCCTTTGTGCTGAGCGTCACGGCGGGCAGTCCGGTGGCCGTGACTTATCAGTGGCAGAAGGACGGGACGGATATTATTGGCGCAACGGCCTCGACCTACAGCATCGCCAGCGTCCAGGTCGGTGATGTGGGCAGCTACACGGTGGTCGTCACCAACAGCGCGGGCTCGGTGACCTCCGATGCAGCGGTCCTGGCGATCGCGCTACCACCGGTCATCACGGTGGACCCGGCCGCGCAGACCGTGAACGCGGGGAGCCCGGTCACCTTCGCGGTCACGGTCACCAGCAACGCGACGCCGAGCTACGAGTGGCGCAAGAACGGCACGCCGATCCCCGGGGCGACGTCCGCAACTTATACCATCGCCAGTGTCCAGGCTTCCGACGCGGCGGACTATTCCGTGGTGGTCTCCAACATCGCCGGCTCGGCGACCTCGAACGTTGCGACCCTGACGGTGCAGCTGCCGCCAACCATCACGCAGCATCCGGCCAACCAGTCGGTGTTGGCGGGTAGTGCGGCGACCTTCACCGTCGCGGCCTCCAGCACGACGGCCATGTCCTACCAGTGGCAGCGGCTGCCGGCGGGCAGCGGCACGTGGAGCAACGTGGCCGGCGCCAATTACTCCGGCGCCACGACCGCGACCCTCACGGCCGCCGATCAGTCACTGGCCAACAGCGGCGACCAGTTCCGCTGCAACGTCACCAACGTCGCGGGCACGGTGATGTCCAATACCGTGACGCTGACGGTGGTCGAGCCGGGTTCGGTGGCGGTGGCGGCGGGCACGACGCACCGTTTCGCGATGCAGACCGACGGTCTGCTCCTCGGTTTCGGCGGGAACAGCGCGGGCCAGCTGGGAACGGGGGACACGGTCCAGCAGAACACGCCGCGGTCCTACGAGCGGGTGCTCGGCTTCGCCACGAGCTGGGACCACAGCCTGTTCATCAAGGCCGACGGCACGCTCTGGGGGATGGGCGGCAACGC
>JAQSDJ010000292.1:0-2739 GCA_029945855.1 Lacunisphaera sp.
GCCGCCCAGTCGGCGTGATGGTGGACATCCAGCGAGTGCCAGTAGTCCATGCCGGCGCGCTTGAGATTCTTGTCCGTGACCGCGAAGCCGAGCGGGTGGATCAGGTGGAGCCGCGACCGCGTCACCGCGCACATGCGGCCGATGTTGCCGGTGTTGGGCGGGATCTGCGGCTCGAAGAGCACCACATGGAGCATGGCGGAAGCAGGGACGAGTTATCCGCTTTACGGCAAGCCGTTTTACCCTAGAAAAAAGCCTTTGCTGCACGGGCCGCAGCACCACCCAACGCCATGACCAAGCTCCCGCCCCGACCGAAGGGGAAAATCGTCGTCCTCGTGGATGATGAAATCTCCTACATCGACCTGCTCGAGCAATTGCTCAGCGAGCACCTGGCCTGCCCGGTGCATGGGTTCACCAAGCCGGCGGACGCCCTGCGCGCGATGCCGAAGCTGGATGTCGGTCTCATCGTCACCGATTACCAGATGCCCGACATGAACGGGCTCGAGTTCATCCAGGCGGTGCAGAAGATCAACCCGGCTGTTCCGGTGGTGATGATCACGGCCTACCACCTCAAGTTCACCGAGCGCGAGCTGGCGTCGGTGCCGGCGCTGAAGGTCATTGTCCGCAAACCCTTCAAGTGGCTCGCGCTCGCCAACGAGGTCGTCAAATACTGGCCCGACCCGCACCCGCCCAAGGTCATCGCCTCAGGCTCGCCGTTTAACGACCTTTAGGCCCGCGTTGTCCGCGTGGAGCAGGTGGACGGTGCCGGACAGCTTGTGCGCGGCGAACGCCGCCGCCATCGCCCGCCCCACCCGCGCGGCCTTGTCCGGCCGGGCCACGCACAGCACGCTTGAGCCGCTGCCGCTGAGCCAGCCGGTCAGCGCGCCGGCCGCGATCCCCGCCTCGATCGCGGGCTTGGCGCCGGGGATGAGCGGCAGCCGGTAGGGCTCGTGCAGGAAATCCATCACCGCGTGCCGCAACCGGTCGTATTCGCCGGAAAGGATGGCGGCCACGACGTAGGCGGCGCTGTTCACGCTCTTGATGGCGTCGAAATACGGCAACTCCTTCGGCAAAATGCCGCGGGCCTTCTTGGTCTCGAGCTCCTGGTCGGGCGACACCACGACAAAGCACAGGTCCCGGCCGATGGGTTTGCGCAGCACGCCGAGCAGTTCGTTCGTGTGCGGGTCGGAACGCGCCACGCAGAAGCCGCCGATGACGGCCGGCGTCGCGTTGTCCGGATGGCCCTCGAGCTGGGTCACGAGCGAGCACAGGTCGTCCTTGGTGAGCTTGGCGCCCGCCAGTTCATTGAGCCCCGCCACGACACCCGCGCGCAAGGTGACGCTCGAGCCGAGGCCGCGCGACATCGGCACCTCGCCCGTGATGCCGAGTTCGAAGCCGAAATCCTCGGCCCCGGCGCGCACGAAAAACAACCGGGCGGCCTCGTCGGCCATGTCCAGGCCGGCGATCTCGCCGGCGGTCTTCGCCCGGGCTCCGCGCCAGTCGCCGCGCGTGAGCGTGACGGTGTTGTAGATCGAGAGCGCGAGGCCGAGCGTGTCGAAGCCGGCGCCGCAGTTGGAGGTGCTGCCCGGGACGCGGACGGCGACGTGGTTGAGCGGCGTGCGTTTCATCGGCGGAATTTCAGGGCCTTGCGGGCCTCTTTGTCCATCTCGCGTTTCTTGAGGTCGGCGCGCTTGTCGAACTGCTTTTTGCCGGTGGCGGTGGCGATCTCCACCTTTACCAGCGCCTGCTTGAAATACATGCGCGTCGCGACGATGGAGCGGCCGCCGGTCTCGACCTGCTGGACGAGCTTGCGGATCTCGCTCTCGTGGAGGAGCAGCTGGCGCACGCGGCGCGGAGCGTGCTGGGTGGCCCCGCCGTGGGAATATTCCTCGATGTAGGCGCCGTAGAGCCAGACCCCGCCCTTCTCGAGCCGGGCGAAGGCGTCGGTGATCTGCGCCTTGCCGCCGCGGATGGACTTCACCTCGGTGCCGACCAGCTTGATGCCCGCCTCGAACTTGTCGTGGAGGAAATAATCCCGCAGCGCCTTGGGGTTGCGCATCTCGGTGTAGCGGGCGGAATCTTTGGACTGGGCGGCCATGGGACGGTCAGTGATGCGCCGGGAAGCGCGGGGCGGCAAACAAAAGAAGCGAGGCCGGGGCCTCGCTTCGGGAAAGTGGAACCGGGCCGGCGGGGCCGGCTCAGGCGGTGTGCAGCTCGAAGCTGATCTTGCCCTCGATGACCTCGCGCAGGGCGATGTCCTCGGGGCTCAGCTTCTCGAGCGACTCGACCAGCGGACGGGCGCCGCGGCGGAGCTGTTTCACGCGGCGCGAGACCACGTTGATCAGGATGTTCGGATCCTGGATGGTTTTCTGGGCTTCACGGATGTATTCGTCTCTCATGGTGGCGGCGGATAGATTTTTGTGAACGGATAGACCTACGGCGGCGCATAAGTGCGTCAAGGGTCAATTTTGCGGGATACCATGCCCCGGTTTATACGCTGACTCCCAATGAATAACCGATTCGCGGGCCCGTAGTTTCACCCCGTTGCATTCTTGGGGCTCTTGCCATCGCAGACTCGGATCGGACTGTCCCCTCCCCTCCGATAGGCTGACGCCGTCACCGTCCGCGCGGGCCCGCACTCCGTCGCGACCACGCCGGTCTGGCCGCTGCCGGGGTCGGGCCGGTGTCGGCTCTTCCTGCGGCCGGGTCGGGCCCGAGACGATCACACCCAGCATGTTGTCC
>JAQSDJ010000292.1:2749-8511 GCA_029945855.1 Lacunisphaera sp.
CGACCCTTGCAGAACGCCTGCACTCGACTGCGTGTTTGGTCCATCCGGTTGGCTCCAGTCCCATGGCCTGGCGTAATACATTGATCCAGTTTACCTTCAACCTCTGCGCAGATTTGCATTCGGCGTTGAATTGCCGCAGGCGTCCCATCTGCCTGTGAGGCGATGAGGGCATACTACTGGCATGGCTTGTCATTGGCACTGCTCACGCTGCTGGTGGGGGCCCTGAATGCCGACCAGGTGGTTCTGCTCGATGGGTTGGTCCTGAAGGGAAAATTGCTCTCGATCGATTCCGGGACCGTCAAACTCGATACGGACTTTGCCGGTGAGATTGACATCCGGCAGGAGAAAGTAAGGTCGATTGCCACGGACGAGCCGGTCAATGTGCAACTTGATTCCACCAAATTCCTGAAGGGCAAAATAAGCCCCAGCCCCGAGGGGACGGTCATCACGGCGGCAGGGGAGAAGACCGGCATCCGGCCCGACCGGATCGTCTCGCTGTGGCGCCGGGGGGCGGAAAGCCCGGCCGATCGCCAGCGCGAGGCGGCCGCGGCGTCCACGAAACGCCACTGGTCGCATGAAGTCTCGGTCAGCCTCAGCGGCCGCACGGGCGTCTCTGAAAACCGTTCGTTCTCCTTGGAATTTCAGTCAACCCTGCAGGGGCCCCAGGACCAGCTGGTGATCGATCTGGCGGCCTCCCAGGAGGAGGATAACGAGGTGACCAATTCGGATGACTTCAAGGCGAGCCTTGATTATTCCAAGAACCTCGATGAGCAGAACAGCTGGTTCGCCAAATCCCTGCTGGAAAGGGATCATATCAAGGCGCTCGATCTGCGCCGGACTTTCTCCCTGGGCCTCGCCCGCAAGTTGATCCGGCAAGGAAAACACAACCTTGAGCTGCGACTGGGCTTGAATTCCATCTCGGAAACACTGGTGACGGGAACCCCGAATGACACTTTCGGCGCGGAGATAACGCTGAGCCATACCACCCGGTTTCAGCATGCCAGCCTGGAGACGCAGTTGTATTTTACGCGGGCCTTTGAAACTCCCGCCAACGACCGGTTTCACGTGGAATCGGACCTCGATTTCCCCCTGGCCCAGGGGAACATGAAGCTGCGCCTGAGCCTCGAGTATGAATATGGCGTCAACCCCCCGCCGGGCACGGATCGACACGATCTGATCTATTCAACCAGTCTGGTCTTCGACTGGAAATGAGGGTGCGGCCCGCGGTAGCCTGAGGGCCCGCGGGTTTTCCCTTGCCCCATACGTCCAGCCGGCCTGTCCGCGCAACGATCAGGGGGCGCTGCCCGGGCGACCGCTTGCCCCATTGCGATCACGACAAAAAAATCCCGCCAGCGAAGGCCGGCGGGATTGCGGGGTTCTGAATTGCGTGGGTCTAACCGTTCAGCGGATGGGATGCACTATTGGTGCATGGCCGGAATGACCTTCGTCGCCATCTTCGTGTTCGTGGTGGCATTGACGACCTCGATCATGGAATCGGTATAAAACCCTACCGTGATATCCTCGGTGTATGTCTTGCTGTTCGTAATACCTTTTGCACCCATGATACCCTGGATACCAAGCCCCCAGAAATGGTGGCCTTTATGAGTAGGATTATAGTTTACTGCGGCATCGCCGATCAGATGAGCCTCATAGGAGACCCGGGCGCTCAATTCACCCCTGCTGGCGGTCAGGGTGGCTTTGACTGATTCCCCGGGTTGCAGTTCAACACTAACCCCGGAATCTGAACCAACGGTGACAGATTCTGATTGGGAGCCTCCCTGCCCCCACGAATGACTATAGGTGAGGGAGGTTTCCCCCTTCACCTCGGCGATAAAGGAGACGCCATATTCAATCTTTTGCCCGACTTCGACCGTGTCCGTGGTGGACCAATTGCTTTCCGTAGTGGTCTGCACCGACTGGGATATCGCGCAATTGAACGTGGCCGCTTTGCTGCTGTGGTTGGTGAACGTCTGGGTCGAAACAATGACGGGCTTTGAGGTGACGCTGAGAATCCTGGCGCCGGTGACCCCCACCACCGTTTGGACCTGCGGCCAGTCATACTTTTTGTAGAGATCGTCACTCCGGGCCGGACTTTTGACGTAGGCATCATTCGGCTTCTCGCCGAAATACGCGTCCACGGCCTCCTTGAGGGCACGGTCCTCTATCCCAAATGAACCCCGCTCTTTATCAGTGATCACGTGTTGCACGCTTCCACTGGCTTTGATGCTCGATTCATTCCCGGTTTTTCCAGCAACAATGCTGACCTTAATTTGTGCCCTGACTGAGGCGGGCAGCACTACCAGCACGAGACCGAGTGCAAGCAGGCAATTTAATACTGACAACCATTTTGATCTAGCACACGAAGCAATCATTGTGATTTTGGTTTAATATTTTGCGAGGCTTTGGAGTAGTAAAATCATCTGTCAAATATCGCGCCACCAATGTTTTCTATATTTCTTATATAAGTTAATAATATGATACCTGGTCGGCAGGCTAATGATTGGATTTTGATTTTTAATTAGATCCCCTGCATTGCACCGGGCCATTTTCTGGCTCTCCCCCAGTCTAAAATGAGGTTATAAACGCGAGCACCCAGTGAAATTCGCCGAGGCGCCAGCCGATTCGTGCTGCCGGCCCGAAACACCGGCCGTTTCGAACCGCCCGCTTAAACTACCCGGGAGCATCAGCCCGTTCAGCATCTTTGGATCACCAAACATCAGGGAAAATGCGACCCGTGCACCGCATGACCATTGGGCGGGTCGGACTTTGACAACTGCCCTTCCGCGGCAATGCTTTGCCCATGTTTGTGGCTTGGACAACCACCACCCAACGCGCCGACGCCGACCGGCTGGCCCGCGGCGCGGTCGAGGCCCGTCTCGCTGCCTGCGCGCAGGTGGACGGGCCGGGGACGTCGTATTATCACTGGGAGGGCCGGCTGCAGCAGGCCGAAGAATTCCGGGTGTGGTTTAAATACCTGCCGGGCAATGCTTCCGCCCTCAGTTCCTGGATTCACCACCACCATCCCTTCGCCACGCCGCAATGGATTGAGATCAATGCCGAGCAGGTGGGAGAAAAATACTTGTCATGGGTGATGGCCAACTCTACATCCGCACCCTTCCAGAGCTCGAAATCACCTTAATCCCAACCTCTTTTATGTCCCAGCACAACAGTCTCAAGTCCGGCGGCGGTCTCGTCGTGAAACGCAATGTCCTCAAGCGCTTCGAGCGCGTGGCCCTCCTCAAGAAGCGCGGCCAGTGGAAAGCCGGCGATCGCGTGCAGGGTCTGCGCAAGACCAAAGCCGACGTCTAAGTCGCCCACTCTTTCCCTTCCCGGGCAGGATCGCACGCCGACCTGCCCTTTTTATTTTCATGCACAGCCCAGGAACCCCGCCCGCCCCCGCTCCTGCTCCCGCGGGAAAACCCAACTGGCTGCAGCGCCTTTACCAGTGGGTGCTCCACTGGGCCGACACCCCGCACGGCCTCACGGCCCTGGTGCTCATCGCGTTTGTCGAATCCTCGTTTTTCATCATCCCGCCCGACGTGCTGCTGATCGCGCTTTGCATGGGTGCGCCGAAGAAATCCTTCAAGTTCGCCCTCTGGTGCGCGGTGGGCTCCGTGGCAGGCGGTGCATTCGGCTACTACATCGGTTATGCCGCCGAGCCGCTCGGACGCTGGATCATCTTCGACCTGCTCCACTACGGTTCCGCTTGGGACAAGGTCGCCGAGCTCTACGGCCAGAACGCCTTCCTCGCGATCCTGACCGCCGCTTTCACCCCCATCCCCTACAAGGTGTTCACCATCGCCGCCGGGGTGTTTCACGAACAGGTCAGCCTCTGGACCCTGCTCGGGGCCTCCGTCATTGGCCGCACCGGCCGCTTTCTCATGGTTGCCGGCGCCATCTATCTGTTCGGTCCCCCGATCAAGCGCCTCCTCGAAAAATACCTCGAGCTCTTCACCGTCATTTTCATGGTGCTGCTCATCGGCGGCTTCGTGCTCATCAAGTTTCTGCTGCGCTGAGCGGTCGGCGGGGCCCGGTGGCGGTCATGGACCGCGGAGAAAATGTAATACCCGAGGCATAAACGGGGTCCGGGGTTGATTCGCCCCCCGCAGGTTGCTCGACTCGGGTTTCCAGACCATGAGCAACCACAAGAAAGTCGCCATTCTCACCGCCGGCGGGCTCGCGCCCTGCCTCAGTGCCGCCGTCGGTCAGCTGATCCTCCATTACACGCAGCAATGCCCCGGCTGGGACATCATCTGCTACCGCTCCGGCTACAAGGGCCTGCTGAAGGGCGAGAGCATCGCCATCACCCCCGAGATCCGCGCCCAAGCCGGCGTCCTCCGCAAATACGGCGGCAGCGTCATCGGCAACAGCCGCGTCAAGCTCACCAACGCCAAGGACTGCGTCAAACGCGGCCTCGTGCAGGAAGGCCAGGATCCCCTCGCGGTGGCCGCCGAACAGCTCCAGCGCGACGGCGTCGACATCCTCCACACCGTCGGCGGCGACGACACCAACACCACGGCCGCCGACCTCGCCGCCTATCTCGAAAAGCACAATTACCGGCTCAATGTCATCGGCCTGCCCAAGACCATCGACAACGACATCATCCCCATCCGGCAGAGCCTCGGCGCCGTGACCGCGGCCGAGCAGGGCTCGAAGTTTTTCAAAAACGTCGTCACCGAGCTCGGCGCCAGCGGCCGCATGCTCATCGTCCACGAGGTCATGGGCCGCAGCTGCGGCTGGCTCACCGCCGCCACCGCCCGCGAATACCAGCGCCACCTCGCCCAGCAGGCCTGGGTGCCCGGCCTTGGTCTCACCCGCGACCGCTATGCCGTCCACGCCATCTACCTGCCCGAGCTGGCCCTCGACATCGAGGCCGAGTCCAAGCGCCTGCGTGCCATCATGGACCAGCAGGGCAACGTGAACCTCTTCGTCAGCGAAGGCGCCGGCCTCGACAGCATCATCCAGGAAATGACCTCCCGCGGCGCCAAGATCGACCGCGACGCCTTCGGGCACGTCCGCCTCGACACCATCAACCCCGGCAAATGGTTCGGTGAGCAGTTCGCCAAGCTCATCGGCGCCGAGAAGGTGCTCGTGCAGAAGAGCGGTTATTTCGCCCGCTCCGCCCCGGCCAACGACGAGGATTTCCGCCTCATCGACACCTGCGTGCTCAAGGCCGTGGAATGCGCCCAGCAGGGCATCACGGGCCTCATCGGCCAGGATGAGGAGCGCGGCGACGAGCTGCGCGCCATCGAGTTCCCCCGCATCAAAGGCGGCAAGGCCTTCGACGTCACCGTGCCCTGGTTCAAGGAGCTGCTCACCCAGATCGGCCAGCCCATGACCGCCGCGGTCAAGGCGTCGCACTGAGCCGGTAGGGCGAGTCGTCCCGACGAGCCGTCACTTCCGCCGGGCGGGGTCGCTGACCCCGCCCTTTTTATGTCCAGCGCGGGCCGGTTCCCCCGCCCTGCTTCGCTTGGAGCCACGGCGACCCCGCCGTGGAATGATTCCCTGCCAACCCGCAAAACAGCTTGAAAACCCCCGCCGCCCGCGAAAGCTACCCGCTCGGCAGTTTGCGAGCGTAGCACAATGGATAGTGTTGTGGCCTCCGAAGCCATCGATCCGGGTTCGACTCCCGGCGCTCGCACCAGCCTCCGCCGAGCAAAGCGAGGACGGAGGCTGCCGTCCGTAGGCTTGGCGCAGGAGGACCTTCCGGGTCTACACCAAAGTTTGGGGACCGAGGCATGTTTAGGTTGATGGTTATGGGT
>JAQSDJ010000293.1 GCA_029945855.1 Lacunisphaera sp.
GGCCGGTCGGGCTGCAGGCCGACCGCGCCAAGGAAATCGCTGTGCTCATCGACACGATCGTGCGGGAGGACGCCATCACGGTTCATGGCTTCGGCACGGGGCTCACGCCCGCTGGCGTGGACTTCGGCAGCGCGTCCTTCGTGGTGCTCGACCGGCCGGCCGTCGCGCTGGTCACCGGCGACGGCGTCGACCCGCAGGTCATCGGCGCCGCCTGGCACGTGCTCGACCAGCGGGTCGGCCTCACGCCCACGCTGCTGGACCAGGCCGTGATGAACCGCACCGAACTCGCGCGCTACACGGTCATCGTGCTGGCCGACGGCACCTACGACACCCTGAACGACAACACCGTCGCCGCGCTCAAGCGCTGGGTGCGCGCCGGTGGCACGCTCGTGGTCCAGGGCCGCGCGGTGGAGTGGGCGGCGAAGAAGGAAATCGCCGCCTTCGAGTTCGGCCCAAAGCTGGAAGAAACCCCGGCCAAGGCGGCGGCCGGTCAGCCCGCGCCGCGCCGGCCTTATGGCGAGGGGGCGGATCATGAGGCGACCAAGCTCGTCGCGGGGACGATCTTTGAGGTGGCCATCGATCGCACGCATCCGCTGGGTTACGGTTTCAACCGCGACACGCTGTCGGTCATCCGCACGAGCACCGCGGTGCTGAAGCCCGCGAAATCGCCCTACGAGACTCCGGCCGTCTACACGGCCCAACCCCTGCAGGCGGGCTACACTTCGCCGGAAAACCTCGCGCGGATCGCGAACTCGGCCGCGATTGTGGCGCTGCCGACCGGTCGCGGCGCGGTGATCGCGCTGCCCGACGACCCCAACTTCCGTGGGTTTTGGTATGGCGGCAACCGCGTGTTCTTCAACGCGGTGTTCTTCGGGAAAGCCATCCGGCCCATCCGCACGGGCGACGGCGGCGAATAGGGCGACTGTAGGGCGGGATCAGTCGTCGCCACGCCTATGGCTGACACGGTCGCTGATCCCTCCCCGGGTAGGGCGAGGCGTCTCGCCGCGCCGCGGCCCCGCGACAGGCTCGGGGCCTTGAGCTTGTCGAAACGGCTCATCCGGAGGATTCGCCCCACCTCGCTCTGTCCGCCCTCAGGCGGACTCCGCGTAGTAGCGCCAGAGGACCTGCGTGCCGCTGTCCTGCCAGCCGCGGCGCTCGACCTCGTCGTAGAGCTTTTTTGCCTGCGCCAGCGCGGGCAGGTCGAGCTTCATCTCCGCGGCGGATTCGAGGGCGAGGCGCATGTCTTTCAAAAAGTGCTTCACGTAGAAGCCCGGGGCGAAGTCGCCCTTGAGCGCGCGGGGCGCGAGCACGGTCATGGCGGCGCTGCCCGCGGCGCCGCCGCCGATGCTCTCCAGCACCCGCAGCGGATCGAGGCCGGCGGATTTCCCGAACGCCAGGGCCTCGCACCAGGACATCATCACCGAGGCGATGCCGATCTGGTTGGCGAGCTTGCAGAGCTGGCCGGAGCCGGGGCCGCCGTGGAAAACGATGATCTTGCCCATCAGCGCAAACAGCGGGCGGGCGCGGGTGAACGCCGCCTCGTCGCCGCCGACCATGATCGAGAGTTTCGCCTCCCGGGCACCCACGTCGCCGCCGGTCACCGGGGCGTCGAGGGCGGAGAGCCCCCGGGCCGCGGCCGCGGTTGCGATCCGTTGCGCCAGCCGCGGACTGGAGGTGGTCATGTCGATGAGCACCGCGCCGGGCTTCGCCTGCGCGATCACGCCGTCGCCGCCGAAATAGGTCGCCTCCACGTCGGCGGGGAAGCCGACGATGGTGATGACGAAGTCCGCCTGCGCGGCCGCTGCGCCGGGGTTGTCATGCCAGTGCGCGCCGGCGTCGAGCAGCGCCTGCGCCTTGGCCTTGGTGCGGTTGAAGACATGGAGCGGGTGGCCGGCCCGGAGCAGGTGGCCCGCCATGCTGCGGCCCATGACGCCGGTGCCGATGAATGCGATCGAGGGCAAGGACATGGGCCGACCGCAACATTTCCCGCGGCGGGACGCGATGCCAAATCCGCCCGGACCGGTTTGTAACGTATTAATTGACAAATTATCCGGGGGCGGGGCGGGGGAAAAACGGACTCGCCGCCTGGACCGTCGGGGCCAAGTGTCGCGCGCCGTGCAGATTCTCAACGTCCTCGCGCCGGTGTTCCTGATGATCGCGCTCGGCGCGGTGCTGCAGCGGTCGGCGTTCGTGTCGGAGAATTTCCTCAAGGAGGCCAACCGTGTCACCTACTGGCTCGGCCTGCCCGCGCTGCTTTTCTCCCAGCTGGTCGACTCGTTCCACCGGGTGGGCGGCGCGGGGCTCATGCTCACGGCCATGCTGGTCGCGACGATGGCGGTGATCGTGGCCGGTTATCTCGCGGCCTGGCTGCTGCGTGTGCCGGGTGCGGCGGCGGGGACCTTCGTGCAGGGCGGCTTTCGCGGCAACCTGGCCTTCGTCGGGCTGCCGATCATCTTCTCGCTGCCCGACACGCCGCTGGCCTGGGGCGTCAGCGTGCGCACCGCCGCGATCCTCACCGTCGCGCCGATGATGGTGTTCTACAACACCGCCGCCGTGTTCGTGCTGCTGTTCAGCCAGCATACGGTGGGCTGGGCCATGGTGAAACCGCTGCTGAGGCAGCTGGCCACCACGCCGCCGCTGCTGGCGACGTTCGCCGGCATGGGTTTCGCGCTCGCGGACTGGACGCTGCCGCCCGTGCTCGACAAGACCTTCACCGCCCTCGGTGAGATGGCGCTGCCGCTTGGCCTGCTCGGCGTCGGCGGCTCGCTCGTCACGGTGAAGTTCGGCGGCAACTGGCGCGCCCCGCTGGCGGCCGCGCTGCTCAAGACGCTGCTGTCGCCCCTGCTCGGCTGGATCGTCGGCCGGGCGCTCGGGCTGGGCGGGCTGGAAATGAAGGTGCTGCTCATCCTCCTGGCGTGCCCCACCGCCATCGTCTCCTACACGATGGCGCTGGAGATGAAGGGCGACGAGCCGCTGGCCTCCGGCACCATCGTGCTCAGCGTGCTGACGTCGGTGGTCGCACTGGCGGTGATCGTGGGGATGTTTTGATTCCCACGGCGAGGTCGCCGTGGCTCCAGTAAATGGAGCGCGGGCGACCCCGCCCGCGAATCATGCGCATTTACGGGATCCGCAGTTCGACGCCGACGCGCAGGATGCCGTCCGCACCGATCTTGTCGCGGTTGGCGTTGTAGATGTCGGGCCAGCGGTTGGCGTTGCCGTAGTAACGCTGGCTGATGCGCGTGAGCGAGTCGCCGCTGGCGATGACATGCGTGCGGGCGGCGGCCAGGGCCGGCACCGGCGTGGGCGCCGCGGGAGCGGCGACGGCCCGGACCGGGGTGCTGGCCGGGGTGCCGACCGAGCGGGCGAGCATGGTCTTCAACTGGTAGTTCTCGCTCGCGAGGACGGTGTTTGAGCCCTGCAGCTGCTGAGCCAGCGCGCGCGTGGCGGCGAGATCGTTGGTGGTCTGGGCAGTCGAGCGTTGCAGCGCGGAGAGCGACTCGGTGGCGCGAGCGGCCTCGGCCTGCGCGGCGTAGACGCGGCCTTCCACGTCGGCGAGGCGGGCCTCGAGGGAGCGCTTGTCCGTCGCGAGGGTGGTGGCCTGGTTCAGCGCCTCCGCCTGGGCGGCCGCGCCGGACCGGAGCTGGGCGACCTCGTTGGTGAGCGTCGCGACCTGGGCGGCGAGCGTGTTGCGCTCGGCGGTCACGACCTCGGCCGACTGGTTGGCGCGGGCGGCCAAGTTGTCGCGCTCGCGCTCCAGCGCGGCGTAACCGCGCAGCGAGGTGGCGAGCTTGTCCTCGGCCTCATCCTTGGCCTTGGCCAGGGCGGCGGCCTCGGCCTTCGCGGCGGCGAGTTCGCCGGACAGATCGGCGGGAACGCCGGCCGGGGTCGGAGCGGGCTTCGCCTGTTCGGCCTGAAGCGCGACTTGGGCGGCGGACAGCCGGCTGCGGGTGTCGGCGAGCGTGGATTCCAGCTCGTTCACGCGGCCGGAGAGGTCCGGGTAGGACGGGGTGGCTCCGCCCTTCGCGGCCTGATCCCGGGCCTGGCTGAGCGCGGTGATCTCCTGCCGGCTGCGGTTGGCCTGGGTGGTGAGGACGGCAATCTGGTTTTCCAGCGCGACAACCTTGTCAGACAGGTTGGGGTAGGCGGGGGCGGAGGTGGTCCCGGCGCGGGCCAGCAGGGATTCCAGTTCCGCGACGCGGCCGGAAAGATCAGGATAGGCCGGGGCGGCGGCGGTGGCCGCCACGAGCTGGGCTTTCTCCTGCTCCAGGCGGACGATGGTGTTGCGCAGGTCGTTCTGCATGTTGCGCGCGGCATCCCGCTCGGTGACGAGGCCGCTGGCCTGGGACTCGGCGGCGTCCTTGGCGCTGGCGAGCGCGGCGGCCTGCTGCCGGGCCTGGCCGGCCTCCGTGGTCAGGACGCCGAGGCTGGCCTCGAGTTCCTTGATCCGGGCGGCATCGGCCGTGTTGTCGCGCAGCTGCCGGCCGGCGTCCGCGAGCATCTTCTGCATGCGCTCGCGGTCGCCCCGCAACTGGGCGAGCTCGCTGGCGAGGTTGACCATGCGGTTGGAAAGTTCGTCGCGTTCGCGGCGCAGCTGGGCGCTGTCGTCGACCTTGGGGCGGGCGTTGGCCTCGGCGAGCTGCTGCTGCAGCTGGGCGAGGGCGGTGTTCGCCGCCACCACCTGGCGGGAGGAATCGGTCAGGGCGGACTCCAGTTCGCCGACCTTGCCGGAGAGGTCGGGGTAAGCAGGGGCGGCGGGCTGCGCCGCGGCCGCCAGCTTTGCCTCCAGTTCGCTCACGCGGCCGGAGAGGTCCGGATAGGCCGGGGCGGCGGGGCGGGCGGAGAGGACGGCGATCTGGTTTTCGAGCGCGGTGACCTTGTCCGAGAGATCGGGATAGGCCGGGGCCGTGGGCTTGATGGCGGCGGCCGCGGTCTTGAGCGCGGCGACCTGGGTGCGGAGCTGGCCGGCCTCGGCGGCGGCGGTTTCCACCTGGCGGCGGAGCGCGGCCTTGTCGGACTCGAGCATCTTGACGCTGGCCTGCAGGGTGGTGCTTTCGCGCTGCGAGGCGACGGTCGCACTCTTGTAGGCGTCGAACTGTTTCGACAGCTCCGCGCGCGACTGCTTCGCTTGGGCGATCTCGCCGGTGAGGCCGGAGACAGTGGCTTCGAGCGCGGCAACCTTGTCGGTGTGGTCGGGGTAGGCGGGCGCGGCGGCTTGCCCGGCCTGGGCCAGCTTGGCCTCCAACTCGGCCACGCGGCCGGAGAGGTCCGGATACGCCGGGGCGGAGGGTTTCGCGGCGAGCGCGGTCTGGAGCTGGTTGATCTGGGCGCGGGCGGCATTGAGTTCCGCGGCGTTCTGTTGGCTGGCCGCCACGGCGGTCTGCACCGCCTGAGCTGCCTGATGGTTGGACTCGGCGAGTTCGGTCTCAAGGGTGCGCACCTTGGCGGAGAGATCCGGATAGGCCGGGGCGGCCGGTTTGGCGGCGAGGGCGGCCTCGAGCTCGGCGACGCGGCCGGAGAAGTCAGGATAGGCGGGCTGGGCCTGCCGGGCGACGGCGAGGGCCTGCTGGGTTTCGGCGGCGGATTGGGTCACGCTGGCGAGCTGGCCTTCGAGTTCACGGACGCGGCCCGACAGGTCGGGATAAGCTGGCGCGGCGTTGCGGGCGGCGGTCAGGTCGGAAGACGCGGACACAAGCCGGGCTTCCAGTTCGCTCACGCGGCTGGAGAGGTCCGGATAAGCCGGGGCGGCGGGTTTCGCCGCGAGCGCAACCTCGAGTTCACGGACGCGGCCGGATAGGTCAGGATAGCTGGGCGCGGCGTTGCGGGCGGCGCTCACCGCAGCGGTCAAGCCGGCGTTGTCCTGGGCGAGTCTGGCCACGGTTTCGCGCAGCTCGTTTTGGGCGCGGCGGGCGGCATCGCGTTCCGACGTCAAGCCGCCGACCTGCGCCAGCGCGGCTTGACGGGCCGCGCTTTGGCTGGCGAGTTGCGCTTCCAGTTCGCCGATCTTGGCGGAAAGGTCCGGGTAGGCCGGGGCGGCATGGCGGGCGGCCGCCAGCGCGCTTTCCAGCTCGGCCACCTGGCCGGAGAGATCCGCTTTCGCCGAGCCGGCGGCGGACAAGTCGGTGTTCGCTCTGGTCAATTGTGATTCCAGGTCACGGACGCGGGCCGACAGGTCGGGATAAGCCGGGGCGGCGGGCTTGATGGCGGCGGCCGCGGTCTTGAGCGCGGCGACCTGGGTGCGGAGCTGGCCGGCCTCGGCGGCCGCGGCTTCCACCTGGCGGCGGAGCGAGGCCTTGTCGGACTCGAGCATCTTGACGCTGGCCTGCAGCGTGGTGCTTTCGCGCTGCGAGGCGACGGTCGCGCTCTTGTAGGCGTCGAACTGTTTCGACAGCTCGGCACGGGACAGCTCGGCGGCGGCGATCTTCTGCGCCGCCTCCTCGCGGGCCTTGGCGTGGGCGGCCTCCAACTCGGCCACGCGGCCGGAGAGGTCCGGATACGCCGGCGCGGCGGGTTTGGCGTTCTGTGCGGCGATCAGCTGCCGGTTGGTGTCGGCCAGCGCCTGCTCCAGCTGCGTCACCTGGCCGGAGAGATCCGGGTAAGCCGGGGCGGCAGGTTTATCTGCCAGGGCTTTCTCGGTGGCGGCGAGCTTGGTTGCCAGCCCGGCCACCTGGCCGGAGAGATCCGCCTTCGCCGAGCCAACGGCGGACAAGTCGGTGTTCGCCCTGGTCAATTGTGACTCCAGTTCACTGACGCGAGCCGACAGGTCGGGATAAGCGGGCTGGGCCTGCCGGGCGGCCGCGAGGGCCTGCTGAGTTTCGGCCGCCGACTGCGTCACGTTGGCGAGCTGGCCTTCGAGTTCACGAACGCGGCCGGAGAGATCCGGATAAGCGGGGGCGGACGGTTTGGCGGCGAGGGCGGCCTCGACGTCGGCTTTCGCCCGGGTAAGAGCAGCCAGCTGTTGTCTGCTGCCGGTGGCTTCCGCCTGCGCGGCGGCGAGGGCGGACAGGTCGGCGGCGCGCTGCCGGTCGAATTCGGCGACCTTGGCGGAAAGATCCGGATAAGCCGGGGCCGCGGACTTGGCGGCTGCGAGCTGCGCCTCGAGGGTGGCGACGTTGTTGCGCAAATCGGGATAGGCGGGGGCGACCGGCTGCCGGGCCCGGACCAGCTGGGCTTCGAGTTCGCTGACGCGGCCGGTGAGGTCGGGGTAGGCCGGTTTGGCGGCGAGCGCCTGCTCCGCCTGCTGGTTTGCCCGGGTGAGAGCGGCGACCTGCGCCTCGAGCGCGGCGGTCTGCTCGCGCAGATCAGGATAAGCGGGACGCGCGGATTTGGCGGCCGCGAGCTGGGTCTCGAGGGCGGCGACGTTGGGGCGCAAATCGGGATAGGTCGGGGCGGCGGGTTTCGCCGCGAGGGATTTCTCAGTGGCGGCAAGTTTGGTTTCGAGGGCGGCGACCTTGTCCGACAGGTCGGGATAAACGGGCTTGGCCTGCCGGGCGGCCGCGAGGGCCTGCTGGGTTTCGGCCGCCGACTGCGTCACGTTGACGAGCTGGCCCTCGAGTTCGCGGACACGGCCCGACAAATCCGGATAGGCCGGGGCGGCCTGGCGTGACGCGGTCAGGGCGCGCTCCAATTCCACTACCTTGCCGGAGAGGTCGGGGTAAGCCGGGGTGGCTTTCGCCTGGGCGAGGGCGGCCGTGAGCGCACCGATCTCGGTTTGGGCGGCGGCCCGTTCGGAGCTCAGGGCCGCCAGCCGGGCTTCCAGGGTGGTTTTCTGTGCCGCGACCTTGTTGAGGGTGGCTTCAACCTGCTGGGTGAAATTGCGCGAGGCCTCGAGATCGGCGAGCGCGGTCCGAAGTTCGCGGACCTTGGCGTCGAGCGCCGTGGTGTCGGGGGCGGGCTTGGGAGCCTGTTCCAGCGCGGCGAGGGCTTGCCGGGCCTGGGTGGCGGCTGCGGTCGCGGCCTCCTTGGCGACGGTCAGCGCCGACACCTCCTGCTTGGCGCGGCCGGCCTCCGTCTGGGCTGAAGCGAGGGCGGCCTCGACGTCGGCGCGTTGGGCTTCGAGGGCGGCGACCTTGCCGGAGAGATCCGCCTTCGTCGAACCGACGGCGGCCAAGGCGGAGTTCGCCTTGGTCAATTGTGATTCCAGTTCACGGACGCGGGCCGACAGGTCGGGATAGGCGGGGGCGGCGGACTTGGCGGCCGCCTGCGCGGCGGTCAGGGCGACGATGTCCTGTTTGGCACGGCTGGCTTCGGCGGTCAGCGCGGCGAGCTGGGCCTCAAGGGCGCTTTTCTGGTCGGTGACCTTGTTGAGGGTGGCCTCGACCTGCTGGGTGAAACTGCGCGAGGTCTCGAGCTCGGCGAGGGCGGTCTGCAGTTCGCGGACCTTGGTGTCGAGGGCGGCGGTGTCGGGCGCGGGCTTGGGGGCCTGTTGCAGCGCGACGAGGGCTGCCCGGGTCTGCGCCAGTTCCGCCTTGGTCGTTTCCTC
>JAQSDJ010000294.1 GCA_029945855.1 Lacunisphaera sp.
TGCGCGGGATGGAGCGCCTGGGCAACCTCGAGTCGGTGCAGCTGCTGGTGGCGCGACTCCGTTCGGAAAAGGACCCGGCGGTGGTGCGCAGCATCCAGATCTCGCTCAAACGGGTGGCCATCCGGCTTGAGCAATCCGACCGCATCTGGAAGGAAGCCATTCTCCCCGCCTTGAGCCAGCCCGCAGGCGGGGAACTGGAAGCACGCATCCTGCCGCTGTTGGATGCCGTGGCCTCGCCCGAGGCCCTGGCCTTCTGCATTGAGCGGGTCCGGGGCAATGATCCGGTCCTGGCCCGCGCCGCGGAGCAGGCCCTGATCCGGTGGCGCAGCCTGGAGGTGTGCGTCTACTGGCTGTCCGTGCTCAACGACCAGGCCAGATCGGACGCTGATCGCGAGCAGGCCGTTCGCTGCATTGATCTGACCCTCCGTTCAGACATCCACTCAGACAGCCAGAAGGTGGTGGCGGAAAAAGCGGCGGACCTCTTTCTCGTCACGGAGAACAAGGCTTTGCGCCCCAAATTGCTTTCGGTGGTCGGCGGTATGCCGTACCGATGGAAAATGATTTTCTACAATAAGGTCAGCCCGCAGTTGGGCAGTCTGCCGGACTATCGCGAGCAGCTGGAAGCCTTGACCAAAAGGAAATAAACCGGACGACGACTATACCCGGGTCCCGCCCGATCCGCCGCTTGAGTGCCTTTTCCTTCATGAACAACCCCATCGATCGCGCGCCTTCTGGTTGCGCGTCGCCGCCGCTCGGCTCTCGCCAGACAACACTGCGGTCACCCACGGCCCGCTGGTCAGGCCCCCCGACCAGCGCTCAGACCGTGAGCTCAAAGTCGCTCGACTGCCGGGGCTTGATCCCCGATGTTAATTCCGGGCTCCGGGCGTGGGCCCCACCTGTTTTTCCCGCCTATCACCCCCTAAAACCCTTATGAATCCCTCCCGTCTGTTCACGGCCAGTTGCGCCGCCCTGATTACGACCGCCATGAGCTTCGCCATCCGTGGCGGTGCCACCGGGGACTGGATCACCCAGTTCAACCTCACCAATGAGCAGGTGGGCTGGGTCAACGGCACCGCTTTCTGGGGCTTTACGCTCGCCATGATGTTCGGCGGTCCGCTCGTGGACAGCCTGGGCTTCAAGCGCATCCTCGGGCTGGCCTTCCTCGGCCACCTCGCGGGCATTTTGCTCACCATCTTCGCATGGGACTTCTGGAGCCTGTTCTGCGGCACGCTCCTCTTTGGCATTGCCAACGGCTCGGTCGAAGCAGCCTGCAATCCTCTCGTCGCCACCCTCTACCCGAAGGACCAGACCACCAAGCTCAACCACTTCCACGTCTGGTTCCCCGGTGGCATCGTGATCGGCGGACTCCTGGCCTTCTTCTTCACCCAGCTCGGCCTGGGCTGGAAATACCAGTTTGCCACCATGCTGATCCCGACGGCCATCTACGGCTTCATGTTCCTGGGACAGGCGATGCCGCAGACGGAGCGCGTCCAGCGCGGCGAGTCCACCGGCTCGATGTTCGCCGCCTGCCTTGCCCCCGGCTTCATCCTGATGGTGGGCTGCATGTTCCTGACGGCCGCCACCGAACTCGGCTCCACCCAGTGGATTCCCAACATTCTCGGACACGCCGGGGTGTCTGGTATCCTGGTCCTCGTCATGATCAATGGCATCATGGCTGTCGGCCGCATGTTCGCCGGTCCCTTCGTGCACAAGCTTTCGCCGATCGGCATGCTGGTCGCCAGCGCCATCCTCAGCACCATCGGCCTCTACGCCATGAGCCATTCCAGTGGCAACATGCTCTTCGCCTCGGCCGCGATCTTCGCCTTCGGCGTGTGCTTCTTCTGGCCCACGATGGTCGGCTTTGTCGCGGAGAACTATCCCAAGACCGGCGCCCTGGGCATGGCCACCATCGGCGGCGCTGGCATGCTGAGTGTCAGTGTCCTGCTCCCGACCATCGGCAGTTGGTATGACAAGGGCATCGCCGCGCGCACACCCGCCGGGGGTGCGGCCGCGGACGCCCTGGCCGGTATCCAAGCCGCCGCCGGCCTCGAGGCCTTGGGCAAGGTCGCCCTGCTCCCCGCGATCCTCACTGTCGTCTTCATCCTCATTGCGCTACTGAAGAAGAAGGCCCCGGCCGCCTGATCACCCCTGATTTCGCCCTGTCCCGCCCGGCCACGACGGATTGGCCTGAGGCGGGATCAGGCCGTTGATGGGTTGGAACCGGTCCACGGGCACGCATTTTCGCTGCAGCGCAAGGCTCACGGCCCTGGGTGATTCCGCTCTCCAACCCAAGTTTTCCCATCAGCATGTGCACAAAAATGAAGACTCCAATTATCCTAATCGCATCGGTGTTGATGCTCAACTCATTGTTGGCGCAAGGGGTGGCTGCCAGCACCGCCCAAACTCAACGGGATCGCCCCGGCCCTGAGGGGCTCTACGCACTGTGGTATCAAAAGAGAGAGAATGCCGAGGTCTTTCTGCAGCAACCCTACATCGTGGGCGGCCAGATGGTGTATCAGTGGCGGGATCTGGAACCGGAGAAAGGGAAGTATGATTTCTCCAAAATGGCCGCTGAGCTGGAAAAATATGGCCGGCTGAAAATCTACACCACCATCCAGATCAACGGCAACACGAAGCCGAAATGGCTGTTTGCCGAGGTGCCCTGCCATCCGGTGAAATTCTCGGTGCAAGTCCGGGACGAGCAGGGGAGCTTGATGTATTGGCATCCGACACACCGAGACGCCTATATCAACCTGCTCAAGGCGTTCGCTGAATTTGTCCACACCAACAGGAACAGCCGATACCTCCTGGGCATTCGCCAGAATTTCAACGGGATTGGGACCGAACATTTGGAAATTCCCGAACAGAACAGGGATTTGCAGCAATGGATCGTTCCGGCAAAGGCGGACCACTCGATCGCGTTACAGGCCTGGTCCGAGGAGGTGGGGGCGAATTACGAGAGACTTGTTCTCGACAACTACATCCGGCTCTTCGCCGACTCCGTCAGGATATTTGTCAGAAACAACATCAGCCCCAAGCTCGAAGCAGAGTACAGGAAGGAATTTGAAAGCGGCAGGCTGGGCTGGTTTCATACCTCCAGCGAGTTGGAACCCCATGCCCCCGAGGTCGGGATCAATGCCGAGGACGTCGAAATGCAGTATCGCCGGTTCATTGAGGATTGTCGCTCCGGCAGGACGGTGGGCTATGCCGAACCTTGGGCGTCGGCCTGGGGGCACCACGGCAAGACCGACGACCGCTGGTGCAGCCCGCCGCAATGGTTTTATTGGACGCAGCTGAACAACCTCCACTGTGGAGTCAGCTATATCGGAATTTACTCCAGCGATATGCAGGTCGCGATCGACGGCACCTACCGCGGTGGCGGTCTGGAGTACAAAGATGGCGCCGGCCGGAATTATCAACAGGAGTTCATCGACGCCATGCTCTTCGCCAACAAATACGTCGGGTTTCACCACCAGCCGGCCCGATCTCCCGGGGCTTGGGTGGCGTTCAGGGAAAACCATACCATTCTGGCTGCCAATGGTGTCGCCGAAAGTAAGCGAAAGCTAAAGACCCACACCGGTGATTATAATTTCCTGATGGAACGCCTGCCCGACAAGAGTCGTGGCGAGGGTATCACGAACATCGGGCCCGATGAAAAGCGCTTCGGCGCCTGGGCCCGGGTCCTGCCCGCCCACGAACAAATGCGACTGCGCCTCGATCCGGTGTTCCTGGAAAGCTGCAAGAACCACGGCGTGGTGGTCAGGCTTACCTATTACGATGCCAAGGGAAAAGATTTCGACGTAATCCTGAATGACGTTCCGCACCGGGTGGAATGCAAAGGGCAGAACAAATGGGAAACGAAGGTCATCGAGATCAAGGATGGTGGGCTCAAATCAGCCGACGGGCTGGCCCATATCACCATCCGCAACGGTGCGGATGCTCTTTATCTGCACATGGTGGAGGTTACCCGATCATCGCCCTAGAGCGGATATTTCACACGCGCCGGAACCCTACACCCCCCGCCCTGACGGGCATCCCTCTTCATAGAGGGGATTTTCGCGGGTGTGTAGGGGTTGTGTGGATGAAGAGGCGCGCCACTTCTGGGATGGCGCAGTCGCGGATGGCGCGCGCGTTGCCTTGCTGGCGACCTGCCGCGCGGGCCGCCGCGGGTTGGGGGAGGACCGGCTCAGCGGGGCCCGGTGGGGACCATCACGAGCTTGCCCGCCTTGCTGTCAGGCACGAGGAGCAGGCCGGCGGGTTCATCGAGCAGGAAATCAGCGGCCGATTCGAGGGTCGCCAACAGCTTCTTCTCCCCCTGGGCCGGGAGTGACCAGACCTTGCCCGTGAACACTTCGCTGACGTAGAGCGTGCCGCGGGAGTCGCGGGCGATGCCATCGGCGCCGCGATGACCGGTCGAGAGGACGCGGAATTCTCCCCGGCGATGCTCCATGATCCGCCCGGTGAAGAATTCCGCCACCAGCAGGGTGTCGGCGGCGGGGGCGGCCACCCCGTTGGGCAGCAGCATGGCCGGCTGGGCGTCGATGGCGATGCTGACCTGGCCGTCGAGCGTGATGCGATAAACGCGGGCGATGACCGGAATTGCCGCGGCCTCCGCGCTGTCGACGGGCCAGAGCTGGCCCTGCGGATTGCGCATCTTGGTGAGGGCACCCATGTCGGTCACGAACACGCTGCGACCGTCGGGGGCGAGCGCCACGTCATTGAGGAAGACCGGCGGGTGGGGGAAGTCCGCCGGACCGGCGAGCAGCGTCCGTTTGCCCTGCGCATCAATCCGCCAGACCCGGGTGAAATCGGCCGTGATCAGGTGCTCGCCGGTGAACGCGAGGCCCTTGGGGTCGTCCAGTCCGGCCGAAAAAACGGCGACCGCTCCGTCGGTGACCCGCACGATGCGCCCGTCGCCGTCACCATCCTTGCGGTTTTCCCCCATGAGGGAGACGAAGAGATCGCCGCCGAAGCCCCGGGTGACGCTTTCGGGATTCGGTCCGACGGGGATGGAACGAAGCGGGGTGGGTTCGGCCTGGGCCAGGGAAGCGAGGGCGAGGAAGAGAGCCGGCAGGGTTTTCATGTGCGGGTGGATTGAGCGGTGGCGAGGCGGGCGCCGAGTGAGGCGGCCGGCTTAAGGCGAAGACCGCACCACGGCCAGCCAGTCCTGACTGTCGGGGGCGACGAGCTTGACGGCGGCGCCGCCGGTGACGCGCGGACCGGGTGCCAGCGGGCCGCCGGTGCGCGGGTTGAACCAGGAGATCGCGAAGGCGCCGGGCGCGCCGCTGAGGTCGAGGGTGGCCTCACCGCCGACCGGCAGGTAGACGAGGTAGCGTTGGCCGGGTTGAGCGAGGCAGTAGGTGGAGTTTTCGTGGGTGGGATTGCCGACGAGTTCGTCGGCGTTGGCCATTTTCCCGAGCGGGATCTTTTGAGCGCGGAAGAACTCGAGGGCGATGCGGCAGTAGTCCCACGACTGGTCGCGGCTGCGGAAATCTTCGCAGAGGAGATCGTTCTCGGGCAGCTGATATCCGAAATAATACTCCACGCCGGCTCCGCCAGCCATGAGGTTCCCCCAGAGGGTCGCCTTGCGGATGTCGTGGAGATCGTAGCCGATGTCCTTACCACTCTTATCCTTGCCGGTGAAGCCTTGGTAGCCGGGATCGGGCGGGACGCCGGCGCTGGCGGGCGCCTGCTCGTCGTTGCAGACGACCCACGGGCGGCCGGCGGCAGCGGAGGCGCTGACCCATTTGAGGGTCAGCTTGTGTGTATCCGTCCATTTGTTCTGCGCCGAGGCCCCGGTGAGCTGCGATTGCTGGCCGAGCAGCGCCTCGTACATCGGATCCTGATGGGCGGGTCCGGGGAAGCTGTGGATGACGATCAGGTGATGGTAGGGATCGGTGTCGAAGAGGAACTGCGCCATCGCGCGATGTTCCTCTGCGGTCTGCGTGTTCTCCTCGCCGAGGTTCCAATTGAGGGCGAGGGCATGGCCAAAGCGCGCGATGAGTTCGCGGAAGTAGAGCTTGCGCTCGGGGCCCATGGCGCCGCCGTCGAGCGATTCAGGCACCAGGCCGGGTTTGCGCTGGGCCCCGAGGCGGTTGTCGTCGTTTTCGTTTTCCTGGAGCTTGAAGTGCAGGAAGAGGCCGAGCTGCGTCGCGTGATCGAAGACGATGCCCCACTGGTCGAGCTTCGAGCAGTCGTAGTGGAACTTCTCGTCGCGGGCGACGAAGGGCCAGACGTTGTCGCCGTCGCCGGCGGCATTGTAGGTGAGGTACGAGAACGAATTTGCGCCCTTGCCGGCGAGGTAGTTGAGCGCGCCGACCAGACCCTTGCCCTTGGCGCCCTGCCAGGTCGGGTCGCCGGCGCGCCAGTCCTGGACGTGCGGAGCCCAGGTCTTGAGCGGCACATTTTTCTTGAGGGCAATAGTGTCGTCGAAATCGGTGTAAGCGAGGAGGGTCTCGGGGGCATCGGCGCCGGCCTTGAGGAAGGGCGCGCCACTGCCGGCGTAGTGGAGGTAGTGGCTGCCGTTGTACATCAGCCGCCCTTGCGCGCGGAAATCGCGGCCGGTCTTGTCGGTGCGTGCCACGGTGAAGGAGCCGGACTTGCCGTCGAAGGGAGCGAGGGGAGCGCCCCCACCGTTCAGTGCGGCGTGCGTGCCCGAGGTGAAGGCGACGCGGTAGTTCCATTGGCCGGGCTTGTCGGGCGAGACATGGGCGCGCCAGACGGTGCCGGCGCGCGCGCCGGTGTTGGCGGCGTTGCCGTCGGCGGCGAAATAACCGGGGACGACGTAGCGCGGGGTGCCGGACTCGTGTGTGAAGGTCACGTTGAGCGCGAGGTCGGTGAAGGGGTTGGGCGACTGGTCGCTCTCGGCGGCGAAGGGCCCGGCGAGTTCGACGGTGACCTTGTGCCACTGTTTGAGTTCGCCGGTGACCGTGACGGCGCCGTTGCCGGCGGGCTGGCGGGCGACGGGCTTCATCGCGGCGGCGCGCTGGGTGGCGGCGAGTTCGACGCGGGCGGCCTCATGGCCGGGGTCGTCCTGGACGGCGGTGAAGACAATCCGGGACCAGCGGGCGCGGCTGTTTTCCTTGCCGTCATTGGAGGCGGTGCGGGCGCGCACCTCGACGGTTTCACCCTGGCTGAAGGGGACGTCGCCCCAAGTCCTGGTGAACGCGGGACCCTCCTCGAACATCTCCTTGCTCGGGGGGCAGGTGAAGGTGCCCAGGCTGTGGCTCCCGACGATGACCTCGTAGGAGGAGTTGCCGTCGTTTTCGCCGACGGCGTGGAGGGTGACGCGATAGCGGCCGTTGGCGGCGGGCGCGTTGAATTTGACGGAGGCTTCCTTGCGCTGGTCAGGGTTGATCGCGGCCCATTTGCCCTGATCGAGGTAGAAGCCGGTGCCGTCCAGCTTCAGCTCGGAGGCGAGGACGGTGCCGGGAGGAACGGCGGCGGGCTCGGTGGCGGGGACCTGCGCCGCGGCGGGCTTGGGCGCCTTGGGCGGGAGCGCCGTGATGGCGGGGGCTTCGACGTAGCCGGCGGGGACCGGGAAGGCGGCCGGCGGGCGGCCCGAGTACACGCGCGATTCCGGACCGGTGCCCTCGGGCACATACTTGGGGTCCGAGGTGAGGACGACCTTGTCCAACTCAAAGCCATCTTCGCGCAAGGCCACGTGGATGGTGTGCTCGCCGGCCGAGGGTATATCGAGGTAGAGCTGGCCGGGCACGCCGACGTGGACCTGCTCGGTGCGCTGGCGGCTGTCCCAGGCCCATTCGCCCTTCTTCACGGTCTGCCAACGCTGGCCGCTTGCCGGCCAGGTGCCGTTGAGGCCAAAATGCACGCCGTTGTCCTCCGGGCCGGTGGAAAACACCCGCGCCCAGACGTGGTAGCGGCCGGGCGTCGTGAAGCGCACCCGGTAGGAGAGAATGGCCAGCTTGCCGGGCTCGCCGGAGAAATTTTCGCCGGGCACGAGCTTCTCGTCGGGGGACCAGCGGGTATCTGGCAGGGCCTCCAGATAGGCGCCACCGCTGGCGCCGCTGACGTGGGTGCCATCGGTGTCGGGCGGGAGCTTGGGCTGGTGGCCCGCATGGGTGACATGCCAGGCGCGGACGGTGGCGAGTTCCTGCTGGAGGAAATGCTCGGCCTCGAACGCGACCAGTCCGCCGGATTCGGCGAAGACGAGGTCGGGCGGCGCGAAGGCGGCGGCGGAGCTGGCGGCGGCGGACGCAAGCACGGGTACAGCGACCAGAGTGGCGGCGAGGAGGATGAGGGGGATTCTCATAAAGAAGCGACGGTTC
>JAQSDJ010000295.1 GCA_029945855.1 Lacunisphaera sp.
CAGTTCTCCCATGACTAGAGCGGGAAATCTGGCCAACTGCATGAGGCCGGCTCAGCCAACTCATGCAGGTGACGGCTGATCTCCACGGGAGAGCCGCTCGCCGAACCCGCTGCTTTCACACGCAGAATGATAATTGGCGGCAATCTGCTTACTGGAGCCGCATCATCCTGTCTCAGGTCCGGTCGGGTGGAGCTTTCCGCCGCACGACGCGGGGCAGGTTCTTGTCGAAGGATAGCCGCGTGAGCAGATGGCTCGCCACCGGAAGGGTTACGAACTGGAAGAAAATCGCCGCGAGAATCTTGAGACCAGACACCTCCGTCGCCGGATCCAGCCACAGTCCGCACAGCAATACCATCAGGCCGAGGGTCAATCCCTTGCCCAAGGCGTGGGCGCGGCAGAAAACATCGGGAAAGCGCACCGTCCCGATCATCGCCACCAACACGATCAGGGCGCCCAGCAGCATCACGCCGGCGGACGCATATGCCATCGCCTCATTCATCGGCGCCCTCCTTTCCCGCCGGGTGGTCGTTTTCCCCGCCGTAAGGCAGGGCCCGTTGCAGGAACAGCACGAAGGCCACGGTGCCGAAGAAGCCGAGCGACGAGATGATTAGGATCAGCTCCAGATAGAAATCCGTGTGCCACACCCGGGACAACACGACCGTGAGACCCACCGCGCACAGCACCACGGCGTCGAAGGCCAGGATTCGGTCCACCACGGTCGGTCCGCGGGCCAGCCGCCAGAAGCCGAGCACCATTGCGACCAGCAGCAGCCCGACGGCAAGAATGAGGAACCAGTGCATCATCGGGTGAAGGCAAGGATACCCCGCCGGATGGTCCGATCAATGGAACTGCGCACGGCGGCGGGATCGGGACAATCCAGCACGTGAAGATAGACCCGCGTGAAGTCCTGCGAGATGTCCACCGTGTTGGTGCCCGGCGTGAGGCTCACGCAATGGGAGAGCAGGAGGATTTCCACCCGGGAAAGCCCGGTCACATCGTAGATGATGAAGTCGGGCCGCAAGCGGTTGACCGGTGTCAGCAGGATCAGCCGCATCAGTTGCACACAGGCCCTCACAAACTCGCGCAGGAACACCCCGGCAAAGGCCGCCCCCGCCAGCATGCGGCGCACATAGTCCCTGCTGTCCAGCACCGGGCGGAACAGAGCCAACAGGGCAAAACCGAGGGCAAACCCCGTCGCGAAGCCGGCCAGCGACGGTTGCGTCTGGAGCAGCAGCCAGATGACGGAAAGCAGCAGGTTGAGCAGCAGTGAGCGCATCGTCAGTTGCCTCCTCCCAGCAGCAGGGTCACGTAGGCGCCGCGGTCCAGCACCTGCCGGGCCGCCTCGTGCGCGACGCGCAGGAAGAATTCCGCCCCGAAACCGATGCCGAGCGACAGCAGCGTCATGCCCCCGGCCACCGCCGTCATGGGCTTCCAGCGCGCATCGGCGAGGTGCACGCCGCCGGCCGCCTCGGGGTGCCAGAAGGGACCGTTCCAGATCTTTAGCATGCTGAACATCGTGAGCACGCCCGCCAGCAGCGCGCAACCGACCAACACCCACTCGCGCTGGCGCAGGCCCTCGACGACGATCATGTATTTGCCCCAGAACCCGCTCAACGGCGGCACCCCCGCCAAGGACAGCGCCTGCAGCAGGAACACCACACCCAGCACCGGCGCCACCGCCCACAGCCGGCCGGTCTTCGTCAGGTCGTCGGATCGGTTGAGGACCACCACCACCCCGCCGACCATAAACAAGGTGGATTTCACGATGATGTGGTGGATGATGTAGAAGATCGCCGCCGCGATCGCATAGGGTGTGAACAGTCCGATCGCCAGGACCATGTAGCCGATCTGGCTGAGGATGTGGAACGAGAGGATGCCCCGGATGAAATTGCGCGACACCGCCCCGAGCACGCCGAAGATCATGGTCGCCGCGGCCAGCCACATCATCAGCGTGTGGATCAAGGGCAGGTCCGGTGGCAGCACCTGGCCGAAGATCCGCAGCAGCACATACACGCCGACCTTGGTGAGCATGCCGGCGTAGAGCGCCGCCACCGGGCTGGGCAGGATCGGGTAGCTGTTGGGCAGCCAGTAAAACAGCGGGAAGAGCCCGGCCTTCATGCCAAAGACCGTGAACAGCAGCAGCGCCAGCACCGTGAGCTGCGGCGTGCCGGCGAGCGCCGTTGAGCGCTCCGCGATCGCGGCGAAATTGAGCGAGCCGAACAACCCGTAGGCCAGCCCCGCCGCCACCAGAAACAGCGTGCTGCCCACAAGGTTCAGCGCCATGTAGGGAAAGGCCTGCTTGATGTCCCAATCATCGGCTTCCAGCGTGAGCAACGCATAGGAGGAGATGAGCATCACCTCGAACGCCACGAACAGGTTGAACAGGTCCGCCGTGCAGAACGCCAGGTTGATGCCCGTGACCAGGAACTGCACCAGCGGCAGACGCAGCGGATGCTCGTCGCCCACCGGCAGCTCCGCGAAACCATAGAGCAGCGAGGCCAGCGCCGTGACGGCCCCCAGGACCAGCATGATGCCCGCCAGCAAGTCGCCCACCAGCACGATGCCGTAGGGGGCCGCCCAGCCGCCGATGGCGAGCACCTGCGGACCGCCGTGCCAGGCCGTGGACGCTAGGGCGAAGGCCACGACCACCTGCAGCAGCGCCGAGCCACCGGTGAACCAGCGCCGCCAGGCAGCCGGACGCCGGCCCATCAACGCCACCACCGCCGTCACCAGCGGCAGCGCGACCGGCAAGATCATGAGCGTGGCCGGGTTCATGCCTGCTCCTCCTCCGGCCGCTCCCGGGCCGGGTCGAACAGTTCCCGGGCGCTCGCGGTGCGTTGGTCGAGAAAAGTGCGGTAAAGCAGGATCACCAGGTAGGCGATCACCCCGAATCCGATGACGATGGCGGTGAGGATCAGCGCCTGCGGCAACGGATCGACCGGGGCGGCCCCGGCGACTCCGACGATCGGGGCGGACTTGCCGTCCGGCCGGCCCGACATGGCGAGCACGAAGAGATTGGCGGCGTTCGACAGTAAAATGAATCCGAACAGGATGCGCACGAAGCTGGCCTGCAGGATCAGGAAGCAGGCCGCGCCGAACAGCAGGCCGATGAGGATGGCGGTCTCCCACATCATGGCACGTCATCCTCCGGCGCCGGGGATTCGCTCCTCGCGGTTTTCTCAATCGGCTCCTCCAGGGGAGCTGCGTAGTTGCGCCATTCCTCAGGCGCGAGCGCCGTCAGGTCGGCATTGGGCCGCGCCAGCACGAAGATCAGCTTGGCCGTCACCCCCACCACCACGAGGAAGACCCCCACATCGAACAGCAGCGGCGTGCCGACCTCGATCTTCCCCAGCACGGGGAGCACCACGTGGTAGTGGCGCAGAAACGGATCGCCCGCCAGCAGGGGCAACAGCGAGGTGAGCAGCGCCAGCAGCAGCCCGGCCCCGGCCACCCGCACCGGATCCGTGCGCAAGATGCCCTGCGTGCGCTCCACCCCGAAGGCGAGGCTGAGCATGATCAGCGAGAGCGCCGAGCCCAGACCCCCGATGAAACCGCCACCCGGGAGGTTGTGCCCGCGGAGCAGCAGATAAATCGCGAAGACGTTGATCAGGAAGAACAGCACCGCCCCAACCGCCCGGAAAATATAGGATTGGCCGGCCTTCATGGCGACTTCTTCTCCTTTTTTTGGTCAGTCGTGCGACCTAGGCCATAGCCGGCTGGCCCCATCGCCCCTGCCGCCCACTCCTCGGCGGTGCGGCGGTAACGCATCAGCAGCCCGAGCGCGCCGAGGCACGCCACGACCAGCACGGTGGCCTCCAGCAGCGTGTCAAATCCCCGGAAATCAACCAGGATGGTGTTCACCGCGTTCGTGCCGTGGGCCAGCGGCTGGGAATTCTCCAGGTAATAGGAGCCGGCCGGCTCCGCATGCTTGTGCTTCATCGCCATCAGGGCGCCGAGCGTGACCAGCAGGCCCATCCCGCCGGCGATGACGGCGTTCATCACCTGCCGCCCCACGGGAAAGGCCCGGGTCGCCTCGCTGAGCTCAGCCGAGCGGGGAAAGCGGGCCAGCAGGAGCAGCACCAGCAACAGCGTGGCCGACTCCACGAGGATCTGGGTCATCGCCAGGTCGGGCGCCCGGAACAGCACATAATAAAAGGTGACGAGAAAACCGATCACCGAGACGGCGATGAGCTGCGAGGTCCAGCGGCGCATATGCATGACCATACCCACGGCCACCGCGATAAGCCCGACCACAAAGGCCCGCAGCGGGTTAATGTCTGCCCACACCGGCAGCCCCGGCCACAGTTCCCCCCGGTGCCGCCACCAGAAGCCACCCAGCAACAGCACGGTGAAGCCCAACACGATGGGAAGGAAGTCGAACTGCCGGTCAAACCGCAGCCCACGACCGAGCAGCTTCGCGCCGCGGGGCAGCCAGTCGACCGCCGCCTCGAACCCCGCGTCGAACCGGAGCCAGGCCGGCACCCGCGCCCAGCGCCAGCGCTCCAGCTGCAAGAGCAGGAACGTCCCGGCCCCGGCCGCGACGATGAGCATGCTCATGATGAATTCCCGCGTCACCCCGTGCCAGATATGAAACTCCAGGTCGACCGGATGATGCAGCCCGACTGTGTGGAGCCGGTCCAGGGCACCCCCGAGCACCGTCGGGAACAGCCCGAAGGCGAGGCAGGCCCCCGCGAGCAGCAGCGGCGGCAGTTGCACCGCGAGCCCCGGGGCATGAAAGTTCTTCGCCAACTCCGGGCGCGGCTTCCCGCCGAACACCCCCCAGAACAGGCGCACGGAGAAGGCGACCTTCAGGACCGAGGCGAGGACGACCAGCACCATCGGATACCAGTTCAGCGCCGCCGCTCCCTCCCAGTAGTCGAATTTTTCCTTCAACATGTATTCCTTGCTGATGAACCCCAGCGTCCCGGGCAGGCCGGCCATCGACGCCGCGGCCACCGCCGTGATCCCCGCCAGCAACGGCAGGCGGTGGCGCAGGCCGCCCAGCTCGCGCACGTCCCGCGTCCCGGTGGCGTGGTCCACGATGCCCACCACCATGAACAGGCAGCCCTTGTAGAAAACATGGCTGGCGATGTGCAGGAAATCACCCTGGGCCCCCGCCGGCGAGGCCATGCCGTAATACCCGAGCAAAAAGCCGAGCTGGCTGACGGTCGAATACGCAAGGATCGCCTTGAGGTCATGCGACATGAGAGCGAGCAGCGCCCCGAAACCCATCGTGCCGAAACAGACCGTCACCAGCAGCGGCGACCACAACTCGGTCTCGCGAAAGACCGGGAAGATGCGCGCGATCAGGAAAATCCCGAGCTTCACCATCGTCGCGGAATGCAGATAGGCGCTGACCGGCGTGGGCGCGGCCATCGCATTGGGGAGCCAGAACTGGAACGGGAACTGCGCCGACTTGCCGAGCGCCCCGAGGGCGATGAGCACAAAGGCGGCGTTCAGCCGGCCCGGGGAGGCGCCCTTCGCCACGCCATCCAGCAGCGCCGCGAGTTCATAGGTGCCCGCGGCCTGACCGAGCAGCACGATGCCGGCCAGCATCGCCAGCCCGGTCCCGCCCGTCACGAGCAGCGCCATGCGCGCGCCGGCCCGCGACTCGCCCTTGTCATGCAGGAAACCGATGAGCAGGAACGACGTCACGCCCGTCAGCTCCCAGCAGACGAACAGCAGCAGCAGGTTGCCGGCGAACACCGTGCCCAGCATCGCACCCATAAATAGCATCAGGTAGCAATAGAACCGGCCGTGGTCACGGTAGTGATGGTCGAGGTAATGCGCGGAATAAAAAACCACGAGCACGCCCACCCCGCTGACGACCAGCCCGAAGAACAGCGCGAGCCCGTCGACCACGAAGGTGAGGTTGAGTCCTAGCGACGGGATCCAGGGCCACTCGATCACCGTGCGGGTGCCCGGGGCGAACTGCAGGACCAGCCAGACCGTCGCGGCGCAGGCCAGCGCAGGGGCGAGCAGCACCACCCAGGCCGTCTGCGCCCCCAGCCGCCGCCCGGCGACCAAGGCGGCGATCGCGCCCAGCAGCGGCACGAACAGGATGATCAACAGTGCGGTAGCCATGGTGATTGTGCGCTACCATTTGCCCGCTCGGGGGTCTGTCAATCGTAACCGGCCCGGGGGGCAACGACCCGGGCCGGAAAATGCCGCTAAGGCAGGATCAGAAAGGCCCCCGCCATGATCAATGTCGGCACCAGGGCACCCAGGAACAGCTTGCCGGGCGACACGCCTTCCCGGAAGCAGGGGGAGAGAATCGACTGGCCGGCCGGGTTCGGCGCGTTGGCAATGACCGTCAGGCCGCCGCCGGCCACCGCCCCCGCCACCACCGCGTATTTCATCTCGTCGCTGAATCCCGGCACCAGCGAGGCCAGATAAGTGATGGCGGCGTTGTCGTTGAAGGCGGTGAGGATGGTCGCGCCGAAGAACAACGGCAACTCGCCGAGACTGCGCAGCACCGGCTCGATCCACCATTGTTGTAGCGTGCCGTGGATCACGAGCCCCGCGAGGAAGAAACCCACGAGCACCGGCCCGCGCAACTGGATCGGAGTCTGGTATTGCTTGGTGGCTTGGGTGAAAGCGAGGAACACCAGGAATCCGCCCATGTAGAGTGCGGTGTAGTGCGCGGTGAACACCGTCCAGAACAGCATGAAAATATGCACGGCTGTCACCCAGAAGGGGATGGTGATGCGGTGGTCATCCACCAGAACCCCATCCCGCTCGGCTTCGCGTTGCGGCGGGGTCCGCTGCGCCAGTTCGCCGAGTTCACGCCTGAAAACCAGAAAATAAAGCCCGTTGGCGATCAGGATGCCCACCACCGCCTTCCAGCCGAAATTAATTACCATGTGACTGAAGCCCCACTCCCATGTGCCCGCGACCATGAGCACAGGCGGGGCCGCGAAGTGCGTGAGCGTGCCGCCGACGGAAACGTTGACGAAGAGCAGCCCGATCGTCGCGTATTTGAGGCGTTCGCTGGGTTGGAAACGATAGAAGTTCTCCAGCAGCAGCAGGGCGGAGATGGTCATCGCCGCGGGCTCGGTGATGAACGAGCCCAGGATCGGTCCGATCGTCAGGATGGCAAACCACCAGGCTCCGGGCGTCGAGCCGCCCAGCCGGGCGACCCGCGCCATCGCATCCTCGGCAAAGCGCAGCACCGGCCGGCTGCCGGCGATCGCCATGATCACGACCACAAAGATCGGTTCCGTGTAGCGCACGCCGTTGTTGAGGTATTCCTCCGCGGCGTGCCAGCTCTCGGACAGCGAAATGGCGATCAGCAACGGGATCACCCAGATGCCGAACACCGCCTCCACTTCGCCGAAGAAATGCAGGATCTTGCCCCGGAAGCTCACCTCGTCGGGCTCGCCGTCGTTGTTGCGGTCGCGGTAACGTCCCTCGGCGCGCAGCTTCTCCGCGTGCTTGTGCTCGAATACGTGCGCCCAATGCCGGAAGCGCGCGGTCAGGAAGGTGTGTCCGATGGCCAGGACGAAGATGACCGTCACCACCAGGTTGAACGGCTCCTGTTCGACTCGGTGCTTCAGAATCGTCCACAGGCCGGCGCCTTTTTCAATGCCGTCGGCAGCGTATTCCGTCAGCGGCACCGGGAATGGCTCCTCGTCGGTGGCGGTGCCAGCCCGCACGCCGGTGGCCGAGCATAACAGAACAAGAATGGCAGAAAGGAATAGTTTCATTGGTGGGACGGAGGTCGGGGGCGTCGGGGCAGGTTTTTCGCCGCCGGTCATAGCGGCTAATTCCCGTGGACAGGTCAACCACTTCGCACGCCGCGCGGGGGCCGGACTGCGGGGAGCCCGCCGGTCAAAACGTGTGGATGAAGAGCCCCGACCGCAGCTTCGGCTCGAACCAGGTGCTCTTCGGCGGCATGATCTGGCCGGCGTCGGCGATGTCCATCAGCTGCGCCACCGTGGTCGGGTAAAGCGAGAACGCCACCCCGCCCTGCGCCTCGACTCGTTTCACGAGTTCGCCCGTGCCGCGGATGCCGCCGATGAAATCGATCTGCTTGCTCGTGCGTGGATCGTCGATGCCGAGGAGCGGCGCCAGCAGCTGGTCCTGCAGCACGCTCACATCGAGGCGCGCGACCGGATCGGCCGTGGCGTCCACCGGGCAGCGGAGACCGTGCCACTTGCCCCCGAGATACATGCTCACCCGCCCGCCGGTGGCGGGCGTCGGCGCGGCGTTTTCTTCGAGACCGAAGGAAGCCTTAACCTTCTCCAGGAACGCCGCCGGGGTGTGGCCGTTGAGCCCGGCC
>JAQSDJ010000296.1:0-3043 GCA_029945855.1 Lacunisphaera sp.
AAAAGCTGACGGTGGACCAGTTCTTGAAGTAGGTGTAGGACGCGCCGACCGTGAGGTGGTCGTTGAACTTGTAGCGGGCGCCGACATCCCACGAGAAAAAGCTGTCCTCCCGCTCGGGCTGGTTCGCGCCGAGGAAGGTGTTCCGGCCCACCGCCAGGCTGGTATCGAACGTCAGTTTGCGGTTGAACGCGTAGGTGGCGTTCAGGGACAGGCTGGTGCTGTCGACCGTGCTGCCGGTGGCGATGGTGTTGAAGTCCCGGCTGACCTGGCCGGCCAGGCTGAGCTTGCGGGTGACCGGCCAGCCCAAGGAGGCGAGCGCGTTGAAGTGGGAGAAGTCCTCCGTGTCGACCCCCGTGGCGTGGCGGAGCTGGTAACCGAAGCGCACCGTGCCGTTGAGCTTGGCCATCAGCCCGCCGGTGGCGCCGAGGTTGAACCAGTGGTCGGTGCTGTTCCGGCCGTTGGTCGTGCGGCTGGCGCGGATCCGGTAGCCGCCCAGGAGGTCAAGCTTGGAGGTGTAGACGTAGTAGAGGTCGACCCCCTCGGAGTAGTCGGTCAGGTTGGTCAGGACCGTGGTCTCGGTGTAGGTCCGTTGCAGGTAGGTCGTGCTGGAGGTGGCGTAGAACTTCTCGTTGATCGGATACTTCAGGCTGAGCCCGAGCGGGAAATTCCAGGAGGTGGTGCGCAGGTTGACCACGCTGTCCGAGCGCGTCTCCCGGAAGGGGTTGATCGTGAGCGAACCGGTGGTGCGGCCCGTGGACTTGGTGAACTCGACGGCGAAGTTCGGGTTGAGGGAGTTCTCCCCGGTGTATTTGGTGAAGATCTGGGAGTTGACGGTCACGCTGGCGTTGACCCCGATGATGCCCGCGCGGCGCTTCAGTTCCACCCCGGCCGAGGCGCTGACGTTGTAGTCGCCGCGGGATGTCTCGTCGGAAAAGATGTTCGAGCTGTAGCCGAACGTCACCCCGCCGAAGACGAAGATCTGGTTGCGCGTGCCATCGATGTTGAGCAAGGCGCGGCCGGTCGACAGTGTCAGCCCGAAGAGCAGCAGGGCGGCCCAGAGGGGGGGGAGGTGGCGGCGGCGGGTCACGATGGGCGGGCTAGGTGGGTTGGTTCAACCACCGGGCAGCCGGTCGGGGCTGATGACGACATTGGTCGGCGGGCTGGCGGGCACGGTCGGCTTGGCCACGATTTCCGGCGTGGTTTCACCCTCGGCGCCGGCCGGGGCGTCGTCGCTCCCGCCGGTGGAACCGCCCCCGGTCGGACCGGCCGCCTCATCAAGTCCTTGCAAGGCCCGCTGCTCGATCTGTTCAAAGGTGACGGTCTTCTTCGCGTTGCACGCGCTGGCCACCCGTTCGTCGAGGGCTTGGAGCGCCGCCGGCGGGATCTGGGTGATGGTCATGATGGCCGGCTGACCGATCGGGCCGGGGCGGATGATCGCCCGTTCCCCCGCCCGCAGGATCTGGCCGCCCGTGTCGCGGCCACCGCCGCGCACCGTGATGTCCCCGTCCAACAGATCGATGACCGTCTGATTTTCGTCGGTTGCGATCGAAACTTTGCCGCCGCGGATGTTAACCGAACCCTGCGGGGTTGAATAATTCATGGTGCTGCCGGACACCAGCTGGTTGGTGCAGATGCCCACGGCCCCGCGGGCCACATGCACGTCGCTTTGCGAGATGGACGGCTCGCTCGGCGTGTCGGCACTGGTGTTGCGCTCGGGCTTGAAGGGCTCCTGCACAAAGCGGTTGATTTCGACCCGGGTGTTCTGGTCGATGAACATCGCGGTGCCGTTCGAATACACGATGGCGTTGCTCGAGTCGGCCTTGGTCTCGATGATGGTGCCGGGCGCGTCAAAAGCGGTCGCCTGGCGGGCGGTATAAATCTTGTCGTTGGTCTGGATCTGGCTTTCGCCGGTTGATTCCGCGACGTAAAGTTTGCTGGTCGGGCCTTTCTTTTTTCCAAGCTGTCTTTGCGCCCAGGCGTCCGGGGACAACGCAACCAGCGCGCCAACACCGAGGATGAGCAAACGGGTGCTTAGAGTTTTCATGATGGTTGAGATTTAACGTAGCACAGTTCCATGGGGATGTGAACCGGCCCAGCGATTACCTATATGAAAATAGGTAATAATACCTAGCTCAAGTAAAATATTCAGGGTAATTGCTTTGTATGATGTTTTACACCAGCAAGTTGATTATTCGACCCTTGATATAGATGGTTCTTTTCAAAGGTTTTCCGGCAACCAGCGGCGAAACTTTCGGTTGGGTCAGGGCCAGATTTACCAAGTCCGATTCGGCAATACCCGGCTCAACATTCACTTCCCCGCGATGTTTCCCATTCACCTGGATGACGATGGTGATGGTGCTGGAGACAAGTTTTTCGGCGGCAAATTGCGGCCAACCGGCCGCCATGACCGAGCCGGATTCGCCGAGCCGGGCCCAGAGTTCCTCGGCGACGTGAGGGGCAAATGGCCCTATCAGGCGGAGCACGTCGAGCATCACGCGGCGCGGCACCGTCGGCTCTTTTTGCAGCGCATTCAGCAGGATCATCATCTGCGAAATCGCCGTGTTGAAGCGCAGGCTCTCGATGTCGTCGCCGACCTTCTTGATCGTCTCATGCAGGAGCTTCTCCGTTTCCGGGGTGAGGCTGCCGGCCGGGACCAGGCGCGGATTGACGGCGCCTTCCTCGGTGAGGCACTCGCGCCAGATCTTTTTCAGGAAGCGGTGCACGCCCTCGATGCCCTTGGTGTTCCAGGGCTTCATCGCGTCGAGCGGCCCGAGGAACATCAGGTAGAGCCGCAGCGAGTCGGTGCCGTAGGCGCGGATGATGTCGTCGGGATTGACCACGTTGCCGCGGCTCTTGGACATCTTCACGCCGTCCTCGCCGAGGATGATGCCCTGGTGGAAGAGCTTCTTGAACGGCTCCGCCTGTGGCACGAGGCCGAGGTCATAGAGCACCTTGTGCCAGAAACGCGCATAGAGCAGATGCAGCACGGCGTGCTCGGCGCCGCCGACGTAGAGGTCGGGCACGCCCCAATACTGCAGCGCCT
>JAQSDJ010000296.1:3053-8246 GCA_029945855.1 Lacunisphaera sp.
TCCGGGCTCGCGAGGGCGCCGGCGTTCTGCGGGTCGAGGTAGCGCAGGTAATACCAGCATGAGCCGGCCCATTGCGGCATGGTGTTCGTCTCACGGCGGCCGCGGACCCAGGCATCGCCGGCCGGCCGGGCCGACGCGGCCGGGAGCGCGGCGCCGGTCTGGACATTGAACCAGATCTCCAGCCAGGCGGTCTCGTTGGCCAGCGGGCTCTCGCCGGTGCCGCTCGGCAGATACGACTGCACGTCGGGCAATTCCAACGGCAGGGCGGAGCCGGGCAGGGGCAGCGCGAAATGGGTGACGCCTTTCTCGGCGAAGGTGACCGGCTGCGATGGCAGATCCTGGCGGAGCGTGGCGGCCTTCTGGTAGTCGGCCTCGCTGACCCAGACGATCGGGAACGGCTCGCCCCAGTAGCGCTGGCGGGAGAACAGCCAGTCGCGGAGCTTGTAGTTGATGGTGCCCTTGCCGATGCCCCGGGCGGCGAGCGCGGCGGTGATTTTCTTCTTCGCCTCGGGCCAGGAGAGTCCGTCGTAGCCGGGCGAATTGATGACGACCCCGTCGCCGGTGTAGGGCAGTTTTTCTGATTTGTCCGCCGCCTCGATGACGCGGACAATGGGAAGTTCGTAGCGCAGCGCGAACTCATGGTCGCGCTCGTCATGTGCCGGCACGGCCATGATGGCGCCGGTGCCGTAGCCCATGAGCACATACTCGGCGATCCAGATGGGCACGCGCTGCTGGTTGACCGGGTTGAGGGCGTAGCTGCCGGTGAAGACGCCGCTCTTGTCCTTGGCGAGGTCGGTGCGGTCCAGGTCGCTCTTGCCGGCGGCCTGCCGGCGGTAGGCCTCGACGGCGTCACGCTGCGCGGCCGTGGTGAGTGCCGGCACCAGCGGGTGCTCGGGGGCGACGACCATGTAGGTGCAGCCGAAAAGCGTGTCGGGGCGCGTGGTGAAGATTTTCAGGTCGCCGAGGGCGGGATTCTCCAGGGCAAAATGCACCTCGGCGCCCTCGCTGCGGCCGATCCAGGCCTCCTGCATGCGCTTGGTCGAGTCGGGCCAGTCGACGTCCTTGAGCCCGTCGATCAACTGCTCGGCAGAGGCCGTGATCCGCAGCACCCCCTGGCGGAGGTTGCGGCGCTCGACCGGAAAACCGCCGACCTCGGATTTGCCGTCGACGATCTCTTCATTGGCGAGGACGGTGCGGAGTTCCGGGCACCACCAGACGGGGCGCTCGTCCACGTAGGCCAGACCCTTCCGAAAGAGTTGGAGGAAGATCCACTGGGTCCAGCGGAAGTATTTCGGGTCGGTCGTGTCGACCTCGCGGTCCCAGTCGTAGGAAAAGCCGAGCGCCTTGATCTGGCGGCGGAAGTTGACGATGTTGTTCTGCGTGTTGGCGGCCGGGTGGGTGCCGGTCTTCACCGCGTGCTGCTCGGCGGGCAGGCCGAAGGCGTCCCAGCCGATGGGGTGCAACACGTTGAAACCCCGGGCGCGCTTGTAGCGGGCGAGGATGTCGGTCGCGGTGTAGCCCTCCGGGTGGCCGATGTGCAGGCCGGCGCCGGACGGGTAGGGGAACATGTCGAGCACGTAGTATTTCGGCTTGGTCGACCCGTTCTCAGCCTTGAATGCCTTGGTTTTCTCCCAGAAAGATTGCCAATGAGGCTCGATCTGAAGAAAGTCGTAGTCTTTGCAATTGGTAGCCATCGATTTGAATCCATCACAGTGAGAGATTCCCTTCCACCGTCAATCATCCGCCGAGTGGTTTATGCCACGCTGGCGGCGCTCGTGCTGCCACTGGCCGCCGGCGCCGCGGGCATGAGCCGCGGCTTCAACAAGCTGCTGGAGGCCGTGGTCCGCATCGATGTGCGGGAAATCGAGTTCGAGAACGGCGCGAAACGCTTCACCGGCGGCATCGGCTCCGGGGTGATCATCGCCGAGGACGGCCTGGTGCTGACCAACGCCCATGTCGTCAGCCCGCAGGCCGTCGAGATCTCCGTGACGCTGGCCAACCTGGAGCGGGTCAGCGCCACGCTGGTCGGCTGGGATCACTGGACCGACCTGGCGCTGCTGCGCCTCGACACCGCCTCGCTCAAGGCCCGCGGGCTCGGTTTCTCCGCCGCGAATTTCGGCGACTCGTCCGAGCTGTTCGCCGGCCAGACCGTCTACGCCGTCGGGACGCCGCACGGCCTGACCCGCACGGTGACCCGCGGGATCATTTCCAACCATAACCGCTATTTCGAGGACACGGGCGGGGTCAACGGCCACGAGACCGGTTCGTTCAACACCTGGCTCCAGACCGACGCCGCGATCAACCCCGGCAACAGCGGCGGTCCGCTGGTGACGGAGGATGGGAAGGTCATCGGCATCAATTCCCGCACCTACATCGGGGCGGAGAACCTCGGCTTCGCGATCCCGGCCGACGTCGCCCGCCGGGTGGCGGCGGCGCTGGTCAAGGAAGGGACCATCACCCGCAGTTACATCGGGCTTGTGCCGGGCGTGCTGCAGGACCTGGAGCGCTTTTATGCGCTGGCCAGCAACACCGGCATGCTCATCAACCGCGTCGATCCGGGTTCGCCCGCGGCGAAGGCCGGCCTGCGCGCCGGCGACGTGCTGCTGACCCTCAACGGCAAGAAGGTCGACGGCCGCTTCCCTGAACAGCTGCCGCCCATCCAGCAGACCATCGCCAGCCTGCCCGTCGGCGCCAAGGTCGCTCTCGAGGTCAAGCGCGGCACCCAGGTCATGCCTTTCACTATCCAGACCGAGAAGCTTGAGAGCCGGGTGGGGGAGGAATGGGCGTTCGAGAAATGGGGGCTCAGCGTGCGCAAGGTCACGCGCGCCTACGCCCGCGAGAACCAGCTGCTCGACGCTTCCGGTCTCATCGTGCTGGGCGCGCAGCCGGGGTATCCGGCCGCCGAGGCCGGCCTCGCCCGCGGCGACATCATCACCAAGGTCGGCAGCGAACCCATCACGGAACTCGTCCGGCTGAAAAAAGTCTACGAGGCCTACGAGGCGCAGCCCGGGCCGCAGCTGGTCGAGGCGCAGCGCAACCGCCGCATTTCCCTCTACGTGATCAAGCCATGAATTTTTTCCGCCGCCTCCTGCTCACCGCCGCGCTGACCGCCCTCACCGCCTCCGCAGCGACGCTGCCGGAACTCTTCAACGAACGGCTGAAGTCCGTCGTGGCGGTGGAATTCTTCGTGCAGGCCGAGACCGAGCGCCAGCCCGTGACCGTGATGGGCACGGTGATCGACGCGCAGGGCACGATCATTTTGCCGCCGGCGGCGATTTTGCCCGGCATACCGCCGGCCCAGCTCAAGGACTTCAAGGTCTACCGCCCCGGCAGCACCGAGCCCGCCAACGCCGCCTACCTCGGGCAGGACGCGTTCACTGGCTGGCATTTCCTGCGGGTGGAGGAAAAACGGCGGGCCGGCCTCGTGCCCATCACGCACTACACGGCCATCAGCGGAGAACTTTCGCTGAGCGAGGAGCTGTGGGGCATCGGCCTGCGCAACCGCGACGAGGACTTCATGCCGTATTTTCTGGGCGCCCGCGTTGCCACCGTGATGAAGCTGCCGCAGAAGACCGCGATTTTGGGCAGCGACGTCGCCAGCCCAGGCCTGCCGGTCTTCAACGCCACCGGCCAGTTCGCCGGCCTGGCGCAGTCCTCCTTCGGGCAGAATTTCCTCCTCTTCTCCCGCAACCAGCACGCCACGCCCATCCTCCTCATCAACGTCGAGGAAAGCAGCGTCGTCCTGCTCGCCGACGAGGTGCTCCCTCATCTCGGCCGCGTGCCGCAATCGGTGACCGGCCGCCCCATCGCCTGGTTCGGCGCCTACGGCCTGCAGCCGATGGACCCGGAGGTCGCCAAGCTCCTCCAACGGGAGAACCAGTCCGGGGTGGTGCTGAGCGACATCATGGAAGGCAGCCCGGCCGCCCAGGCCGGACTCCTGGAGCGGGACATCGTGCTCGCGATCGACGGCCGGCCGCTGCCCCGCCTCAAGCCCGACCGCGTCGTCGTGGGTTATTTCGGCCAGCAGGTTCTCCGGCATCAGCCCGGCGAGGCGCTTCAGCTCACCATCCTGCGCGGCACGACCCAGCAGGAGGTCAGCGTCCGGCTGGGCGACGAACCCAAGCTGGCGCGCGAGGCCGACCGGGCCTACCTCGACCGGCTCGGCCTGACGGTGCGCGAATTCCTCTACAACGACGGCCTCATGCACCGGGCAAAACCCGGCGAGCTGGCCGGCGTCATGGTCCAGTTCGTGAAGCCCGGCAGCCCGGTGGCCGCCGCCGGCCTGCGGACCGACGACTGGGTGCGCGAGATCGACGGCGAGGAGATCAAGACCTACGCCCAGGCGCTCTCTAAGCTGCGCGCCATCGAGGCGGACGTGAAACGGTCGGAATTCGTGCTGCTGGTCAGCCGCGGCGGCGAGACCGCCGTGCTGCGCATCAAACTCATTTAACCCACCATGTTCACAGGAATCGTTGAAGAAACCGGCCGAGTGGCCTCATTCACCCAGGCCACCGATGCCTGGAAACTCCAGATCGCGGCCAAGCTGGTCATGAGCGATGTCGCCGTCGGTGACAGCGTGGCGGTCAACGGCTGCTGCCTGACCGTGGTCAAGCGCGACGCCGGCCACCTCTGGTTCGACGTCCTCGAGGAGACGCGCCGGCTGACGAGTTTCGCGCAGCTCGCGCCGAACTCGGCCGTGAACCTGGAGCGCAGCCTGCGGGCTGACAGCCGGATGGGCGGGCATTTCGTGAGCGGGCACATCGACGCTCCCGGCCGCATCGAGACCTTCGAGCCGCGCGGCAACGATCATTTTCTGCGCGTCCGGGTGCCCGCGGGGCAGGGGCGCTATCTCGTCTACAAAGGCAGTGTCGCCATCGACGGCATTTCGCTGACCGTGGCCGAGGTGCAGGGAGACACGTTCGCCGTCTGGCTGATCCCGCACACCCTGGCCGTGACCAATCTCGGCGAAAAAAAGGCCGATGATATTGTGAACTTGGAATTCGACCTGCTGGCGAAGTATGTGGAAAAGCTCCTTGCCCGCTGACCACCGTGCCCACCCGCGACCAATTGCTGGCCTTGAATGATGAACTCCGCCGCCTGAAGGCCGGCGGGCAGCGGGCCGTCGCCGTCACGGACGAGAGTCTGGCGCAGCTGCGCGAAGCGGTGGCGGCGGAGGTGAACGAGCCGGCGCCC
>JAQSDJ010000297.1:0-1022 GCA_029945855.1 Lacunisphaera sp.
TCTTGCCAAGCCCTGTTCCAGCGAACAGGGCTTTTTTGTGCCCATCTCCCCGCTGCCCGCCGCCGGCCGATCGCGCCCGGCGGGGTCGCGCTGAGTCCGCCGCACCAACGCCATGCAGGTCGCCTATACCCCCGCCGAAATTGCCGCCATCGTCGGCGCCCAACGCACCGCGGGCACGACCACCCACCGGGTCGGTGACATCGCCTCGCTTGCCACCGCCCGCGCCGGAGACCTGTCCTTCCTCGGCAACGCGAAATACCGGGCGCAGGTCGCCGCCTCGCAGGCCTCGGTGCTGCTGCTGCCGCCGGACTACGCGGGTGAACCCCGGCCGGACCAGGTCTTCCTTTACGTCGCCAATCCCTCGGTCGCGCTCGCCCAGGTGTGCGCCCGCATCGAGCAGACCCTCTGGCCCAAGCCGCCCCCTGGCATCCATCCCAGCGCCGTGGTGGCCCCGTCGGCGCAAATCGACGCCACCGCGCACATCGGCCCGCTGTGCGTGATCGAGGAGGGCGTGCGGATCGGCGCCGGCAGCGTGCTGCAGGCCTCCATCTTCGTCGGCCGCGAGGCCGGCATCGGCGAGGGTTGCTGGGTGATGCCCGGCTGCATGATTGCCTCGGCCTGTTCTTTGGGCCACCGCGTGCGGCTCCAGCCCGGTGTGATCGTCGGCGCCGACGGCTTCGGCTACGAGTTTATCCAGGGCCGCCACGAGAAGATCCCCCAGATCGGCACGGTGGTCATCGAGGACGACGTGGAGATCGGCGCCAACTCGACCCTCGACCGTGCCCGGTTCAGCCGGACCATCGTGGGCGCGGGCACCAAGATCGACAACCTCGTGCAGGTCGCCCACAACGTTGTCATCGGCAAGCATTGCATCCTGTGCTCCCAGTCGGGCATCTCGGGCAGCACGACCCTGGAGGACTATGTCATCCTTGGCGGCCAGGTCGGGGTGGTCGGCCATATCACCATCGGCAAGGGGGCCAAGGCCGGCGGGCAGACCGGCATCACCCATGACGTGCCGCCGG
>JAQSDJ010000297.1:1043-8187 GCA_029945855.1 Lacunisphaera sp.
CGCCATCTCCTACATGCTGGAGCGCCGTCTGACCATCCTGCACCAGCGCCTGCCCGACCTCTTCCGGCGCGTCGCGGCGTTGGAGAATCAGCCAGATTAGTCTTCCCGGGCTAGGCCTCTTCCGCTACTCAAGCGGCACATGAGGGACACGAAGCTCAAGATTTTCACCGGCTCTTCCAATCGCGCGCTTGCAGAGGAAATCTGCCAGAGCATGGGTGTCCCGCTCGGGGATGCGACGGTCAACTGCTTCCCGGACGGCGAGTCGTTCGTGAAGATCAACGAGAACATCCGCGGTGCGGACGTCTACATCATCCAGTCGACCTGCCCGCCGACCAACCATCACCTGATGGAGCTGCTCATCATGATCGATGCCGCCAAGCGGGCGTCGGCGCAGCGCATCTCGGCGGTCATCCCCTTCTACGGTTACGCCCGCCAGGACCGTAAGGACCAGCCCCGCGTGCCCATCACCGCCAAGCTCGTGGCCAACCTCCTGATGTCCGCCGGCGCCAACCGCGTCCTCGCGATGGACCTCCACAGCCAGCAGATCCAGGGCTTTTTCGACATCCCGGTCGACCATCTCTTCGCCTCGCCGGTCTTCTTCCAATACCTGGCGACCAAGCGCTCCAACAACAAGCTCGCCGTCTTCGCCCCCGATGTCGGCGGCATGAAGATGGCCGCGGCCTACGCCGACGTCCTCGGCGCCTCCCTCGGCCTCGTGGCCAAGAAGCGCGTCAACGCCCACACCGTCGAGGCCATCAGCGTGGTCGGCGAGGTCGAGGGCTGCGACGTCCTCCTCGTTGACGACATCACCGAGACGGCCGGCACGCTCACCGCGGCCGCCAACATCCTCAAGGCCCACGGCGCGGCCAGCATCCGCGCGGCCGTCAGCCACTGCGTGCTGAACGACGCCGCCTACGAGCGGCTCAAGTCCGGCCCGATCGACGAGCTGATCACCACCAATTCCGTGCCCGTCGATCCCCGCGGCCTGCCCATCACCGTGCTGAGCATCGCCCCGCTGCTGGGCGAGGCCATCCTGCGGATCAACACCAACGAGAGCGTCACGAGCCTGTTCAAAATCAAGGGTTTCTAGGGCAGGGGATGGCCTCTCTTGTCGGTCGGGCTTCAGGCCCGACATCATGCGTTCCGTCGGGGGTAAACCCCGACCTGCGGCCGGTTGGTGGGAGAATGGATTTTGGGACTACGAAACAAGGTCCCCGCTTGCGGAACAGCCGCCTATGCACAGTGTCTTTGTCCGCACAATTCCCCTATGAATAACAAGCCGGTTGCCCTGTTCTTTGCCCTGTTCACCTCGATCCTCGGCCTCACCGTCGGCCTGTTCGCCGCGGAAAAAGCCGCCCCCAAGTCCGCCCCGGCCAAGATGCCGGCGCTCAAGCTCGACGCCTCGCCGATCGGCGAGACCAAGGCCATCGTCAGCAGCTATGCCGACGCCTTGGAAAACATCCGCCCCGCCGTTGTCTCGGTCTATTCCAGCAAGCTCGTGCGCCAGCGCGTGCCCGACATCTTCCGGCCCTATCTCGGCGGCGCGCCCGAGCAGCAGAAGCGCCAGAGCGGCCTCGGCTCCGGCGTCATCGTCTCCACCGACGGCTACATCATCACCAACAACCACGTCGTGGAGGAGGCCGACGAGCTGCGGGTGCTGCTGAACGACGACCGTGAGTTCACCGCCAAGGTCATCGGCACCGACCCGAAGACCGACGTCGCCGTCATCAAGATCGAGGCCGAGAACCTCCCGGCCGCCGTCATCGCCGACAGCGCCAAGCTCCGCGTGGGTGATGTCGTGTTCGCCATCGGCAACCCGCTCGGGGTCGGCCAGACCGTCACGATGGGCATCATCTCCGCCACCGGCCGCCGGGTCGGCATCCTCGACGAGGTGGGCGGCTACGAGGACTTCATCCAGACCGACGCCGCCATCAACCAGGGCAACTCCGGCGGCGCCCTGATCGACGCCCGCGGCCGCCTCGTCGGCATCAATTCCGCCATCATCTCCACCTCGCAGGGCAACATCGGCATCGGCTTCGCCATTCCGGTCAATCTCGCCAGCAGCATCATGCGCAGCCTGATCGAGACCGGCACCGTGGCCCGCGGTTATCTCGGCGTCTCCACCAGCCAGCTGACCCCCGACCTTGCCGAGGAATTCAAGCTGCCCAAGGACACCAAGGGCGTGGTCATCGCCGACCTGAACCCGGCCGACGGCCCGGCGGCCAAGGCCGGCTTCAAGCGCGACGACATCATCACTGTCATCAACGGCCGCACCGTCACCACCGTGGACGATCTCCGCCTGATCATCGCCCAGATCCCGCCGGGCTCCAAGGCGGTCATCAAATACCTCCGCGACGGCAAGGAAGGCACGAAGGAGGTCACGCTCACCCAGCGCCCCGACGACGTCGGCCCCAGCGGCGAACTGCTCCCCGGCGTGCAGGTCGAGCCGCTGAGCGAGGAATTGCGCGGCCAGTATCGCATCGATAACGATGTCGACGGCCTCATTATCACCGAGGTGGACGTCAATTCGCCCTATCAGGGCGTGTTCATTCGCGGCGCGGTGATCGTCAGCCTGAATCGCGAGGCCGTGAACAGCCTCGCCGCCGCCAAGCAGGTGCTGCGCCCGGGCCGCAACCTGGCCTTCGTCCACTACCGCGGCGCCTACCGCTACGTGACATTCATCAACCGCTGACCCGGCCGGCCGGCAATTTCAAAGGCGCACCGCCAGGTGCGCCTTTTTTGTAGGGCGGGATCGCTGATCCCGCCTGTAGTGTAACTGCATCCGCCCTGTAGTTCGGGGTTTATCCCCGACAAGTCGGGCGTAAAGCCCGACCTACAACGACAGCTACGGAATGATTGAAAGGGCTCAACTCCCCGGCTTGCTCGCCGGCAATGCCGCCAGCTCCGGCGGCAGCTGGTCGGCGGGGTAGGTGGGATAGCTCATCTCCAGCAGCGAATACGTCGGCACGTCGAACTTCGCCTGGCCGGAGCTGCGGTCGACAAGCACGGCGACGGCCACCGTCGTCCCACCCATTATTTTAACGATCTCGAGGCACTCCTGCACGCGGCCGCCGCGGGTGATGACATCCTCGACCACGAGGACCTTCTCGCCGGGCTTGAAGCTGAAGCCGCGCCGCAGCACGAGGACGTTGTTATCCTTCTCCGCGAAAATAAAGCGGCTCTTGAACTGCCGGGCGACCTCCTGGCCGATCACGAGTCCGCCCATGGCCGGCGCCAGCACGGTGTCGAAGGCCAGCCCGCCGAGCTTCTGCTTGAGCAGGGCGCCGAGGCGCTCGACCGCCGGCATATCCTGGCAGACCTGCGCGCACTGGAAGAAATGCCCGCTATGCAGCCCCGAGCGGAGGACGAAGTGCCCCCGCAGGAGCGCCTTCGTGCGGATGAAAATGTCGGTGACCTCCTGTTGAACGGCATCCATGGCCCGGAAACGTGAGAGAAACCCCGGGCGAAGGGAAATCTTTTCCAAGCCGTTGAAATTCGGCCACAAAAAGGCACAAAAATCATCTGTCCTGAAAGTCGGAAGATTACCGCGCGCCTATAGGCGCCTTGGGTGCTTCATTCGCCCGACGATTTTCGTGCCTTTTCGTGGCCAAAGATTCTGCCAGTTCTACTTTTCCCTTCGTTTCCTCCTGTAAAATGATCCATCGTTCGATGGTTTCAGGTGTTGAAATCAACCGCCCTGATTTTCACAGGAGAACGCTGAGGAAGCAGAGAATCCCGACCGGCTTGTTCCCTCCGCGCTCTCTGCGGCCTCCTGTAAATGGTTCGATGGTTCGGTCTTTCTGTTTTCCTTTTTTGGCCATACCTTTCTCCCGTGAATCCCGCCCTCGACCAACCCGCCCTCGAAGACGAGCTCGGCGACGTGCTCGAGAAGGCGGCGCGCAACGTGCCGCTGTCGATCGAGAGCCTCGCCCTGGCGGCGAAGGTGGACCATGGCCGGCTGCAGGATGCCATGGATTATCGCTCGGAGCTGAACGCGGCCGAGATCGGTCGCCTGGCCGCGACGCTCAACCTCAACGAGGTCGGCCTGAACGCGCTCGCCCAGGGCCTTTATCCGCTGCCCGAGCCCGCGGGCCTGCCGTTCTGCCTGCACCCGCTGCGGATGCCCTACGGCGTCGGCGTGGCCAACGCCTACGTCGTGTCCACCGGCGGCAACACCGCCATCCTGTTCGACACCGGGGCCAGCCACGCCGAACTGCACCGGGCCTGGCCGGCCCGCATCCAGGAGATCGAGTCGGTCTACGTCACTCATTACGAGGCCGAGCACGTGGGCGGCCTGGAGGTGGTGCTGCGGGAAACCGGCCTCGACCATTTCTACGGCCCGCCCAGCGGACGCTGGCCGCAAGGCCGCGGCCTGAAGGAGGGCGAGACCGTGCTGTATGAAAAGATCTCGGTCACGGCCTTCAACACCCCGGGCCATGCCGCCGAGCACAACTGTTACCTGATCAAGGACACCACCGGCGCGAAAGGCCCGGCCCTGCTGATATCCGGCGACCTGATCTTCGCCGGCTCGCTGGGCGGCGGCTATTTCTGCTGCCAGCGCCAGCTCACGCACTCGCGCCGCATCATGGCCCTGCTCCCCGACGACACCGTCATCGCCCCCGGCCACGGCCCGCTGACGACCGCCGCCAACGAGCGGCTCTTCAATCCGTTTCTGGCGGTCTAACTTAGCTTACCGAGCAATTTCTAATTATTTAAGCATATGCCGCAGAAACCAATAGATGGAAGCGTGGTTAGGGTTTATCGTTTTCTTCCTTCCCATTACGCGGTCATGGCAATTGAGAATAAATAACTGCGCGTTGGGCGACTCTCTGAACTCAACGACCCGTTCGAGTTTATTCCTGCCGCGCCTGAGCATCTACACTCCAAACTTACGGAATGGGAACTAGCTGATCGACAGCGATATTTTCTGAAAAGATTCGATTCTGTAACCGGAGTCTTGTGCTTTTCTGCTGCAGGAGAGGACCCAGTAGTTTGGAGCCACTAGACAAATGGTCATACGGGTGTCGCTCTAGGGTTTGACTTCCCGATAAGTGACTCATTTCAAGCAATTGAGTATCCCGAATCAGGGAAAAGACCTGTGATCGATTTCGAGCAACTTCATCATTCTGGGAATAAAGAAACTATTTCGGAAGCCATTACTCGGCTTTTGAAGACGAAGGCGCGGAGCTGGAAATATGAGAAGGAATACAGGTCGTTCCCAGTTCTTGGAAAATGCAGACCCAAAGGCGGGATGTATTTCACATTATTTAGCGATTCCGATCTGAAAGAGGTAGTCGCGGGAAGCAAATGTTCGGTCAGCGACAACTATTTTAGAGATGCCCTGAAGGTTCCGTCTGGAGAGCACGCCACCGCTCGCCGAAATCCAAGCGCAGGTTGAGGAGAAACTGCGGGATTGGGTGGATTTCAGGCAGGACCTCACCGGCAAGCGGCGGGAGGCATGTGGACTCCTGCTGGATATCCTGCGCAAGGGAGAAACCCGGATCAGAGGGGGAGAACTGCTGCGGGAAATAGGCCTCACCGGCCGTGAGTTCCGTTCAGCGGCGGGGTGGGTCCATCTTTGTCAGGCTACCCAGAAGAGAGTTGATGCCCAAGTTGTCGCCGAGAGTTACGACGCAAAAGTTGAGGCCCGCGACCCGCTGGCCACCAGGGCCGCGCCGATAACAATCCTGGCGGGGGAGAGTGGCTGCGGCAAAACTTGGCGTCTGGCCGCGCTGGCCGCCAAGCCATCTTCCGTGCCGGTAGTCTGGGTGCGCGCCACCGGCACTGCCACCGAGACGCTAAAAAAAATCTCCTGGGAAATCTGGTTTCATGGTCTGGGGCGCGAAACCACCGTCTCCCCTGAGGTTGTCGCGAAGCGACTGGCCGAAGCCCGCCCGGGCAACGAGATCCTTGTGACGGTTTTCGTGGATAACGTCCAGCATTGGGCCGAGCTGCGCGACTTGGGCGAGGCCACTTGGAAAGACTGGCGCATGCAACTGGTCGCCGGCACTTCCGTCGCTTTGGCCCAGCAATTGCGCCGTCAGATACCGACCTGTGAACTGATCATGGTCGGTGATTTTCAGCCCAAAGAGCTACAGCGCTATCTGGATCGACGGGGGGCAGACTGGCTGAAGGTGCCGGCCGACATCCGCCGCACGCTGCACCGGCCCATCCTCGCGCGCCTCTACTGCGATCTGTTGAAAGCGGGCGATTGGAAGCCCAACAACGAATACGAACTTTATGCCGGCTACTGGCGCCGCCTCTTCGAGCACGATGGACAGGCGGAGCATGCGGGCGACGCCGGCGCGCTCCGGCGGCTCGTCTTGGCCGGCTTTGAAGCAGAGACGCCTTACCCCTGGCCGGCGGAGATTCTGAACGCTGCCGGCATCACCGATGAAATCCGGAACCGGCTGGAACGGATCGGCTGGTTGAGAAGAGTGGGCGACGACCGCGCGGAAATCTGGCATGACCGACTGTTGAATTGGGCGGTCGCGGAAGCGGTCGCGGAGAAGTGGCGCTCCAGTCCCGGTGCAATTGAACCCTTGCTGGACTTGCTAACCAAACATGCAGGGGGCGATCACAACTTCCGCCCGGCCCGTCGCTTGGGCTACGCTGCCGCCGATGTGCTCTGGATTCGACAGCATGAGAACCCCGCGGAGTCTGCCGGCAGATTGCTGCCTTTGTTGAGACAGTTGGAAGGCAGGCAGCAGCATGGTCATGAAACCCGGCAGCTCTACGTGGAGTTGCTACCCACCTTGGGCCCAGAGGTCACCGATTTGATCCTGGCCCGCTTTTCGGATGTCGAAGCCCCCAAACAGAAACCGCCAGCCAGTGTGTTCGCCATGTCGCTGGCCAATGCCCTGCAGGGAGCACCCGTCAAAGCCGAGCAAGTTTGCTGCGACCTTCTGACTAAAGAGGCCACCAGTCAGGACCTCGCGGTTCGCCTGCTGGCCTCCCTGCCCAGTAGAGCCTGCCTCGACCGGCTCGTGCTGCTCCACCGGGAAAATCTTCGCCAGGTGAACGCATCCAAGCCACCCCAAGAAATCCTGCAGGCCTACAGTTTGTCATCCCGGGCCTTGGTGGCCTGTGCCCGGCTCGACGTAAGCTGGGTGGCTCGCGAGCTAGCCAATGATTCCCTGTCCGA
>JAQSDJ010000298.1 GCA_029945855.1 Lacunisphaera sp.
CATCAGTCAATCCCCGAACGGTGGTCTCCTTTCAACTGCATGGATACGGCTAAGCCGGCCTTGGTCTCCCGGGGGACAGGGGCTTTACAACAACGGCGTGCCCTTCGGCACCCGAACGATGGTCGTGCCCGCGATTTTGTCGTGCCAGGATTGCCTCTCGTCGTCGAACGCGACCCAGATGAAGCCCAGGCCGGCGACGACCAGCGACAGGAACGCCCCCAGGGCCCGCACGATGGCGACACTCCAGGTCACGGGCCGGTCGTCCAGCCGCACGAGCTTGAGGCCGCAGATGATGCCACCCACGGTCGTGCCCTTGGTCGCCCACATGACCACGCAGTAGACGGCATACCAGAACGGGAAAACGCCACCGAAGCCGTGCCAGAGGCTTTGGATCATGCCAAAGGCGATGCCCACGATGATCGCATCCAGTCCGGAGGCGAGGATGCGGAACCAGAAGCCGACCCGCGGCAGGGTGGCGGCTGAGATGACCGGCGGCAGCGCGGGCACCACCAGGGAGGCGGCCACCGGCGGTTGTGCCGCCACGGCGGCAGCCCGGGCGGCCGCGGCCGCGGTGCGATTGCTCTTCAGCATGAGGAGGAGGGTGTAGATCACGACGCCCAGACCCAGGAAGCCGATCAGCTTGTAGAGGACGAAGCCGAGGATCGGCACGGTGTAGAGCCCGAGCACGATCAACCCGCCGATGAGCACGGCAAAGAAAGGATGGGCCAGCGGGCCGTCGCCGAATATCTTTGTGATCCGGCGGCCGAGCCAGGTCAGCATGACCACCTTGCCGAAGAGCGCCGCGATGAAGAGTCCGAGCGAGAACAGCGGGATCAGCACGAAGCCGACGCCGATAAAGAGCGTGAGCACCAGCAGCAGGTAGGCCACCGGGGTCAGGAGGAGGGTCAGCACGGCCGAAAGCAGTGAGAAACCCGGATGCTCCTCGAGAGTTTGCGCACATTTGACGACCCCGGCCGGCGCCACCAGGGCCAGGAGGGCATAAAAACCCAGGGCGGCGAAGCCGATGCACCACGCCCACCACAGCTGCGCGTTGAACGCGAGCGGCCGGGCGTAAAGCACGCACTCGTGGAACCAGGTCTGCAACGGGGTGAAATCGAAATGCCGGCCGCCAATCGCGATATTCTGGACATTGCCCTTCACGCTGGCCTTCGCATCGCGCGTCACCGCGCCGCCAATGCAAACCAGTTCGCCATCGACCACGGCATCGGGCCCGAGCTCGATATTGCCCATCACGGCGACGACCTCGCCCTTGACGTGGCCGTTGATGTAAACGTTGCCCATCACCGCCACGGCGGCGTCCCCCACCGTGCCGCCCGTCACCCGGGTGTTGCCGATGACCGAGACGACTGCGTCGCTCACTTCACCGGCCGAGGAGGACGATCCCAAGATGGAGACCACGGCTTGCGCCTGTTCACCCGCCGCGAGGGTGCTGTCATGGCCAAAACTGATGCGCTCGTTGCCGGATCTGCGGCCGGATGAACCCCCGCTGGTCCGTGTCCGCTTGGCTTTCTTTTCTTCCTGGGCCGGTTTCTCAGCCTCGACTGTCTTGTCGCCGGCCGCGCCGAGTTCGCGCAGCTCGGCGGCAGGCTTCTCTTCCCCGGCCGGGGCGGGCGCGGCGGGTTTTTCCTCGTCTACCGCGACCGGCGGCGGCGCGGCCTTTTCCTCCACCTCGGCGGGAGCCGGGGGCGGAGCGGGAGGTGTCGCGGGCTGCGCATGCAGTGCCGGCAGGAGGGCCAGGGCGAAGGCCAGCCAAAGGGCGGATAGAATGAAGGGGGACTTCGGTTTCATGGGGCAAAGGGATCAATTATGGCGGTAAAGGGTGCGGTAGGCGGCGGCCCCGAGGCCAAAGAGCGTAGCGTAGAGCGCGGCGATCAGGGCCAGGCCGCCATAGAGCCAGAGCGGCGGAATGCTGCCGAAAACATTGGCGGCAAAATCGACGATCCACACGGCCGCATGGTAGAGCTTGCTCAGGAAATTGAGTTTCACCCCGGCTTGGGCGACCAACGTGCTGAGCTCCACCCCGGTGAACATCTGGTAGAAAGCGGTCATGACCGCCCCGGTGACCGCGGTCGCCACCACGAGGAACACCGCGCGCACGGCGGCCGGCCAGTAGCTCCAGCTCTTGTGATACCACGCCACGGCCGCCTGGTGCTCGATCGCGGCGAGCACGCGTGCCTCAAGGGTGCGGGGCGCCCGGCGCGGCGGCAGGCTGCGCAGCTCGCGGTGGACCAATTGCTCGATCTGTTCCGGCGACTGGGTGCGCAGGGCCAGGCGCGCCTCGACCGCGGCCTGCAGGCGCGCCTCGAAGCCCGCCGGGGCCTGGCGGGGCGGCAGGGCGCTCAATTCGCGGTGGATGAATTTCTCAAGTTCCTCAGGTGTCATTTTCTTGTTCATGGGGCACCTCAGTTTTCAAATTGTTCATGGCTGGCGCCACTGCGCATCAGGATCTTCGCCAGGGCCTCGCGGCCGCGGAGGATGTCGGTCTTCACCTTGCTGAGCGACACGCGGGTCCGTTTCGCGATCTCATCGTAGGGCATGTCCTCGAAATGATACAGGGTCAGCGGCACGCGCTGATGGTCGGGCAGCTTCGCGAGCGCCTGCTCGACCCACTCGCGCCGCTCGCCGGAATCGACGCCCGCGAAAAACGTGTCGGGTGCGGCGAACTCAACTTCCTTTTCGCCGCCCTCGCCGTCCTTATGGACCAGGTCGGAGAAGAAGCTCCACCGCTTCTTGTAGCGCTGGATATGATTGATCGAAAGGTTGGTCGCCACCGTCTTCAGCCAGCCGCCGGCGGTGGGGCTGGTCTGCAGGTTGTCAAAATGCTCGTGCGCCTTGATGAAGACTTCCTGGGCAATATCCTCCGCCTGCGTCTCATTGCCGATGAGCCGCACCGCGGTGGAATAGACCATGTCTTGGTAGTTGCGCATGAACGTAGTGAAGTCGAGCGGAGCCGTTACGCTCTGGGTTGATGCTTGCACTGTGGGATCTTCATTCATGCTGAGAACACGGCGTCGTGGTGCCTGGTTGCAGAAACCTACTGCCACGTAAATAACAGTCCGCCAAGTCTATAAGCCGACCATACGCCCCGGCTAAGCGCGAAGTCGCAATTAGCCCGCGCTTGCCTGCTAAAGTCTCTGATAAGGCGCTGTTTTGCTCCGTTCGGACTACCCCGTGACCCTTGCCTATTTATGACACCGGTCAAAGCTCAGCCAAAACGCCACCCCATGTCCTCGTTCCTCGTTCCTGACCCCAAGATCGAATCCGCCGTCCGCGCCAAGGGCGAACAGCTTTTTGCCCTCATGGACCAGCAGCCGCCCCCGGCGCTGTTTTCCAAGAAAGGCGCCTATGCCCGCCTCATGGACTGGTCCATGAAGGATCCGGTCTTCAAGACCCAGCTCTTCCGTTTTGTCGACGTCCTGCCTTCCCTCAATTCGTCCGCGGAGATCGTCCGCCATCTGCAGGAATATCTCGGCGACAAGGCCGTCGAGCTGAACCCCGCCCTCAAGGCCGGTCTCGCCGCCTCGTCCTTCGCGCCGGCGCTCGTCGCCACGCCCGTCAAGGCCCAGATCGTCGACATGGCCGGACAGTTCGTCGCCGGCGAAACCGGCGAGGACCTCATCAAGCAGATCCGGAAAAACGCCAAGCTCGGCCTGGCCACGACCATCGACCTCCTCGGCGAAACGGTCGTCAGCGACGCCGAGGCCGACGTGTTCCTCCAGCGCAATCTCGAGATCCTCGACTCCGTCTCCGAGTTCTTCGCCAAGGAACCCGCACCGGCCTACAGCGACCTCGGCCCCAGCGGCCCGATCCCGCGCCTGAATCTTTCCGTCAAGATCTCCGCCCTCACTCCGGACGTCCATCCCGCCGATCCGGAGAACTCCATCGCCGCGCTCAAGGAGCGCCTGCGCCCGATCCTCCGCCGCGCCGCCGAGGTCGGTGCCTTGGTCAACCTGGACATGGAGAGCTACAAGCTGAAGGACCTCACGCTCGCGCTGTTCAAGTCCATCTTCGAGGAACCCGAGTTTGCCCAAAAACCCGCCATCGGCATCGCCGTGCAGACCTACCTGCGCGATTGCGAGGCCGACCTCCGCGATCTCGTCGCCTGGGCCCGCCGGCACAACCGGATGCTCAACGTCCGCCTCGTCAAGGGCGCCTACTGGGACTACGAGACCGTTATCGCCCAGCAGCGCGAGTGGCCCGCCCCGGTCTGGCAGAAGAAGCCCGAGTCCGACGCCAACTACGAGAAACTCACCCTGTTTCTCCTCGAGAACATCGACGTCATCACGCCGAACTTCGCCTCGCACAACGTCCGCTCCTGCGCCCACGCCATCGCTCAGGCCGAGCGCCTCGGCATCAGCCCCAAGGCCTATGAGTTCCAGGCGCTCTTCGGCATGGCCGACGAGCTGAAGGCCGCGCTACTCCAGATGGGCCACCGCGTCCGCGAATACTGCGCCATCGGCCAGCTGCTGCCCGGCATGGCCTACCTCGTCCGCCGCCTGCTCGAGAACACCTCGAACGAGGGTTTCCTGCGCATCAAGAACATGGGCGAGGCCACCAAGGAACAGCTCCTCGGCAATCCCGTCGACGCCATCGCCGCCGCGCCCCAGCCCCTCGCCCGCAAGCCGCGGCCGGCCGGCGTGTTCATCAACGCCGCCAACACCGACTTCTCCCTCGCTGCCAACCGCGAGAAACAGCGCGCCGCGCTCAAGGATTATGAGGCGACGAAGCTCGGCCGGAAATGGCCCGTCATCATCAACGGCAAGAGCATCACCGACCGGCCCTACCTGCCCTCCGTCAATCCCGCCCGCCCGCAGCAGATCGTCGGCTACTGGGCCAAGGGCACGGTCGCGGACGCCGAGGCCGCCGTCGCCGCCTCGGTCGCCTACTTTCCGAAATGGCGCGCCACCCCGGTCGCAGATCGCGCCGCCATCTTGCTGCGCGCCGCCGACCTCATGGAGTCGCGCCGCCTGGAGATTAATTCCCTCCTCATCCTCGAGGCCGGCAAGCCCTGGGTCGAGGCCGACGCCGATCTCTCCGAGGCGATCGACTTCCTGCGTTTCTACGCCATCGAGATGGTCAAGCTGGCCAAGCCCGTCGTCACGCAGGCCACGCCCGGCGAAAAATGCACGCAGTTCTGGACGCCCCGCGGCGTCGGCGTCTCCGTCGCCCCGTGGAATTTCCCGCTCGCGATCCTCACCGGCCTCACCGTCGCGCCGCTCGTCGCCGGCAATTGCATGATCATCAAGCCCGCCCGCCAGACCTCGGTCATCGGCGCGCTGCTGATGGAGGTCATGATGGCGGCCGGCACGCCCGCCGGCGCCCTGCACTTCCTCCCCTGCTCCGGCGCCGACGCCGGTGCGCACCTCGTGGCGCACCCGCAGATCGACTTCATCGCCTTCACCGGCTCGCGCTCCGTCGGCTGCGACATCTACGCGACCGCCGGCAAGGTCCTCCCCGGCCAGCGCAATCTCAAGAAGGTCGTCTGCGAGATGGGCGGCAAGAACGCCCTGGTCATCGACAACGACGCCGACCTCGACGAGGCGATTCCCGCCGCGCTCTACAGCGCCTTCGGCTATGCCGGCCAGAAATGCTCGGCGCTCTCCCGCCTCATCGTGCTCGAGGGCGTCTACGACAAGTTCGTCGAGCGCTTCCTCTCCGGCTGCCCCAGCTTCCCCGTGGGCGACCCCGCACTGCCCGGCACCATCGTCAACCCCGTCATCGACGAGGCCGCGCAGAAATCCATCCTCGCCTACATCGAGACCGGCAAAAAGGAGTGCAAGCTCGCATGGCAGGCGAAACTCGCGCCCGAGCTCCTCGCCAGTGGCGGCTACTACGTCCCGCCGACCGTCTTCACCGGCTGCAAGGTCGAGCACACCATCGTGCGCGAGGAAATCTTCGGGCCGGTGCTCGCCATCCTGAAGGCGAAGGATCTCGACGAGGCCTTCGCCATGGTGAACGCCTCCGACTACGCGCTTACCGCCGGCATCTTCTCGCGCAGCCCGCGGACCCTCGAGCGGGCGCAGCAGGAGATGCAGGTCGGCAACCTCTACCTCAACCGCGGCTGCACCGGCGCCGTCGTCGAACGCCATCCGTTCGGCGGCTTCAAGATGTCCGGCGGCGGCACCAAGGCCGGCGGCCGGCAGTATCTCGAGAACTTCCTGTTCCCGCGCTCGGTCGCGGAAAACGTCATCCGGAGAGGCTTCACCCCGCCGGACGAAGAGTGACCGCAACTCCTTCTTGCCAATCTGGCCAGACTAGCCAGATTGCTGGCGTGGCGAAAAACTGGCAGCTGCAGGAGGCCAAGAACCAATTCAGCACCGTCGTGGAGAAGGCGCTGACCGATGGTTATCAGGTGGTCACCCGCCATGGCCAGCCGGCCGTCGTAATCATGTCGGTCGAGGAATTCCGCAAGCTGAAGCCTCGCGCCCAACCATTGAGCCGCTTTCTGGCCGATTCGCCTTTGGGCGTCTTGGGCAATCTGCCGCCACGCTCCCGCGACCTGCCCCGCAAGATTGACCTGTGAGCTGGCTGCTTGACACCTGCGTGATTTGCGAGCCGACGCGAAAATCGCCGTCAGGACGTGTGTCTGCTTGGCTGGACGCACAACCCGAGGAGACGCTGTATCTCAGCGTCCTGACCTTGGGTGAAATACGCAAAGGGGTGGCCCGGATGCCAGCGGGGCCCAAGCGGAAAAACCTCGAACGGTGGCTGGAGCATGTGCTCGTCGAGCGCTTTGCCGGCCGGATTCTCCCGGTTGATGCCGAGGTGGCCGACGTCTGGGGCCGCTTGCAAGGGACGGCGCAGAGCAAGGGCCGGCCGCTACCCACCCTTGATTCATTGCTGGCCGCGACCGCGCGGGCGAATGGTCTTACCCTGGTCACCCGCAACTCCGCCGATTTCGCCGGCACCGGCGCTGAGCTGCTGAATCCCTGGGACTGACCTCACCCCAACATCCGCGCCACTTCCGTCACCACCTGGTAGGCGCCCAGCGCCGCCATCAGCAACGAGGCGACAATCAGGCAGGCCAGCGATACCTTGCCGGCCCGGAGGTCGCGGTGCGGGTTGGTGGCGTGGAAATACAGCGTCGCCCCGCCGATGAACGGCAGCATCAGCCCCTGCCCCACCGCCCCGATGAAGACCAGGCTGACCGGCGAGCCGACGAGCACGAAAACCGTCGTGAACGCGACGGGCAGCGCGACGCAGCCGTATTTCACCCAGCGGGCGTGATGGGCCTCGTCGCGGAAGCGCTTCACGCGCCACCGGGCGAGCGCGTCGATGCCCATCCGAGCATTTGACGCCGTGGCGCCGAAGATCGTCGAGTAGAGCACGGCGAAGGCGCCCACGAGAAACACCCAGAAGCTCCAGCCGCCGAAGACCTCGCGATACATGACCGACAGGGTCTCGATCATCCGCGCGTTCTCCACCACCAGATGCTTCGCGTGCAGGATCGCCGCGCCGAGCAGATAAAACGCCAGGGTCGCCGTGGTGTAGAGCGCGAATGACACCCAGGCATCGATGCGCATGATCCGCAGCCAGCCTCGCGCCCGCTCGCGCCATGCCGCGGTGCCGTCGTCGGGCCCGAGGTTGCGCGCGTAGCCCTTCTCCAGGCACCAGTAGGGATAATACATGAGTTCCGACGCCCCGACGCCGATGATCCCGAAGGCCGCAAACGCCGTCACCAGCCGGTCGGGCAGCTGAAACGAAAACCCCGCCGCCAGCTGGGCGCCGGTCACCGCATAGTCCGTGGTCTGCAGCGCCGTGACGGCCACCAATGTCGTCAAGGTGAACAGTGCCACGAACACGGTGGAAAGCCGCTCGACCAGCCGGTAGCGCCCCAGCATGAGCAGCAGCGCGCAGCTGCCGCCGACCAGTGCGGCGGTCACGTTGACCGGCAGCGTGACGCCGCCGAGCGCGAAGACCCGCGCCACGCCACCGACCATGCCGGCCACCTGGAAGACGAGCGAGAGATACATCGCCAGCCAGAGCCAGAGCACCCAGGTGACGATGAACCGCGGACCGGGCAGCGTGTCGAGCGCGGCCAGCGACGTGCGGCCGCGCAGGATTGCATCGCGCCCGAGCTCGATCTGGACGAAAACC
>JAQSDJ010000299.1 GCA_029945855.1 Lacunisphaera sp.
CAAACAGCTCACTCTGGGAGCGGATGTCTATGTCCACTGAATCGAGGCAATCTCACACCTCACGACAAATCTGACGACTTTCCTGCAAGTTCTCTCCCTGCACGCCTGCTCGCGAGTGCCACTCGAACAGCTCTTTATAAAACACGCCTCCTGCACGCCCTCTCCCTCCGTCGACCAACAACTGGAGTTCAAGGTTTTATAGTGGGACAGCATTGGAGGGCACCCCCGCCCGCAGGAAACGGACGGCGCAACCGACGCGACGGGCGACGGCCCATGTTCACCCATCGATCCCCACTGACTCTGCCGAAACGCCGAAGGGCCTGCTGCCCCCAAAACAAGCCTTGCAGTCCGCTTACGCGTCCACTCTATTACTGGATACAGTATTATCGTTAGCCATCAGCCACAACCTGCTTGCCTTCGCCCATCCCATCTTCTCCCGGACCTACAATCGGCCTTGTTCACGCCACTTTGGTGGCGGTGCAACCGATGGTCGCGGCCTTTGGCGCGCACTCGCCGGGCGCGCGCCTACTCCATTTTCTCGACGAGGGCCTGCTACTGCTGGCCAACCGCGAGGGCCTGACACCCCGCGCCGTCGGCGAGTTGGAGCGGCTGGTAAAACGGGCCACCGATTCCGGCGCCGAAGCCGTCCTGCTGACGTGCTCCGCCTATTCCCCGGCCGTGCCGGAAATCCAGACCCGCTGCCCGGTGCCAATTCTCAGCGCCGACGACGCCATGCTGCGCACCGCCCTCACGCTGGGCTCGCGCATCGGCGTTGTGGCCACCGTCGAGGCCGCCGGGCCCACCACGGCCCAGTTGCTACGCGATAACGCAGCGGAGACCGGCCGGACTGTCGATGTCGAGGTCCGCGTGGAACCCGCCGCCTTTGCCGCACTCAAGGCGGGCGCGGTCGCCCGGCATGATGAGCTCGTGCGCGCCCAGGTCGCCGCGCTGCTGCCGCACTGCGACGTCATTGTCCTCGCGCAAATCTCCATGGCCCGCGCCCTCGCGGGCGTCCCCGCCTACGCCAAGCCGGTGCTGTCGAGCCCGGACATCAGCGCCCAGGCGATCCTTAACCGACTGCGCCCTCCGGGGTCCACGCCGGCATGAAGCTTTCCTATCCTGTTGCCACGCCCGAGGTGCGCGCCGCCATTCTCGGGTTCAAGGGTTCGCCTGCCGAGGTGTTCCCGGCCTTGCGCGACCTTGGCTACACCGCCATCGAGCCGTTCATCGGTGATCCCGCGGGCTTCGACCAGGACGCCTGGATCGCCGCCGTCCAACGCAGCGGCCTCACGGTCGCCGCCGTCGGCACCGGCCCGGTGGTGTTTGACCACAAGCTGACGTTCACCGACGCCAACCCCGACGTCCGCCGCGCTGCGATCGAGCGCGCTCAGGCGGTAGTGCGTTTCTCCGCTCAGTTCGGTGCGCAGGTCAATATTGGCAAACTACGCGGCGACTTAATCGCTGGCGACCACGCCCGCTGCCACGATTGGATGCGCGCCGCCCTTACCGAAGTCTGCGCCACCGCTGCCGACCTAGGCGTAACAGTCACGTTGGAGCCGCAAAACCGCACCATTATCAACAATCTCAACACCACCGCCGAGTCACTCGCATGTCTCGGTGCGCTCACCCTCCCGAACCTCCGCCTGATGCTTGACGTTTTCCACATGCACCAGGAGCGCGAGGATCTTATCGTGAGCCTGACTTCCGCCCGCGATGTATTGATGCACATGCATTTTGCCGACACCGAACGCCGGGCCCCTGGCGACGGCACTCTCGACTTTAACGCCATCATCGCACAGCTGCGCTCCTTTGGCTACAATCGATGCCTCACCGTTGAGATAAGGCAGCAGCCCGACAGTCTCAGCGCAGCACGCCGCTCCGCCACCTATTTACTTCCCCTGCTCAAATCAGCATAATCCCATGCGCATCGGCATCCTCAAGGGCAACGGCATCGGCCCGGAAATCATCGCTGCCACCCAGCAAGTTCTATCGGCTACCGGCCGCACTTTCGAGTGGGTCGACATCCCGATCGCGAACGAGGCCATTGCCCTCCACGGCCACCCCTTACCGCAGCAAACCGTCGATGCTCTCAAGGCCGTGGGTGTCGCAATCAAGGGCCCGCTCATCGTCGACAAACTTCAGGGCCGCCTTACCTGCATACACCGCGACGGCACCGAGCACACCTATCCGTCGCTGAACAACGCCATCCGCCGCGAGCTCGCCCTCTTCGTCAATCCCCGTCCCATCCGGGGCATGGGTACGATCTCGGGACGCCATAACTCGCTGGACATGGTCATTATGCGCGAGATCACCGAAGACGTGTACATTGGATGGGAGCACCAGATTGGCGATATCGCTGCTGAGGCAATCAAGCTTACCACCCGCATCGCTGCCGAACGCGTAGCGCGATTCAGCTTTGAATTTGCCCGCAAGAACGGCCGTCGCCGCGTCACCTGTGTGCACAAGGCCAATGTGCTAAACTACACTGACGGGCTCTTTCTCAGATGCTGCCGCAAAGTCGCCCTGGAATTTCCCGACATCGCGTTTGACGACTGCATGATCGACGCAGCCTGCTACCATGTGGTGAAAGACCCTGCCCGCTTCGACGTCATCTGCACTTCAAACCAATACGGCGACATATTCAGCGATTTGGGGGCCGGATTGATCGGTAGCCTGGGCCTTGCGCCTGGAGCGAATATTGGTGCCGATGTCGCGGTATTCGAGGCATCGCACGGTGCCGCCCCAGATATTGCCGGCCAAGGCATCGCCAATCCAATTGCGCTAATCCTTTCCGGGGCACTGCTCCTTCGGCATGTTGGATTGGCGGAGGATGCTCTACGCGTTGAAAAGGCCGTTCGCCACATCGTAATCACGGGTTGCATGCTCACACCAGATCTCGGTGGAATTTCCACCACCCAGCAGATCACCGACGCCATCTGCGCCGAAATAATATCCACCTCATGATTGGCGTCATTGCAGATGATACCACTGGCGCGAATGACATCGGTGTGATGTTCGCGAAGCATGGTTATTTGACCCAAATCGCCACATGGCTGGAGGACGAAACCCATATCGACTCCGGCGCTGATGTGATCGTCATCGATACCGATAGCCGGCTGGAGCCACCTGAAATCGCCTACCGCAAAGTTTTTGCCGCCACTAAGCGCCTCGTCGCTTCCGGGTGTACCCCACTCTACAAGAAAACTTGCTCTGTTTTCCGTGGCAATATTGGCGCCGAACTCGACGCCATGCTGGATGCATCAGGCGGATCTTTTGCTATGGTGAGCGTGGCATTTCCGAAAAACGGCCGGAGGACCGTGCAAGGAATTCATACGGTCAATGGAAAGCGCTTAGAAGCGTCGGCCTTTGCCCATGATCCCGTGCACCCCACGCTGGAGTCGGACCTGGTGAAATTGTTGGCAGCCCAGACCCGACGACGTGTCAGTCTGATCGATCTGGCGACAGTCCAGGCGGGAACGGCAGCCCTACGAGCTGCCATTTTCTCACGCGGCGCCTACTCTAATTATTGCATTTTCGATGCGTCGGAGCAAAGCGACCTCACGGCCTTGGCTGCTGCCGCGCACGACTTTCCCTTTATGGCCGGTAGTTCGGCCCTAGCTGAGGAATTACCCAAATTCTGGCCACCGCGTAAGCCAGTCAAACTTCTCGCCGAGAAAGATTTTTCAGCTCCGCATAATGTTCTCATCGTGAGCGGCAGTCTCACTCCACAGACCAAGAGCCAAACGGCAGCGCTCGCTGCGGCAGGCGTACCGACGGTAACCTTGGATACCCGCCAGATGTTCGCTCCAGCTTCCCGCCCGCAGGAAATTGTCCGGGTCATCGACGAAGTGCTCGGATATTTGCGTGCCGGTCACGACGCCTTGGTGATGGCTGATCAGTCAATGGCCACTGTTGCCGCGACCAAGTCGCTGGGCGCACAGCGAGGCTTGGATCCGCTTGCCACTAGCAAAGCAGTATCCACGGCGCTCGCCGAAGTGACGCTGACGGTGATTGAGACTGTAGGAATTAAGCGCCTCATCGTAGCCGGAGGAGACACCAGCAGCGCCGTCTGCCGCCAACTAGGGATTCTGGGTAACTATATACTTGAGGAAATCTCTCCCGGAGTGCCTTCCGGCCTGGCCATAGGGAGAGAAATGCTACTCGTGCTCAAGTCCGGCAGCTTCGGCGCGGATGACTTCCTGGTCCACGCCACAGCCCATCTCAAAACGCTCGGCCACTCCACCCCATGATCTTTCCCCATCTAATCGATCTGCACATTCATTCCGCTCCCGATATCCGACCGCGGCGTCATACAGATCTTGAACTCGCCGCAGCCGCCCGCACGGCGGAGGCACGGGCTATCGTGATCAAGTCCCATCATGTACCCACGATGGATCGCGCCTGGCACACCAGCCAGGCAACCCCAGGACTGACTGTCTTCGGGGGCTTGGCCCTGAACTGGCCGGCGGGCGGCCTCAACACCCATGCCGTAGCGGCAGCCCTGCACCAAGGCGCCAAGATTGTCTGGCTGCCAACGCTCCATGCGCGTAACCACCGAAGCAAGGAAGGGCTCCGTGATGGAATCGAGGTTACGCGTGACGGACGCGTCGTTGAAGCACTGAAAGGTATACTTGAGCAAATTGCGGAAGCGGACGCCATCTTGGCCACTGGCCATATTGGTGCGGATGAAATACCGCTAGTGGTCGCCGCCGCGCTGGAGAGAAAGGTCCGGAAGATTGTGATCACACATCCCGAGCACGACATCGTGGGGCTGAGCCTCGACTTGCAAAAGTCGCTCCTCCGTGACTGCCCTACCGTGGTATTCGAGCGGCACTATGCGCAACCCGATGGCAAGCGCGGCTACAAGATGAATTTCGCCACCAACCTGCTGGCCCTTAAGGAACTGGGCGCGGCCTCCACCGTGCTGGCTACCGACGCCGGCCAAGTGGAAAACCTCCCTTGGGCACAATGCTGGGAACGCTATCTCGCCTACCTGCGCGAGCACGGCGTGAACGAGACCGATCTGGCTCGCATGTGCGCCGACACCCCCGCCGCCTTGCTCAACCTGCCCCCGGCGCGTTCCGCCGCCTCAATTGCGTAAACTGCCCTGTATTCGGATCGGGCCGCAAGCAACACTCGGCACTCGTCCCTTTCCACCCACCATTTCTTCAATGAAAGACGCTACTAAAATACTGCAAAGACATCCCAAAAATCCCTTGCTTCACATCAAGGACTATCCCGGCATCGCGCAGATCTACAATCCGTTCCCGATCCAGCACCATGACGAGACCATCCTCCTTGTGTCCGTGGTCGAACACGCCGCCACCCGCGGTTTCGGCCGGGACGTGGGCCAAACCCGTGTCGCCCGCAGCAAGGACGGACTCAACTTCGTGTTGGGCACCACCAACTTCATCGACACCCAGAGCGACATTTATCCCTATCCCCTCTACCACCACTTCATCGACAACCGCGTCACCAAGATAGACGACACCTACTATATCATCACCCCGGTAATGGTGCATGGCTACGATGCCCCGGTCGGCATGCTCGGCAAAACGAAGGACTTCGTAACCTACGAACGCATCGACGTCATCACCCAGCCCAAGAATCGTGGCGCCTCCCTTTTCCCAGAAAAAATCAACGGCAAGTATTGGAAGCTCGACCGCCCGGGTGGCGGCGATGGCAGCAACGGCGACATCTGGATATCTTCGTCACCAGACCTCATTCACTGGGGTTCGTTCAAGCCCGTTCTCGCGGCCAATTACCGCTTCTGGAACGGCCGCAAGATCGGGCCCACACCGCCGATTCGCACACCGGAAGGCTGGCTCGACATCATCCATGGTGTCTATACCCCGGCCGGGGGCACCTACTACTACGTCGGTGCAATGTTGCTCGACCTCGACGAACCCTGGAAGGTCATCGGCAAGACGAATAGTTACCTCCTAGGGCCCGAGGAGGACTACGAACGCCATGGCAATTGCGACAACACCGTGTTTCCGTGCGGCGCCATTGCTGACCACGCCAAGGACGAGCTGAAACTATACTACGGCGCCTGCGACAATTACATCTGCCTGGCGACAGGTTCCCTGAGTGCCATCGTCGACGCCTGCGTCAAGGGCCTCTGAGTTCGGCACCGATCGGGAGCAACCGTCACCACCAGTTTCGTCTTGGCTGAAATGGCCTTCGCCACCGAGAGCGACCCAACGGTCTACCGTCCGCGTTGGCTCCACGGGTCTGGCGGATTGCTCGGGCTGGCCAAACCTCTTCCTGCCCTATCACGCGCCAGTCCCTGACCCACTCAATTACCATGGAAAGCCAGCCCGCGTCCCCCAACGTCGCTCCGTCCTCCGTCTCGTCTTGCGCCACCGACCGGGTGCCACTCCCGCAGAAACTGGCCATTGGCGTCGGCGGCTTCCCTTTCTTCACGTCCAGCATGGTTGTGCAATACATGGCCCAACCGATTTACCAGATCGTTCTCGGTCTGAATCCACTGCTCTTCGGCATAGCGATGACCATTCCGCGGGTGTGGGATGCGTTCTCGGATCCGATAATGGGGTCCATTTCGGACAACTTTCGCTCCCGCTACGGACGGCGGCGGCCCTTCGTTTTCGTCGGTGCCATCCTCAGTGGCATCGGCTTCGCCGCCATCTGGATGGTGCCGCGCGGGTGGAGCGAGGGGGCGATGTTTTCTTACCTGGTCGCCGCCTCTCTCTTTTATTTCACCGCGACGACAATTTTCGCGGTGCCCCTGACCAGCCTGAGTTTTGAGATGACGCCGGACTACCATGAACGCACCCGGGTCATGGCGTTTTGGGGCTTCTTCGCCACGGTGGGCAATTTTGCCATCAACTGGTATGCTCCCGCGACCCACTGGTCGATCTTTAGCGATCCTCTAGAGGGGGCTCGTTGGGTCGGTGCTTTCATTGGCCTCTTCGTCTTCGCCGGCATGGGCGTGATCCCAGCGCTCTTCACGCGCGAGCGCTTTTATGCGACCGCACAGACTCAGGCGAAAATCGGACTGTTCACCGCGGTGCGGCAGGCTGGCAGTTCCCAGCCGATGATGATGTTGGTCGGATTGCTACTGGCCTTGAATTTTTGCGGCAGCATCGCCGGCAGCCTGGCCCAATATATCGTGATCTACCACGTGTGCGCCGGCGACATCGCGCGCGGACTCTACCTCAACGCCCTCAACGGCACCGGCTTTGCCATCGTGGGTTTCGCGTTCATTCCCGTCATTACCTGGCTCTCCAATCGCTTGGGCAAACGTCGGGCGATGTTCACCGTCCTGGGCATGGCCACGCTGGGTGGTTTCTCCAAATGGTTCATTTTCACGCCGGACCACCCCTACCTGCTATTGCTCGATGCCGTACTCAACGGCCCGATCTGGGTCGCACTGGGCGTGATGGTGCCCTCCATGCTGGCTGATTTGTGTGACTACGATGAACTGCGCTACGGCCAACGCCGGGAGGGCGTCATCAGCGCGGTGTTCACGTGGATCACGAAGCTGGGCCTGTCCCTCACCTTCCTGTTCTCCGGCATCGCGCTCACCGTGAGCGGATTCAGCGAAAAGCTCGGCCTCGCGCAGCCCGAGGGCACTCTGACCAAGATGCGACTGCTCTTCACCGGCTCGTCCGTCTTGGCGCCCCTGCTAGGCCTGCTTTGTTTGGTGTTCTACACCATCACCGAAAAACGAGCGCGGGAAATCCGGGCGGAATTGGAGGCTCGCCGCGGTAAAGTATGAACTATGTCAGCGAGTCATGAATCCGCCTGCAAATATTACATATCGCTGATGGCTGGCTTTACGACGCGCAGGCAGTGAAGCGCAACGATCTCCTGAAGCAGGTTGCGCGGGCCGAGCAGGTGGACCTGCATTCCTCCGGTGGAGCGGACGGGACCGGGAACCAAGGCCGCCATACTGGCTGTTCGGCGTTCGTCGTCGGCAGGTGAGCGCTATACGCCATGATTCAAGTGCTCAGCGGACTACCGATACGGGATCATGCAGTTGATGGGGGTGGAACCGGTCCTCCGTGACCGGCTTGCCTTGGCGTGCGTCCCACAACCCGTCCGGCCAGTCGTCCGAA
>JAQSDJ010000300.1 GCA_029945855.1 Lacunisphaera sp.
CCACCCGGCATGCACGGTCGCCGACATGACCCAGTGCCTGCTGGCGCTGGCGACCGCCGATGCCGCGCGCTACGCGGCCGTGCTGGCGGACCTGAAGCGCGATCACGCGGTCACGCCGCAGGCCGCCGCGCAGTTGCTCGACTGGCTCAACGCCATCGGCCGCGGGGCCGACGCCGTGCCCTGGATGCAAACGCTGCCGCCCGCCGGCATGCAGCGCCCGCCGCTGGCCGTCGCCGGGGCCGAGGCCCTGCGGCAGGCCGCCCAATGGTCCGCGCTGCAGGCCTGGACCGAGGGCAAGGACTGGGGGGCGGACGCCGACTTCATGCGCTGGGCCTACGGCCTGCAGGCGGCCCACATGCTCGGGGAAAACCGGCCGGCCGATGAGCTCCGCCGGACGCTCAACAGCCATGCCGACCGGAACAGCGCCCATGCGCTTTTCGCGGGCTCCCTGCTTTACGCCTGGGGCCGCACCGAGGAAGCTGAGGAACTGTGGTGGCTCGCCGCGCGCCATCAGGACCTGTCGGCCACCGATGCCCTCGGGGCACTGGCCCGGCATTATCAGGTGCGGCGGGACGCCGATGGCCAATACCGCGTGTTCCGCCAGTTACACGGATTGCGCCCGCAGGATGCCGCGATCAGCAACAACTACGCCTTCTTCGCCCTCCTCACGCAACGCGACCAGCGCAAGGCCGAGCAACTCGCCCGGGCCAATCTGGCGGCGGAGCCGCACAACCAGGTTTTTCTCGCGACCTGGGGTTTTGCCCTCTTCATGCAGAACCGGGCCGAGGAAGCCGGCCGCCTGCTGGAACCGGCTGCGGCCACCACCGAGAAGTCGCCGGCGGTCGCGTTCAGCTACGGGCTGGTGCTGGCCGCCACCGGTCGCAAGGCCGAGGCTCGCCCGCTGCTGGCAGGCCTGCCACCCGAGAGCCTGACGGAGAGCGAGGTGAAGCTGATCCGCGCCACCCTAGGGGACTGAAGGCCCGCCAGGCTTCCGCCGTCGGAACCGGCGCCAGCCGAACAACCCGAGCGCCACCACCACCGGCAGGATCGCGCCGGTTTCCGGGACCGGCCGGCCATCGATGGTGATGCCGGAACCGACCTGATAGACCAGCAAGCCGCTGGGATTGAGGGAGGAGGAACCGGATGAGCCGGTCTGGCTGTTCGTGTTGGCCACGACCACATAGATATAATTCGTGCCGATGCGGAAGGTGGAATTGTTGACGCCGCCGCCGGCCGTGCTGTTGCCGAGGGCGATGGAGGTGGTGTTGCCCCACGCGGCGGTGCCGCTGGCCGAGGCCGCGGTGCCGCCGGTGCTGATCACGCCGCTGTTGTTGACCGTGGGGGACGAGGCGGGATTCACGTAGACCGTGTAGGCATCGTCCGCCGCGATCGTCATCGCGATCTGGATATTGTTGGTGATGGTGCCGCTGCCCGTGCCGGTGATGGTGAAGGCCAGGCGGTAGGAGTAGTAGGCACTGTTCGTGCCGGTCGTGCCGTTGCCGGGCAGGTAATCGCCGCCGATGTTGGCCGTGCCGCCGGTCGCGGCGGTCCGCGCCCCGGGGGCGGTGATCCATTGGGCGGTCGCGGTGTTGTCCACATAGGCTGCGTCAATGTAACTGCTGCTCAGCACATACGCGGAACCGGTGTAGGTGCTGGTGCCGGCGTAATTCGTGCCATTCACCCGCGCATAGGTGACCTGCCAGTTCGCGTCTTGTGTTCCACCCGCGGCCAGCCCGCCGGAGGAATCGTTGCCCGTATAAAACAGCCCCGTGATGTTGCTGGCGGTGCCAGCCTGCGCCGTCGCCGCCCACCAGCTGAGACCAGCGAGGAGAAACATCAGGCGAAATGAACGGCGATTGATCACAGAGGGCAAAATAGGGTGTTATGCCTATAGTTCAATAGGTATGTTTATAGCGATGCTAATAGATTACTTTTGAAGTATTTAACGAAGTCGTGCGATTAAAAAAGCAGCAGCTTCACCGCGGCCAGGGCGGTCAAGGCGAGCGCGATGGCCTCGAACATCTGCTGGTTCATACGAGCCGCGGCCACCCGGCCCAGCAGGCCACCCACGATCACGGCCGGTGCGAGCTTCAGGTTCAGCCAGAGGCTCTCCGAATTGATCAGGTCGAGGTTCACCATGAAGGGCACCTTGAACCAGTTGAGCAGGAGGAAAAACACCGCGTTTGTGCCGAGGAAACCCATCTTCGGCAGACGCATCGCCAGCAGGTAGAGCGTCATCACCGAGCCGGCGGCGTTGGCCACGAGGGTCGTGAATCCCGCCAGCAAGCCGGTGCCGGCCGCCACCCCCAGCGGAGCATGCGCCACGGTTTCCTCGTCCGGCGCCTGCCGGGTCTTCCGCCAGAAATGCACCGCGAGCAGCAGGAGCAAGATCGCCCCGACCAGCCGGCTGGTCTGCTGGCCGTCAATGCGTCCGAGCGCCAGCCAGCCGACGACCACGCCCGCGCCGGTCCAGGGGAAAAGTTTCCACAGGTGCCGCCACTCCGTGTGCCGGCGGTAGAGCAGCACGCCGAACACATCGCCGAGAATCAGCATGGGCAAAATGACGCCGGTCGCCTGCCGGGCCGGGATCGCCAGAGTGAACACCGCCACGACGAGGATGCCCAGGCCCGCGATGCCCGTCTTCGTGAGCCCCACCATGAAGGCCCCCGCGATCAGCAGGGCCCATTGCCAGGGTTCGAAGGTCATGGCGGATAAATTCCAAACGCCAGGCTCCAAACGCCAAACAAATCCCCAGCACGGAGAAAATACCAAGGGCCAAGGCCGGACCCGGTTCCTTCAATTTCGATATTTGGCATTGGCTGCTTTGTTTGGCGTTTGATAACCGGGATTTGGATTTTGCTCAGACGGCTGGCTCCCCGACCGTCCCCTTCTCCACCAACAGCACCTGCCAGCCGCCATCCGCCGCCGGCAGGCTCGTGCCTGTGGCGATGACCTGCGGCTCGCCCTCGAGCGAGGCCCAGAATTTGGCGCGCCGCGCCGGGTCGAGTTCGCCGAGCACATCGTCGCAGAGCAGCACCGGCGTGACGCCGCCCTTGGCGCGGAAATACGCCGCCTGCGCCAGCCGCAGCGCGATGACGAGGCAGCGCTGCTGTCCCTCCGAGGCGAACTGCTTCGCCGGCCGGCCGTTGAGCAGCAGGTCGAGATCGTCCCGGTGCGGCCCGCGCTCGGTGGATTTCAGCAGCGTGTCGCGCGGACGATTCTTCAGCAGCAGCGTGGCAAAATCCTCGCGCGTGGCGGCCGCCGTGTCGGGCGCGTAAACCAATCCGGCGGTTTCCCCCTCCGGCACGAGCCGCGCATGGGCGGCGTGAAAAAAGTCGTTCAGCTCCGCCAGCCCCGCCGCGCGCTTCGCCACCAAGATGACCGCGTGCGTCGCCAGTTCGTGCTCGAAGGCCTCGAGTTCGGCCACCGCCCGTCCGCCGTGCTTGAGCAAGATGTTCCGCTCGGCCACGGCGCGGGTGAAGGACTGCAGCGCCGTCAGGTAAGAGGTGTCCATCGCCGCCAGCGACAGGTCGAGCCACCGGCGGCGCAGCGACGGCGACCCGCGCAAAAACTGGTTGTCGTGCGAAGAAAAGACGACGGTGGGGAATTTGCCAATGAAGTCCGCCAACCGCGTCACCCGGCCCTGTTCCCACATGACCTCCCGGCCCTCCGCGTTCAGCGTCACGGTGAGACGGCTCTCGCCGAAGTTCTCGTGCTCGACCGTGAACGCCATACCCGCCTGCGGCTGCCCGAGCCCGATGAGCGCCCGCGTCTCCGCGGCGCGGAAGGACCGCAGCGCCGTCACGTAGCCGAGCGCCTCGAGGAAATTGGTCTTCCCCTGCGCGTTGGCCCCGAGCAGGAACGTGCGCCGCCCCGCCAGCGTCACGTCGACGAGCGGCAGGTTGCGGAAGCCCTGGAGGGTGACCTTCGAAAAGCGCACCCGGCCAGTGAGTCAACCGCCGCCGCCCCTGTCCATTTGGTTCTTGCGGAATGGCGCGGTGGACGGCTCTTTTAGCGCCCTTATGAGCAATGCACCCGCCTCCAACGAAGTCGCCGTTTTCAAGACCAGCTACGGTGAAATGACCCTCGCCTTCTGGCCCGATGTCGCCCCGGCGACCGTCGAGAATTTCAAGAAGCTCGCCCGCGCCGGTTTCTATGACGGCACGGCCTTCCACCGCATCATCAAGGGCTTCATGATCCAGGGCGGCTGCCCCAACACCAAGGCGGGCGAGACCGGCATGCCCGGCACCGGCGGCCCCGGCTACAAGATCAAGGCCGAGTTCAACAAGAAGGCCCACGTCCGCGGCGTCATCTCCATGGCCCGCTCGGCCCACCCCGATTCCGCCGGCTCCCAGTTTTTCCTCTGCCACGGCGATGCCAAGTTTCTCGACAACCAATACACCGCCTTCGGCTCGCTCATCAAGGGCGACGAGGTCCTCGAGCAGCTCGCCAACGTCCCGACCAAGTCGGGCGGCGGCGGCGAGAAGAGCACGCCCATCGACCGCGTCGCGCTTGAGAGCGTGAAGATCGTCGCGCAGGCGTAAGCGCTGCCGGCCCGGTTTGATTCAGCCCGCGCCGCCCGGCGCGGGCTTTTTGCTGTCCGGCGCCGGCCTCATGTTCCGCTCAGACGCGGCGCCTTGATCTTGGGCGGCACAACCTTGCTTGGCTTCGGCAAGGCTGGCTGGAACGGCGTCAGGTTTCCCCGCTTGATCGGCCGGCCCTCGATGAAGGCGCGGGTCGCCTCGATGCCGTAGGTTTCCCATGGATCCGGCTGCATGGACTCGATGTCCTGCAGCATCTCCAGCGCCTCTTCCTTCTTGTCCAGTCGCACGCGCACAAACGCCAGGGCCAGCGCGGTGCGCGTCCGCCGCTTGAGCGTAGGATATTTCTTCTGAACCAGGGACAGGTTCTTGATCGACGGCTCCGGGCTGAAGGCCTCGACCCAGGCGAGCATTTCATAGGCCTCGGACTGCTCCGGGTTGTATTCGATGGAGCGCAGCAGGTAGCGCTGGAGTTGTTGCGCCTTCTCTGCCGGCAGGCGGAAATAGACATCAAAGCGGGAAAACCACGCCCGGCTTTCCATCAGGCCGAGTTCGCGGTAGATCGCCGCGTTCTGCGTCCCGGCCTCCGCGGCCCGCTCCCAGCGCTCGCGGGCACTCGACTGATCCTGGTCCCGCAGCGCGTCCGCGCCGAGCGCTTCGAGCGGCCTGGTGTCGGCGGGGTTGCTGTCGGCCGCGCGCAGCAAGGCCAGTTTGGCCAGCGGCGAACGGTTCACCCGCAGCGCCAACTCGGCGAGCCGCAGGTTGATCTCATGGCGGGCCACCGGCCGCATGGCGTAGCTGGAGGAGGACGCCGTCTTTGGCAGGGGCAGCCGGCCCCAGATATATCGCCCGCTGGTCAGGTAATTCTCCAGTTTCCGCACCATCTCCGGATAATCCATGCCGAACACATCCTGGAAGACGGTCCGCCTGTTCTCCGCATCCTTGAAACTGTTGTTCAGCGCCAGCCCGAGGAAAATCTTCCGCTTCTCCAGGGGAATCTTCGAATCGCCGAAATACAGGTAGTGCAGCAGCGCCCAGGACTCGGCATAGAACAACCCGGTGTGCTCGCCCTGCCGGAAAATGGCCGAGTCGTGGTCGATCGCGAAGAGCTGCTCCAGCGGTAGCAGGCTTGCCCTTTGCGCCTGCCACACCCGGCCGGGTGAAGGCAGTCCGAATTCTATCTGGTCCTTTCTGGGGGCCAAGGTCGCAAACAGCTCCGCCATGCCTTCGTTGAACCAAGTAGGCGGCTCGTTCTCCGTGGCCCGAAAAAGGTGATGAACGTATTCGTGAAAGATCAGATGCCGGGTCATCTCGGCGTCCTCGCCCGGGATCACGTATATGACCGCGCGATCGACGCCCTGCACGTAGAAGCCGGCGAACTTGTGGTTGGGCCCATAAGACTCACTGGCATAGGTCCGGAAATCCTTCGCCGATTTGAAATAGTAGACGGTGACGTCCACCCGCCGCCGTTCGGAGAGATTGAGCGAATCCAGGAAAAAAGCGCGGAGGAGTTCCAGGTTATGCAGCAATTCCCGCGAATCCGCCTCCCGGTTGCGGGAGTAGAGTTCGAAGTTGTCCGAACGGAAGTGCTGCCACTTGTCATCCGCACCCGGGAAATCCGTCTGCGCCGCCAACCGGGCCACGGGCAGCAGCAGGAGAAGCAGGGATAGGCGGAATCGCATCGTTGGCATAGGAGTGGCGGCCCGTCCTCCGCAGCTTGGGGAACCGGCACGAGGGGCCGCAAATACAAAAGCCGGCCGTGAAATTTACCGCCGCCTATTGTCCCGCCACCGAATCCAACAGCGCCTGCGCCTGGATTTTCAACTGCGGCGTGACGGACTCCCCGGCCAGCCGGGCCAGAATCTCCCTGGCCTCGCTTGTCTTGCCCCGGTCAAGCAGACCGACCGACTGCTTGTAATCGCGCAGGTTTTCCAGCTCGGTCCGGTGCTGCTGCAACTGCGCAAGGTCGCGGCTGCCGGCGGCCGCCGCCGGGTTACTGCGGCGGCTTGCCGATCGGCAGGCGGAGCGGCGGCACCGGCGAAGTGCGGCGCGCCGCGCCGGTCGGCAGGTTGGCGCGATTGACCGGGCGGTCCTCCAGCTTGGCGCGCGTCTGCTCCAGGCCGTATTTGACCCAGTCGCTCGTTTGCCCTTGCGCGAGGACGTCCAGCAGCTCGGTGGCGCCGGCCTTGTCGCCCAGCCGCATCCGCACGACCGCCAGCGCCAGCAGGGTCCGGTCCTTCACCTTCAGGCGCGGGAAATTCTCCTGCACCAGGTTCAGGCTGCGGATCCGGGGTTCGCGCGCGGTCGCCTCCACCCAGGCGAGCAGCTCGTAGCCCGCGGTCTGCTGCGGCGCCGCGGCGATCGACTTGTCCAACAGGGTCCGCAACCGGGCCGCGTCGTCGTCCGGCAGCCGGTAATACAGGTCGAAGCGCTGGAACCGGCGGCGGCCCTCGTGCTGGCAGAGCTCATGCATCACGGCGGGATTCGTCGAGCCCGCGGCCAGGGCCCGTTCCCACCGGTCCACCGCCTGGTCCCAATCCCCTTCCCGGGCCGCGGCCGCCCCGAGCGCCTCATTGCTGCGCGCCGCGTCGGCCGGGCGGTCCGCCGCATGCAGCAGCGCCAGCCTGCCCGCCGGCGATTGGTTCACCCGCAGCGCCAGCTCGGCCAGCCGGAGCTCGATCTCCTCCACCCCGACCTTCCGCAGGGCGTAGCTCTTGGCCGGGGGCACCTGTGGCAAGGGCAGCTTGTTATAGCTGTATCGGCCGCTCCGGATGTAAAGCCGCAGCTCGGCATTCATCTTATCGTAAGTGAAGCCCAGTTGCTGCTCGAACGCCGCGCGGGTCTCGGCGGCGTCGAACGTCCGGGCATTGAGCAGGGCATGGTTCACGAACGCACTGACGCCCTGGCGCGGCAGCTTGTGCTGCCCGAAATACAGGTAATGCACCATCGCCCAGCTCTCGTCGTGGAAGAGGGAATTGCCCCGGTTCGAACGAAAGGCGCTGGCACGCTGGTCCGAGCCGAACATCGCATCCACCGGAATCAGCGTCGCCTCCTGCAGGCGCCTCACCTGATCCGGATCGGCCTTGCCCATCTCCAGCTTGTCAAAGGTGAGGACCAGGTTCCGAAACAGGCCGGACACCCCGTAGCCATACCAGGCCGGCGGCGGCTCGCCGATCAGCCGGAACAGGTGATAGGTGTAGCTGCCGAACGCGAGCTGCTGCGCGGCCTCATAGCTCGGCAGCGGCGCCACCGTCATGATCCCGCGGTCCGGCTCCTGGTGGTAGAACGTGGCGATGTTGTCGACCTTCTTGTATTCCTCGGGCTTGTAGGCCTCGAAATGCTTCTCGCGCGAGAAGAAGTAGACCGTGATCGGCAGCGCGCGGATGGGCGTGAAGCCGAAGGTCTCGAAGAAGATCGCGTGCACCTGCTCGAGGTTGTGCAGGAGCAGGCGCGAGTCGCTTTCCGAGTTGCGGCGGTAGACC
>JAQSDJ010000301.1 GCA_029945855.1 Lacunisphaera sp.
TGCCGACGTTGCTGCTCACGGTGGCGGTGGTGGTGAAGCTCAGCGTGCCGGTCGTGGCCGTCGTCTGGGTCTCGCTGTTGACGAAATCATCGATCGTGCCCCCGAGGGTGGGGTTGATCGAGCCGTAGGTGCGGCTCACGGGAGTGGCCGTGTAGGTCAGTGTGCCGGGGGTGATGTCTGAAACGTCGGTGGTCGTCGCCGTGTAGCTGTAATTTATTTGATCCCCGCTGCCGGTGAGGGTGACGCCGCTTAGGGTGACGGTCTTGCCGGTGCCGACGTCCTTGGTGTCGAAGGTCGCGCCGGTGTTGGAAAAGCCCACGGTGTCGCCCAGCACCACGCCGGACAGCGTGCCGGCCGAGGCGATGACGGCGGCGGCGGTGCCGCTGTAGACCTTGTTGTCGGAGGCAAAGCCCGCGATGGTCAGGACCTTGGGGGTCACGCTCACCGTGGACCCCGTGACGGCCAGGGAGTTGTAGTTGGAGGCGAGGGCGGTGCCGGAGTTGCCGGTGCCGGTCGTGAGACCGGTCACGCTGGCGAGAAGTTGGTCGGTCTGCAGGTTCTTCGTGCTGAGGTTGCCGGTAGCGCCGGCGCCGTTGACGGTGAAGCTTTCGCCGTTCACGCCGGTGGCGGTCAGGTTGACGCCCGCGAAGATCGTCGAGGCGTCATAGATGCGGGTGCCGGTCAGGACCAGATTCGCCGGGTTGATCGTCAGGGCGGTGGCGTTGCCGGCGGCCTGGGTGAAGAGGTAATTGCCGTTGTTCGCCGTAAGGCCCGCGCCGTTGATGGCGTAGGTGCCGACGTTGCTGCTCACGGTGGCGGTGGTGGTGAAGCTCAGCGTGCCGGTCGTCGCCGTTGTCTGGGTCTCGCTGTTGACGAAGTCATCGATCGTGCCGCCAAGGGTGGGGTTGCTCGAGCCGTAGGTGCGGTTGGCGGGTGTGGCCGTGTAGGTCAGGGTGGCCGCGGTGATGTCGGACGTGTCGGTGGTCGTGCCGGTGTAGCTGTAGTTCAGTTCATCACCGCTGCCGGTGAGGGTCACGCCGTGCAAAGTGACGGTCTTGCCGGTGCCGACGTCCTTGGTGTCGAAGGTGGCGCCACTTTGGGAGAAGGTGACGGTATCGCCGGGAATCGCGCCGAAAACCACGCCGGCGTTGGCGATGACGGCGGTCGTGGTGCCGTTGTAGACCTTGTTGTCGGAGGCAAAATTCCGGATGGTCACGACGCGGGGTGTCACGCTCACGCTGGAGCCGGTGACCGCGAGGCTGTTGTAATTGGCGGCGAGGGCGGCACCCGAATTTCCCGTGCCGAGGGTGAGGCCGACCACGCTGGCGAGGAGTTGGTTGGTCTGGACGTTCTTGGTGGTGAGATTGCTGGTGTCGCCCGCGCCGCCCACGGCGAAGGATTCGCCATTGACGCCCGTGGCGGTGAGGTTGCTGCCGGCAAAGCCCGTCAACCGGTCGTAGACGCGCGTGCCGCTCAGGGTGAGATCGGCGGGGTTGATGGTCAGGGTGCCGGCGGCGTGAGTGATGTCGTGGCCCTGTTGCCCCGAGAATAGTCCCGACGTGGTGATGGCATACGTGCCCGCATTCAGCGCCGCTTGCGCCGTGCCGCCAAAGGCAAGGGAGCCGGAAGGCGCCGGACTCGGGCTGGCGATGGAATAGGTCACGCCGTTGCTGCCGGCATAGGCCGTGCCATTATACGTTTTGGTGTCGTTGTTCGCGGTCACCGTCAGCGGGGTCAGGAACACGCGCAGCCAGGGCGTGGTGTTGCCCTCATAAATGCGCCAGGTCGCGCTGCTGCCGCCGCTGGCACTGAGGTCGAAGCCGGTGAAGGAGGCCAGCGCCTTCATCTCGGTGGTGGTGCGGCCCGTGGCGCCGGTGCCACTGCCCATGCCGGTCGCCGTGACGGTGCTGTCCCAATAACCGTTGGTCACGGTGCCATCCGAGCTGCCCGTGAATCCACCCACCAGGCTGGTGCCCGCGACGCTGCCCGTGGCGTAGGAGTTGCTCACCGTCATCCCCGAGTAGATGTGGCCCGTGAGCCCACCGACCCGGCTGCTCGAGCCCGTCACCGCACCGGTGGCATAACTGTTGTTGATGTTGCCAAAGACGCTGCCGACGAGTCCGCCGACGAAGCCCGTGCCGCTCACGGTGCCGGTGGCGTAGGTGTTGCTGATCACGCTCGTGGAGTTGAACCCGACGAGACCACCGGCATTGGGGCCGGTCGCGGTCACGTTGCCCGAAGCCCAACCGTTCGTGATCGATCCGCCGGTGGCGCTGTTGCCGACCAGGCCGCCGACAAAACCGGTGCCGCCGCTCACATTGCTGACGTTGCCCGAGGCCCAGACATTGGCGACCGGGCCCAGGCTCGCCCCGATCAGGCCGCCGACGTTCTTCAGGCCGCTGACGGTGGTGGCGGCCGACGTATAGCTCACCGAGCCGGAGTTGCTGCCCAGCAGCGCGCCGGTGCCGGTGTTGCCGGTGACGCTGCCCCCGGCCAGCTTGATGTTTCGCAACACGCCGCCTACGCCCAGATAACCGATCAGCCCGACATCGTTCTGGGCCGGGCGCGCGATCGTGAGGCCGTTCACCGTGTGGCCCAGTCCGTCGAAGGTGCCGGTGTAGCGGGACGCCGTGGTGCCGATCGGGGCGAAACCGGCACCGGCGTTCCAACCGCTCGTCGGCGACGCATCGATGTCGGCGCCCAGCGCGTAAAGGCCGGCGAGGTTGCCTGCCATGCCCTGCAGATCCGTGGCCGTCGTGCTGCCGGCCGCTCCCAAGCTCGTGATGACCGTGAAGTTTCTCACCGTGCCGTCCGAGCCCAGCTTGGTGCTGAAATTGTTTCCGGAGGGAAGGGTGATGGCGGCCTTGACCAGGTAGGTGCCGGTGTTGCCTGCCGCCACCGCCCCCTGGCCGTATTCCAGGGCCAGGCTCGCGGTGCCCGAACCGGTCAGCAGGGCGTTGACGTTGATGTTGTTCTGCGCATTGAGCGTGAGCTTGTTGGCCGACCAGCTGACCGGGTCGTTGACGTTCACGTCGCCCGCCGTGCCGGTGGCGCCCGTGGTGCTTTGAATGGTGAAGTTACCGCCCGCCAGCGCCGTGCCCACGGCCGCCCCCGTCATGTCGCCGCCGCTGGCGGCGATGGTGAAGTCCACGGGATCGATCAGCCAGGTGCCGTTGCGGCCCGCGGGGGCCAAGGTGGTGACCTGCGTGTCGTCCATCACCTGCACGCGGGCGGCGGAAGTTTCGATGAAGCCACCGTCACCACCGGTCGAGCTGGCGTCGAGCGTGCCGCCGACCGTCACCCGCCCGCCGTCCTGCAGGCCGCCCATAACCAGGATTCTCCCGCCGCCGGTCGTGCCACTGGCATCGAGCGTGCCGGAGTTCGCCACCGTGCCGCTGCCCGTCGCGACGAGCCAGAGCTGGCCGTTGCGCAGGGCCGTGCCCGTGGCGCGCACCGTGCCGGCATTGTTGATCGCGAGCGCGAAGGCGTTGCCGCCGGCGGCCTTCAGTTCGGCGGTCGCGGCGGTGATCGTGCCGGAATTGACGACCGCGCCGGGCACCGATGCGGCGAGCACGAAGAGGCGCTCGTCGCCGCCCGTGGTCAGGAGAACTTCGGCACCGGCGGCGAGACCGGCGGTGCCATGGTCCGCGGCGACGGTGCCGGCATTCTCCACCGCGCGCGCGATCAGGAAAACGTCGCCGCCGAGGGCATTGATCGTGCCGAGGTTCCTGATCGCGGCGGTCGAGCCGCCGGTGAAATGCAGGTCGCCGCCCGCGAGAAATTCGTGGTTCACGACGTCGAGCGTCGAGGCGAGGAAGCCGGCGGTGTCGATGCGGGCCTGCGCACCGACCAGGATGCCGTTGGGGTTGATCAGATAGAGGCGGCCGTTGGCCTCCAGCGTCCCCTGCAACGACGAGGGCAGGCCGGAGACGACGCGATTGAGCGTGGCGCTGGTGGCGTCGGGCTGGATGAACCGCGCGAGCCCGCCGGCCGCCAGGGAAAAATCCTGCCAGTGGATGATCGCGCGCGCGGAGGTCTGCGTGACCGTGAGCGCACCGGCTCCGGGGGAAATCGTGGCGGTGCCGGCGACGACCTGTCCTCCGGCCGGCTGCGCCTCCGCCGGGTTCACCGTCAGGCCCCAAAACAGGGCTAGGGCACATCGAAAGGCAAAGCCGCGGGCAAGGTGGTGCATCGTGAGAGAGCTGCCCGAACAGAGGTATTCTATAGAAGCGGCAACTTGGGCATGACTGCAGTCCCCGGATAGGGAAGCTTATTAGACATAGTGGCGCGACTAATGAAGGTGCCTTGGGTCGCGCGGGCTTAACCGGACAATTTCCGGTGGCCGGGGGACGATCCAACGACGAAGCACTGCCGGTGAAACGACCACCCGGCACAGACCGGTGCGTGTGAGGCTCGGGCCGCGGGCAGGGTGGGGTTTCCGTTCAGGCCGGGTCTCGATCCTGCAGCCTTGCCCCGGCTGCGGACGTCTGCTGGCCTTTGCGGCCATGCCCCCCCCCGTTCCCGCCGGCCCCAGCCCGGCCCGCTACGCCTGGTTCGTGGTCGCGCTGCTCGTGCCGGTCGCGCTGCTCAACTACCTCGACCGGCAGATGCTGGCGACGATGAAGGCCTCGATGGTCGGGGACATCCCGAGCATCGCCAACAAGGCCGACTGGGGGTTGATTTTGGGCTACTTCAAGTGGACGTATGCGATCCTCAGCCCGTTCGGCGGCTACATCGCCGACCGGTTCAGCCGGCGCTGGGTCATCACGCTGAGCCTGTTCACGTGGTCCGCCGTCACTTGGTGGACGGGGCACGCCCAGACGTTCCATGAACTGATGGCGGCACGCGCGCTGATGGGCCTCAGCGAGGCGTTCTATATCCCGGCCGCGCTGGCGCTCATCACCGATTATCATGCCGGCCCCACGCGCTCGCGGGCGGTGGGCTTCCACCAGTCGGGCATCTACCTGGGCCAGATCCTCGGCGGCTTCGCCGGCTATCTGGCGGATTCGCCGGAGCACGGCTGGCGCTGGGCCTTCTCCACCTGCGGCATGCTCGGCGTCATCTACGCCCTGCCGCTGATGGCAGCCTTGCGTGACCCGCGGCCGGCCGCCGTCGCGGTATCCGCCGCGCCGCCGCCGGCCCGGTCGGGGCTCGGGAGCCTGCTGGGCAACCGGAACTTCCTCCTGCTGGTGCTTTACTTCACCCTGCCGGCCATCGCGGGCTGGGTCGTCCGCGACTGGATGCCGGAAATCCTGCGGGAAAAATTTTCGCTCGGGCAGGGCAAGGCGGGCGTGAGCGCGATCCTTTTCGTCCAGCTGGCGTCGCTGGCCGGCGCCCTCATCGGCGGCTTCCTGGCCGACCGCTGGATGCGGCGCACGAACCGCGGCCGGATCTTCACGAGCGCGATCGGCATGGTGCTGTTCCTGCCCGCGCTCTTCAGCGTCGGCCACGCGGGCACCCTGACGATGGCGATCATGGGCTTGATCGTCTTCGGGCTGGGGTGGGGCTTTTTCGACTGCAACAACATGCCCATCCTCTGCCAGATCGTCCGGCCCGAGTGGCGCGCGACCGGTTACGGCATCATGAATCTCGTCAGCATCAGCTGCGGCGGCTTCGGCGACTGGGGCTTCGGCGCGCTGCGGGACGCGCACGTGCCGCTCGACCTGATCTTCGGCGTCTTCGCCGGCCTGGCGCTGCTGTCGGTGTTCATCGTGCTGCTGATCAAGCCCAGCAAGGAGCTCTCGCAGGTGGATAATTGAGCAACGTAGAACCAAATCGTTCTCGTTCTCTTGATCCTGATCGTTCTCTCGGGCCCAAGATCCACGAGAGGACGAGAATGATTCCGAGTAAGAGAACGATCGGAGCCGCTCAGAACGCCGAGCCGTCGGCCTTGGTGCCGCAGAAGGAGACCTCGAGGCCGAGCTGGGCGGCGAGGGCGGCCTTGGTGTAGGCGGCGAGATCGGCGTCGGCGGCGGAGTTCGCGTAGGCCACCTGGATGTGGTTCGCCTGGTGGCGGGCCATCATCAGGTCGCGCGTCACGCCGTAGGTGACGGCGTGCATGATGGGCCAGACCGGCGTGGTTTCCTGCCAGCGGCGCTCGGTCTCCGCGCGGGGGAGCGCGATGACCTGCGCGCGGCCGAGGTCCATCTTGAGCCGGCCGTCCTGGACGAAGATGCGGCTCCAGACGATCTCGCCGGGCTTGGCGATACCGCGGAGCGTGCCGCCGCCGAGCTTGAAATACATCAGCGGCTGCCGGAGCGAATCCGACCCCGCCCAGCCGCCGACATGGTGGTCGGCCGGGGCGCTGCCCGAGATGAGGAAGACCCAGACGTAATCCTTGGTCGTGCCCGATTGGTCCCAGTCGCCCCAGCGGAGATCGTGGAGCGTGTTGGCCTTCGGCTGGCCGAGGGCGGCGTGCACGCGGTTGGTGAACAGGCCGTCGAGGCCGGCGCATTCGTCGACCTCGTTGAAATGCACGATGGGCTCGCCGGGGCGGATGACCCGGCCGGCGGCGTTCTTCACCGGCGGCCGGTCGGTGGAATTGAGCGTGCCCTCGACAAGGTCGGAAGCGGGGAGGAGATCCTTGAGCCCCTGCTGGTATTGAATGCCGATCGACTCGCAGCCGAACTCGTCGGCGATGCGGCAGGCGGCGACATAGGTCTTGCACTGCCAGAGCACCTGCTCGCGCGTGAGCGATTTTTCGGGGTCGCGGCCGAAATGGAAGGTGAAGCCCTTTTTGACATACCAGTCGAACACGGCCTTCGCCTCCCGGTCCGTCACCTGGGTGGCGGCGTAGTAGAGCGCGGACTGGGAGAGGCGCTCCTTGCAGACGCCGACCTGGTAGAGGAGGTCGTCGGGGATGATGGCGTTATACATGCCCATGCAGCCCTCGTCGAAGATGCCCATGATGGACTTGTTCACGTGGAGGTCGGTGGCGATCGTCTTGGCGACACTCTTCGCCTTCGCGGGCACGTGGGCGCGGATGTAGGGGCGCACATGCGGCGTGTGGTGGGCGCAGACGCCGGTCTTGAGCCAGGCGGCCAGCTTGCCGAGGAAGTAGTCGTCGTCGAAGTGGTCGCTCCAGAGGGTGGAGTATTTGACGCCCGCCTTGGTGAGGGAACCGTTGAGGTTGAGCATGCCGACGAGGCCGGGCCAGGTGCCGGACCAGTTGGCGACGGTCAAAATGGGGCCGCGATGGCTCATCAGGCCCGCCAGCAGGTGATGCGAATACTGCCAGACCGCCTCGGCCACGATCAGCGGGGTGTCGGGATCGATGCCAGCGAAGACCGCGAGGCCCTCCTTTTGCGAGGCGATGAAGCCATGCTTCACCTTCGGCTTGTAGGGATGGGCGCGGACGAGCCGGCCGCCCAGCGACGCGACGGCGGCGGTGAGCTTCTTTTCCATGGCGGCCTGGGCGGGCCAGCAGGTCTGGTTGGCGGCCAGGCGGAGATCGCCATTGGCGACCAGTAAAACGGTTTTCGATGGACGGGGCATGAGGATGGGGGTTCGGGATGAAACTCCGCTCATTCTCCCTTGCACGCGAGCGGATAGGGATGGCTTTGCTTTCGATTGCATGGATATAATTTCCGCTACAATCGCCGAGAATTTCATGCCGCCCCGCCCGCCCGCCGCCGCCGTCCCCGAGCTGCTCTCCCGCCAGGTGAGCGACACGGCGTATTTTTTCCTGAACCTGGCCCCGGCGGCCCGCCCGCGCTGCGTCGTCAGCGCCGGCGGGCGCGAGCGCTGCAATCCCGACTATCTCATCCGCCGCCGCAAATACGGCTACACGGTGATCGAATGCGTGGTGGAGGGGTCCGGCCATGTCCTGCTCGACGGGATAAAATTTCCCCTGCGTCCCGGCTCGGTCTTCGCCTACCGGCAGGACACCGCGTGCGAGATCCACACCGACCCGGTGCGCCGGCTGGTCAAGTATTTCATCTGCCTGTCCGGCGGGGCGGCGCCGGCCCGGCTGGCGCGGGC
>JAQSDJ010000302.1 GCA_029945855.1 Lacunisphaera sp.
GGAAGGGCGCTTGAGGGCAAGCGCCCCTACCGGCCATACCGGTCCGCCGACAAGCGGCGACCCTACATTCGAATGACGGGTTCACGCGATCGTGATGACCGGCACGAGGTCGGAGGTCTGGAGGGTGACGTTCACCTTCTGGCCGGCGTGGGTGCCGGTGATGCGCCAGCCGGTGGGCGCGCGGGTCACAGTGAGAGCGCCGTGGGAACCGCCCGCCGCAGCCGAGGTGCAGGCGGTGAGGATCTCGTGGCTGGTGGCGCTGGCGGAGGTGGCCTCGACGTAGGGGAAGACGCCGACGCTTTCCGGCAGGGCGAGCCGGCCGGCGGCGGCGGCGACGGTGCCGGTGGCGCCGAGCGTCGCGCGCAGCGAGGCGAGCGGGCGGTCGATGCCAAAGGTCGTGCCGGCGGCGGTGGCGGCGCCCTTGCCGTCGTCGTTGAAGACCTGGAAACGCAGCTGCACCGGGGCGGCGGCCTTGAGCTGCACGCGGTCGAGCACGAGCAGGACGTCGGGCTTGAGGAAGACGAGCGTGCGCACGACGAGCGTGGCGTCGGGCAACACGAGGGCGTAGGCCTCGGTGGCGTCGCTCGTGACGGTCATCCAGCCCGGGCCGGAGCGGAAGTCCTTCACGCTGGCGCTGGCCCACGAGGCGTTGGTGCCCTCGGAGCCGTTGTGATACTGGTGGCCCTTGCCGTCGATGAGGACGGCGGTGTGCGCCTCGGTCAGGCGCAGCAGCCACTGCGGCGTGGTGTAGGAATAGCCGGCGCGGAAGTTGTCGTGGAAGAGGCGGTCGCCATGGGCCTTGAAGATGACGCTGTTGCGGTCGGCGTGCTCGTGGTTGGCCGGGCCGCCGCTGCGGAGGGCGACGACGGTGTCGGCGGGCGCCCAGCCGGTGCGGGAGATGATCCAGTCGTTACTCAGGCGCACGTCGTGCAGCTCGGCGCCGGGGGCCTGGGCCGGCGCGTCGGGATGATACCAGACCACGCCCTGGAGCAGGCGGAGGGAACCGGTGTGCTGGGCGACATGATTGCAGAGCGGGTCGCGGGCGGTGGTGCCGACCCAGCCGGCCACGGAGACATCCATGCCGATGCCGGCATCGCAGAAGTTCACGACATCGAGCGCGGGGTCGTAGTTGCCCTTGGGCGTGGCGTTGTAGGCGGTGCCGAGCTTTGGATCGGTGATCTTGCTGCCGCCGCAGGGCATGGCCATCGCGAGGGCGTAGCGGATCGTGCCGGGGTAGTTGATGAGCTTGCGGTCGTCGATCCCGAGGCGGCGCCAGAGGCCCTCCGCCAGCATCGCGAGGTGGGACGTCGTGTAACCCCAGTAGCCGACGCCCTCGTCGTAGGAGCCGTCGGTGCCATACATGGTGGAAAAGGCCGCCGCGCTCTGGCGCGAGAGCTCGATCCACTTCGCCGCGTCGGGGTGGCGGCCGTGGAACCAGAGGCCGGCGAGGCCGAGGCCGCAGGTCGGGATGATCTTGAGGTTGGTGGCGTTGAGGATGAGCGGCCAGCGGGCGAGGCTGACGCGGTAGGCCTGCGGGTAATCGTCCTCGGGATCGAAGCCCCAGCCCTTCACGCGGTCGGGGTATTTCATGCCGTAGAGCGTGCGGTAGCAGGCGGGGGCGCCGTCGGTGATGATCTTCTGCTCGACGCGCTGGACGAGGTCGGCCGGCAGGGCGGCGCCGAGCCAGTCGAGGGCGTAGCAGGCGGCGATGGTGGCCTCGGGGGCGCGCTGCAGGCCGATGGTGTCCTTGCCGCCCTCGAGGAAATAGTCCCAGCGCCGGTAGTCGCACATGCGCCGCAGGGCGAGGAGACAGAGGTCGAGCTGGCGCTGGTCGCCCCAGACCGTGTAGGCGAAGGCGCAGTTCTGCACCAGTTTCCAGAGATGCATGAAGTCCGCGACGTGGTTGTTGAGCCGGACTTCCTCGCGGACGAACTTCGTCTCGACGGCGAAGTCGAGGTCGAGCAACTGGGACCGGATCTCGGCGCAACGCGGGAGGTCGAGGTTGGCGCGGATGCGCGGGAGGTCGGCGGCGTCAAAGAGCAGGCCGCGCGCGGCGCCCGGGGTCGGGGCGGGCGTGCCGGCCGCGGGTTCGGCGGCGCCGAGCGGGAGGCGGGCGAAGGGCAGGGCGGCGGCGAGGACGGCAGAACTCTTGAGGAACGTGCGGCGGGTGGAGGTGCTCATGGGATTATGGGGGTTCAGGGGACGGAAGTCAGAGGACCCGCCTACGCCAGGCTTCGGCGCGGCGAGCAGAGGGCAGATTGGGCAGCAAGGTTCATGTGATCGTGATGGCCGGCAACGCGTCGGCGGTGTCGAGCGAGACGTTGATGCGCTGGGCCGCATGCGTGCCCTGCACGCGCCAGACGGAACCTTCGCGGCTGAGGCGCAATTCGCCGTGGGCTGAGGCACCGTGGCCGGCTGCTGCCAGCCCGGTGTTTTTCCCGAGAACTCCGCGCTCCGCCGGATTCACGGGCAAAGCGGTGCAGACCGTGAGAATCTCGTGATCGGCCGCGGCGGCGGACTCGACCTCCGCGAACGGTTGCGAGCCGTCCTTCTCGGCCAGCGGCAGTTGGCCGAGGCGCACGACGAGCCCCGGAGTGCGGGCCACGCGGCCGAGCAGCGAGGCGCGCGGGCGCGCGATGAGGAAGTTGTCCCCGGGCAGCGAGAGCGTGGCGGCGAGGTCCTCGTTGTTGGCCTGGAAGCGGACCTGCACGGAAGCCTTGCCATCAGACAGGGTCACGCGGTCGAGGAAGATGACGACGTCGGGCTTGAGGTAGACGAGGGTGCGGACCACGCGGGCGACCTGGCGGTTGACGAGCTGGTAGGCGTCGGTGGCGTCGCTGCTGACGGTCATCCAGCCGGGGCCGGTGGCGTAGGCGACGACGCGGGCGAAGGCCCAGGAGGCGTTGGTGCCCTCGTGGCCGTCGTGATACTGGTGGCCCTCGCCATTGATGAGGACGGCGGTGTGCGCCGGGGTGAGCCGGAGGATCCAGCGCGGCTGGTGGGCGACGTAGGCGGCGCGGGTGGGGTCATGGAGCAGGCGCTCGCCATAGGCCTTGAAGAGGACGCTGTTGCGGTCGGCGTGCTCGTGGTTGGCCGGGCCGCCGCTGCGCAGGGCGAGCACGTTGTCGCGGGCCGTCCAGCCGGTGCGGGAGAGAACCAGGTCGTTGGCCAGCCGCTGGTCCAGCAGGGCCGGCTCGGGCGGGGCCACCGGTGCCTCGGGCTCATACCAGATGAGGCCGTAGAGATAGCGGGCCTCCCCGATGTCGCGGGCGACGAAGCCGGCCAGCGGGTCGCGCTTGGTGCGGCCGATCCACGCGGCGACGGAGACGTCCACCGCGCCGTTGGCGTCGCCGAAATTCACGATGTCGAACTCCGGCTTCAGCAGCGGCATCATGAAGCCCTCGACGTGCTGGAAGTTCGCCACGGCGTGGTCGGAAGGCAGGGTGGGCATGGTCATGCCGAGGGCATAGCGGGCCGTGCCCGGGTAATCGATCAGCGCGCGGTCGTCGATGCCCTGGGTGCGCCAGAGGGCCTCGGCGAAGAGCGCCAGGTGCAGCGTGGTGTAGCCCCAGTAGCTGACGCCCTCGTCGTAGGAGCCGTCGCTGCCGTAGATGGTGGCGAAGGCCCGTGCGCAGGAGCGGGCGAGGTCCTGCCAGCCGGCCGCCTCGGGCCGCCGGCCGTGGAAGTGGCAGGCGATGAGGCCGAGTGCGGCGGTCGGGATGATCTTGAGGTTGGTCGAGTTGAGGATGAGCGGCCAGCGCTTCAGGTTGATGTGGCGGAAGTCCTGCACGTCGCTGCGCGGGTTCCAGTCCCAGCCCTGCACGCGGTCGGGATACTTCATGCCGTAGATGGCGGTGGCGCAGGCCGGCGCGCCCTTGGTGGCCACGGCGTCCTCGATCGCGGCGACTTCCTCGGGGGTCAGCGCGCCCTTGAGCCAGTCCAGCGCCAGCAGCAGCGCGATGCTGCCCTCGGGGGCGCGCTGCAGGCCGAAGATCTGCCGGCCGCCCTCGATGAAGCTGTCCCACTCGGGATACTCGAGCATCTTGCGGATGGCGGTGCGGGCCAGCGCCAGCTGCGCGGGGTCGCCCTCGACGGCGTAGAGCACGCAGGCGCGCTCCATGATCTTCTGCACCTTCAACAGGTCGACGACGTGGTTGTTGAGGCGGACCTTGTTCGCCAGAAAATCGCGGTCGGCCGCCAGGTCGGCCTCGTGCAGGGACTGCCAGAGCGCGGCGAAACGGGGGTGACGGGCGTTGGCGCGGATGCGCGGCAGGTCGGTGTCGTCGAATAGCAGCCCGCGGCGTGCGCCGGCCGGCAGGGGGGCGAGCGGGGCCGCCGGGGTTTCCACGCCCTCCAAACCCAGGCGCGCGAACGGCAGGCTGGCGGCGAGGACGGCAGAGCGCTTCAGAAACGTGCGGCGGGTGGTGTTCATGGGAGGCGGCAGTTCACGGATGGATTCGTAAGGGCGTCGCTGGACGACGCCCGTGGGCGCGGGCGCCGTCCAGCGGCGCCCCTACAGTTCGGAACTGAATCACTCGCAAATTCACTTGTAGCCCTTGAAGTGCTTCGGGTCCTCGGGGTCCTGGTGGCGCGTGGTGTAGGTCTTCTTGCTCGCGGCGAGCTTGAGGAAGACGTCGAGGGGGACGACCTCGGTGGGGCCGTCGAGTTGCTTGACGATCTCGACGAGGCTGTTGACGTCGTTGGACTCGCGGACGTGGACGAGGAGGAAGTAGGGTCGCGTGGCGTTGAGCGCGATGAGCTCGTTAAGATCGGCGGAGACCTCGGCGCGCGGGCGGCGCGGGTCGATGTAATAGTCGTAGGAGATCATCGGCCGCGTGTCGCGCAGATCGCGCGTGCGCGCCGGGCCGTAGCCGTTGATGAAGCCGATGACGTCCGGGAAGGCGGCATAATAGCGGTCGACGGTTTCCTGGGTGAGGTCGGCATTGCCCACGTTCCCGTCGGCGGCGGAGTTGTCCATGATCTCCATGACGTGCTCGTCGAGGATGGCCATCATCTCGCGGGCTTCCTTCATCAGGAGCGGGAAGCGGTCGGCCGGGATGTGGTTGGGATACATGTAGCCCGGGCCGGAGAGGCCGCCGATGAAGTAGTCGTTCGGCGTGGCGCTCTCGTGGAAATACTCGAGGGCGGCGGGGGAGAACTTCGTCCAGTTCATCGTGACCTGCCAGGCGAAGGGCAGCTTGCCGCGGCCGGGCTTGGTCCACACGCCGATGCCGATGCTGTCGGACTGCACAAAGCTGAGGTAGACCTTGGCCTCGGCCGTGAGCTTCGCGTCGCGGGCGACGTGGTGGTTGTTGGTGAACTTGAAGCCGGGGGTGAAGCCGAACTGGCAGTTGAAGCTGAGGTTCGGGAGATTGTGCAGGCCTTCCATCTTGAGGCCGTAGCCGGAGAGCAGAGTCGTCCACTGCTCCTCGGTGTCCTTGGCGTAGGAATGCCAGCCGAAGACGATGGCGCCGGGCTGCAGTTCGGAGAGCAGTTTCTGGGCGAGGGCGACTTCCTCGGGATGCCGGGCGGGATTGCCTGAGAGGTCGTGGAAGAACATTTTCTGGCGGACGCCCCAGTCGGCCACGGCTGGCTGGCGCACGGCGCCGGCGTGGCCGCCCATCAGCATGATGCTTTCATGGGTGCAGCGCGCCCAGTAGCGCGTGACGGCGTCGGCGTAGATCTGGGCGTCGGTCTGGCCGGTGTAGCGGCCGCGGAGGTCGTCGACCGGCTTGAGGCCGTGTTGTTCGACCTGCGGAATCTGGGCGGCGGTGACGACGAGGGCGTCGTCGAGGCCGGCGATGGTGAGGGCGACATTCATCGTCGCCGGGACCGCCGGGTCCCAGACGACGTAGCCCTTGGCGTCGCGGGCGAAGAGGGTGAGCGCCTCCTCGGCGGTCTTGAGCTCGGTGAACTTCACGCCGTGCTTGCGCTGGTAGAACTCGAAGAGGGGTTCGGTGATCTCCCACTGGAAATCGCGCGGGTGGACCACATAGAGCTGCGGGCCGGCGCGATTGGCGAGGCCCTGCAGGCTGAGCAGCAGGAGTTTTTCAGGCAGGCCGCCGGCGACCTGCCAGTCGCCGTTCCAGCGCATGACGAAGGCCGCCTTCGTCCCGCCGGGCGGGACTTCGGCGCGGCCAGGCGCGGTGAGGCCGACGAGTGAAACAAGAGCAGTGAGGAGGAGAGTGAGGCGTTTCATGGCTTACTTGGTTTCGGTCACGCGGGTGAAGCGGTAGACGAGGGGCTGCGGGCGGGTGTTATGCAGCTCGATGAGGAGGAGGGCGTTGTCCCCCTCGAGCAGGCGGTATTCGCAATAGAGGCGCATGGTGGCCTGGCCCTGGGAGATCTCGATGGGGGTGTCGGCCTCGACGCGGAGGGTGCGGCCGGCGTCCAGCCAGGCGGCGCGGGCGGCGGTCGTGCCGCCCTTGGCCGGGTAGAGCGCCATATGGCGCTGCTCGACGCGGAAGAAGGCCGGAATCTCGACGGGCGCCGCGGTGTCGACCGTGTTGGTGGCCGATAAGGTGGTGCGGATCCACTTCATGTCGTGCTGGAGGCTTACCCGGCTGCCGGTGACGGTGAGGACGAGGTCCCATTCGTGCCAGCCGTCGAGGGCGGTGCTGCGGGTGCGGTCGAGGCGCCAGCGGCCCTCGATCGGCGAGGCGGCGAGGACAGAGGACAAGAGGACGGAGGACAGGAGACAGACGAGGAAGCGGGTCATGGGATTGGCGGATCAGGGTTGGTCGCGGAAGCGGAGTTTCTCGGCATCGCGGTCGAGATAGGGAATACCGTCGGTCATCCAGGCGGGCGCGGGGGCGCCCTGGAGGAAGTGGTCGAAGAACTGCTGCATGCGCCGGCCGAAATCCCGCTGTTCGGCGCGGCGGCGCAGGCCGTGGGGGGCGCCGTTGTAGTTGAAGAACCAGGCGTCCTTGCCGTGGCGGCGCAGGGCGAGGAAGAACTCGATACCCTGATACCAGGGCACGGCGTCGTCCTGGTCGTTGTGGAGCATGAGCAGGGGCGTGGTGACGCGGTCGACGGCGAAGACCGGCGAATTCTCGAGGTAAAGCTGCGGGGCGGCGGTAAGCGGCTGGCCGATGCGGCTCTGGGAGGTCTCGTAGTTGAACTGGCGCGAACGGCCCGAACCCCAGCGGATGCCACCGTAGGCGCTGGTCATGTTGCCCACGAGGGCGCCGGCCTCGGCGGCGCGGAAACGGTTCGTGCGGGTGAGCAGGTAGGCGGTCTGGTAGCCGCCCCACGAATGGCCGGCGAGGCCGAGGGCCGATTCGTCCACGTAACAGCGGCGGATGACCTCGTCGAGCGCGGGGAGCACACACTTGAGGGCGCTCTCGCCGGGATGGCCGACGGTGTAGGCGATGTCGGGCATGAGCACGAGGTAGCCGTTGCTGGTGTAGACCGACGGGTTGATGTTGTGGCCCGGCGCGGGCGCGGTGAAGGTGTGCACCGTCTGCGAGAGGCGCTCGTAAATATAGACGATGAGCGGGTATTTTTTCGCCGGATCGAAATTGGCGGGCTTGCAGAGCAGCGCGGACAGCGCGAGGCCGTCGGCGTTGCGGTAGGTCAGCAGCTCGGCGCGGCCCCAGAGGAACGGGGCCAGCTGGGCTCCCCCGTCGGAAACCTTGGCGGGGGTGGTGAAGGCCGCGTTCGTCGTGAGCAGGTCGGGATACTCGTCGAAGCGCGATGCGGTGAGAAGGAGGGTGTCGTTGTCGAGGGCGCGGCCGAGGCAGCGGTGGTTCTGGTCGGCCCAGAGCAGGCGCTCGGGCGGGGTGGTGGCGCCGAAGACGGTGCGGAAGAAACCGGTGGCGCGGGTGGTCTCGCTTTCGCCGCGGAGAGTGAGCGGCAGGGCGGGGTCGATTCCGCGCTGGTCGTCGCCGGGTTCGCGAGGCTCGATGGCTT
>JAQSDJ010000303.1 GCA_029945855.1 Lacunisphaera sp.
GCAGAGCAGGGAGCGGGAGGATCCGAACAATATCCTGGGCGTCATTAATGGTGGGGGGTGGAGCGCGGCCTCCGGACGCGCTCGAAACGCGTCCGGAGGCCGCGTTCCACCTTGGTTTTGATTTTTAGACCGTGAACGGCGTGGAGAACCGGGTTGCCGGGATTTTCAGGCGCCCGGCCGGGGATAGACGCCGGCCAGGCGGGGAAGTTTCGGGTGCGGGCGGCCCGGGTGGGCCGGCCCGCGGGCCGACATCTCACTTGAGCGTGGCGAGCAGGGCCTCGTTCAGGCGGATGTATTCATCCTTCAGCGGCGCCGGCACCTCGGCGGGGGCGTTCTTCACGAGCTCGAGGGATTTCTGCGCGGCGGCAATGGCGCCGGCCTTGTCGCCCTTTTTCGCGAGGATGAGACCCTTGCGGTAGACCATCCAGAAGGCGGTGGGCTGCTCGGCAAGGCCGGCGTCCATCCAGGCGAGGGCCTTGTCGAGGTCGAGGTTGTTCTCGTAGTAGAACATGGCGGCGCTGAGGTAGGGCTTCTTGCCCTCGGGGGCGGCCATGACGGCCTCGAGCTGCGGGACGAGGACACGGGCGACGTCGACCTCGATCTTGACCGGCACGAGGACATTTTCCCAGGTGAGGTAAAAGGTGGCGGCGGACTCGCTGGCGAGGTCGCTGAAGCCGATGGCGAAGGTCTCGACCGGCGCGGCCAGCTTCACCGGCACGGCCTTGACGCGGGCGACGTCATTCTTGGCGTCGTAGGCATAGGCGCCCCACTGGGCGGGGACCTTGTTGAGGATCACGGTCCACTCGTCGGGACCGGGGATGGAGAAAAGGGCGTAGCTGCCGGCGGGGACGTCGGTGCCGCCGAACTTCACCGCGGTGCTGAAGGTGACCTTCGTGGCGTTGTTGGCGCCGGAGCGCCAGACCTTGCCGAAGGGCTCGAGGCTGCCAAAAATCTTCCGGCCGCGCATGCTGGGGCGCGAGTAGGTGACCTCGATGTCGGTGAGGCCGACGCGCTGCTTGAGGGTGGCGGCGGGGCTGGCGACGGGGAACTCGAGCTTGGGGGCGGGGGCCTGGGCAAAAAGGCCGGTCACGAAGACCGACCCGACAAACAAGGACAGGGCAGGGCGGAGCACGCGGGGAATCATAGCACGGTAAGAGAAGCCAGAGTGCCGGCAGATTCCAACCAAATCAGGCGAAAGCCGGAAACATTGCGGCGAATAGGCGGGCCTGCCCGGCCACGCCCGGGAAACGCCAATAAGGTTTGTCCGGGCTCAGGAAGGGTGAAGGATCGCGCCATGGCCGTTTACCAGACGACGCTGACGATCCGCCCGCCGGGGCGGGGCACCCACGAGATCACGGACGAGGTGGCGCGGGCGCTGCAGGCGAGCGGCCTGGCGCAGGGCGTCGCGACGGTTTTCTGCCCGCACACGAGCTGCAGCCTCGTGCTGATGGAAAACGCGGATCCCTCCGCGCGGCGCGACCTGGAGGCGTGGCTGGACCGCCTCGTGCCGGAGAACGATCGGCGCTTCACGCACACGCTGGAAGGGGCCGATGACATGCCCAGCCACATCAAGATGGCGCTGACCCGCAGCAGCGAAAGCATTCCTTTCGCCGCCGGCCGGCTGCTGCTCGGCACGTGGCAGGGGATTTTCCTGTGGGAGCACCGGAAGGCGGCGCACATGCGGAACGTCGTGCTGACGTTCGTGGGGTGAGGCCCAGAGAAACCTGAAACTCGAGACCTGAAACCTGAGCCGGCCTCATGCAGTTGGCCAGATTTCCCGCTCTAGTCATGGGAGAACTGAATGGTGTCAGGTGGGCCAGCCCGCTCGCGGGCGCTCTTCAGAGCGCGAGCAAGCTCGCTGGCCCACGCCAACTGCACGAGTCCGGCTGAGGGGAAAGACGAAGTCCGGTCCCTTCCGGCCGTTCTCCCTGTGCTCAGCGCAGCGGTTCCGCCGCGGAGAATTCGAACGTGATCACCTTGCCCGGCCAGCGCGGCTCCTCCACCGCGCTGAGGCGTCCGTAAAGGGTGAACGTCGCGCCCTTGGTCAGGAGCGGGGCCAGGTCCGTGCCGCCCTGGGCCTCGACCGAGAGGTTCGCGAGGACGCGATACTTGGACAGCGCGCATTGTTCCTCGACGAATTCGACCTGGCCGCTCTTGGGCTCGTAGGACTTGACCACCGCGGAGAAGCGGTAGGTCTTGCGCAGCCAGGTCTCGTAAAGCCGTTTCCGATTCAGGTTCTTGATGATGCCGTTGCGCGGTTGTGACGGCCCCGTCGTCCCGTCGACCGGAGGGGCAAGCCGGTTGGGGTCGTGCGGCACCCACACGGCGCGCAGGACCGCCTCGGGCTCCAGCAGGGGAAAACCGGAGCCCAGCTGCGGGCTGACCTTCACGTCGCCGCGGTCTTCGATGGTGACGGAAATTTCCAACGGAGGAAAATCCTTGCCCTGCAGCGTGAGCTTCCGGGTGCCGGCCGGGAAACGCTCGAGCCGCAGCGGCGTCTGGCCGGCCGGCTTGCCGCCCAGCAGGACGGTCGCGCCCGAGGGCGTGCTTTCCACCGTCAGCTTCCCGTGGGGCAGGCGCACGGTCTCGGTGGTTTCCCCGTCCACGGTGATGGTGGTCTGGAGGGAGACGACCGGCCAGGACGGATATTCGAGGGTGAGCTTGCATTCGCCCGGAGGCAGCGAGGGAAGCACCAGCGGGGTCTTGCCGAGCACGGCATTGCCCTGCTTCACCGTGGCGCCGCTTGGTTCCGAAGCCAGGCGCAGGGATCCGCCCTTGAAGGTGACGGCGAGGTCGGTCGTGCGCCCGGCCTCCACGGTCGCCTCCGTCTGCACCTCCGGCCACCCGGCGGACCGGGCGGTGACGGCATATTTGCCCGGGGGTAAGGCCGCCAGCGTCTGCTCGGCGGCGCCCTCGTCCGTGCCCTTGACGACGGCGGGCGCGGCCGCGCCGGGCGGGGCGAGAAGCGTCGCGTCAACCGTCGTGTTGGCGCGGTTGGATTTCACGACCAGACTGCCGGTGGTCTGGGCCACCTCGACCGCCTTGGCGGCCTTCACCTCTTCCGGTGATTTGCCGCAGCCGCCGAGACCGGCGACGAGCAGGGCCGCGAGCGCCCAGGCAAGGGGAAGGAAACGGGGTTCAAGCACCCGCGGGCATTTCTTAAAGTCCATGGTTGGTTGGCCCGGACACCTGCATACCCCGGTCATTGACCGGAGCAACGGGTTTTTCTGAAAATTCCGGTGAAAGGACCGCGCCGCCCGCGGCTCACACCGAGTCCCAGGCGCGCGTGCCGACGGGGTCGCGGCCCTCGTCGTATTCAATGTGGTCGATAAGGGTCTCGATGGGCTTGCCGGTGAGGCCGGCATCGATGATGCGCTGGGGCAGGAGCGAAGAGCGTTCATCGCGCCAGCCGAGTTTCAGGAGGAAGCGGTTCCACATGTGGCACTCCTCGTCGGTGCGCGGTGTCCCATGGGCGTGGGCCCACGCGAGGATCTCCTCGTCCGTGCCGCCGGCCAGCGCGCGTTCGCGGAGGTCGGCGTAGCGGATGCCGAGGAAACGGCAGCAGCGCCCGTCGAGGACGTAGGTCTGCGCGTCGCCGAGGTTTTTCTGATACTCGGGCGGCAGATTCCCCGCCGTGTGCAACCGGAGCTTGTCGAGCATGCGCCCGAAGTAGACGAGGCGGGCGGTCTTGGCGTAACAACTGCGCAATCCAGGAACGTGAGGCATGGCTCAGGGATTTCCGCCTCCACTCTGCGAGGCCAGACGAAAACCACCTGTGCCGGTCAGACGGGTGCAGCGCTGACACCATGATGCGTCGCTGGAATTATTTTATCCGCTTGGGCCTGAATAATAAAACAAGCTTGCCGGACAATTATGTCCGGCGGTAATTTGCCCTTTGCATCGGACGGCCGGGGCCAAGGCAGAATGATGCGTCACCTTACGACCATCCCGCCTCATCGCAAGACGAGGCATCATGTTATTTAGATGCACTGTCCCCGGATCTTTCTGCCCGTTGCCCGAACAACTTCCGCCCCTCCTTCCATCAGGCGGGGGCTGGCGCTCGGCTTCCGGATGCTTCTCCTGGGCCTGGGTTGCCTCGCCCTCGCGACCGGCGGCCGGGCCACGACGGTGAACCCGCCGGAGTTTCCCGACCTGGTCAACCAGTCGGATTTTATCGTCCGGGCCGTGGTGAAGACTGTTGTGTCGGAATACGCCAAGCCCGGCAGCCGCAAGATCATCACAAAAGTGGAATTGGAAGTTCGTGAGGTTGTGGCCGGCACGCCGACGCAACCTCTGGTGCTGCGCATGATGGGTGGCAAAGTCGGCAATGATGAGATGATGCTCGAAGGCGCACCGCAGTTCAAGGTGGGGGAGGAGGGGATTTATTTTGTGCAGGGGAACGGGCGGCAGGTATACCCGCTGGTGGCCATGATGCACGGGGTTTATCCCATCATGCGGGAGGCGGCCGGCCGGGAATACATGGCCCAGAGCAACCAGGTGCCGCTGCAAGATCTCTCGGAAGTGGCCTTGCCCATGGCGCAAGGAAATGCCGCCGAGCTGCAGCGGCGGATGCGCCGCACCAGCGAGGCGCTGACCCCCGCCCAGTTTGTCCAACAGATCCGCGCAGCGGTGAAACCCAGCAACAATCGACTGCTTGAACGCTAAACCCCCGGGGAGGTTTCTCTGCGCCTGCGCCTTGTCGCTGTTACTGGCGGTGGCGGGATGGGGTTATGTCTTGATTACCGACAGCGGGGGCTACGTCATTACCTGGGCGCCCGGGGTGATCCCGATGCAGGTCAAACTAGCGACCAGCCCGGCGCTGAGTGACGACACCAGCCAGAGTGGCAGCGTGGTGGCGGCGATGAGTGCGTGGAACACGCAGCTGGGCGTGGTGCGGTTTCTGGCGCAGGAACAGGGACCGGGCACCTATGGATTGGGTAATGACGTCAACGAGATCGTGATGGACAGCAGCATCGAGGGGGAGGCTTTTGGCAGCAACACCCTGGCGGTGACCGTATCGTTCCGGAGCGGCAATGAGCGAATTGAATCAGACATCATTTTCAACACAGCCTGGACCTGGGATTCCTACCGGGGTGTCCTGCAGGCACCGGAAGACATTCGTCGTGTCGCGATCCACGAGCTTGGCCATGTGCTGGGTTTAAACCATCCTGATCAAGCCGGCCAGTTTGCGACCGCGATCATGAACAGCACGGTCAGCAGCATCGATAGTCTGCAAAACGACGATATCACGGGCGGTCGGGCCCTCTACGGTTACCCGGGTTTAGTGCCGGCCAACGACAATTTCGCGAATGCTGAGTTCATGGCCTCCCTCGCTTTTAACAAATGGGTTTCCGGCCACTCCAATGCCTCAAATATCGGTGCCACGGCGGAAGTGGGCGAACCTGCTCATGCCGGGGAGCCGGCTCGCCGGTCGGTTTGGTGGAAATGGACCGCACCCGCCAGCGGCAGCATATACGCCATGACGGAGACCAGCAATTTCGACACGGTGCTCGGAGCCTACACCGGAAGCACGCTTTCCAGTCTTACGGAAATAGCCTCAAACGACGACGCGAATCCAGGAGTGATTCGCACCAGTTACGTTGCATTCAATGTCACGGGTGGCACGACCTATTATTTTTCGGTGGATGGGTGGAATGGATATTTCGGGTCTATTCGGTTGTTTTTGGAATTCACCACCGTGGCCATTGGCGCCCCCGTCATCACCATGCAGCCGATCAGCCGGACGGTCGATCAACAGGTCAATCCACGATTCAATATCACCGTCGTGGGGCAACCGGCGCCCAATTTACGGTGGCAGCGCCTGCCAGCGGGTGGCAGCACGTGGGCCGATCTGCCCAGTGGCGACATCTATTCCGGCATTTCGGGCGGCCAGCTGGTCATTAACAATCCACCGGTGGCGATGACCGGTGACCAGTTCCGCTGCATCGTAAGCAATGTGGCCGGCACCCTGACCAGCAGTGCGGCGGTTCTTACGGTTAACAGCGTGGTCACCGTGATCACCAAGCAGCCGCGCGACGCCGAGATTTTTCCGGGGGGAACGGTCCATTTTGGGATGGAGTTTAACGGCGGTGGCGACGTGCGGTGGTATCGCAACGGCGTGCTGGTCATGACGGACATCGGCCGGACTACGAATGCATTTCTCACGCTGGCCAATGCTGCTGCGGGAGATGCGGGGTCCTATCACGCGACCTTTACCTGCACGCAAGGCATCTATGCCGGCGTCCACACCACCAGCAGCGCGCAGCTGCTGGTTTCAGCGAGTGCCCGGCCGTATATTTTTGAGCATCCCCTCAGAAGTCCGACGGGCGCCACTCCGGGAGGAAGCGGCACGGTTTCCGTTCAGGCCAGCAGTTCAGTGACCCCAACCTATCAATGGCGCTTTCAGGGGGTGGATATACCCGGAGCGACCAGCGCCAGTTATGTGGTTAATAACATCACGGTATTTACCAGCGGTCCCTATTCGGTGGCCGTGAGCAATCCATACGGGACGACTCTAAGCGCGGATGGATACTTCATCGTGAATGGGCCGCCCGAGTTCTCCATTCACCCGGCGCCACAAACCGTAAGATCCGGGACACAGGTGATCTTCAACGCCGTCGCCGCGGGTTATCCGCGGCTGGACTATCAATGGCAATTTTCCCCTTCCGGTGGTGGGACCTGGGAGAACGTGGCGGAATCCGGCACGCATGGCGGGGTGACGACCAGTCAGCTGGCGGTCAATACCAGCCTGGCTCTCAACGGTTACGCCTACCGCTGCGTGGTCGGTAATTTCTATGGCGCCACCGCCAGCAACCCAGCGATCCTTACCGTAACCGATTTGCCCATCATTTCTACCCAGCCTTCGTCTCAAGCAGTGGCCGTGGGATCGACCATTGATCTCAGCGTGGTCATCAACAATGCGACGGGGGTGACTTACCAGTGGCGGAAGGACGGCGCTGATATTGTCGGGGCCGTGTTGAGCACCTACACCATCGTCTCGGCCCAGCTGGGCGATGCCGGCGATTACAGCGTTGTCGTGACGAACAGTTTCGGCGCGGTGACCTCGGCCACCGCCACCGTAATGGTGACGGAACCTCCAGTGATTAGAACGCCGCCGGCCAGCCAGGCGGTTTATGCCGGGGCCTCCGCCAGCTTCTCGGTGATGGCCACCAGCGATGCGCCGCTCAGTTATGTCTGGTGTAAGAATGGCGCGCCCATTGGTGGCGCGACGACTGCGATCTATACGATGGCGACAACCTTGATGACGGATGCGGCCGACTATTCCGTGGTCGTGACCAACGTTGCCGGCTCGGTCACGTCCGATCCTGCCACGCTCACCGTCAATCCCTCGGCCGCGCCGGTGATTACCTTGCATCCGGTGGGCCAGAACGTGAACAGCGGCCTGTCAGCGTCTTTTACCGCGGCGGCCACCGGCATCCCGGCACCGGGCTACCAATGGCAGCGGCTGCCGGCCGGGGGCGGCGCCTGGGCGGATGTGGCTGGCGCCGGCTACTCCGGCGCCACCACGGCGACGCTCACCGCGACTTCCCTGACCTTGGCGAACGATGGCGACCGGTTCCGCTGCATCGTCACCAACGTGGCGGGCACGGTGACGTCCAACACTGCGCTTCTGACCGTGATGGAACTCGCCCCGGTGGCGGTGGCGGCGGGTGCCGCGCACAGTTTTGCGCTGCAGGCCGACGGGCTGCTCCTCGGGTTCGGGGGGAACAGCGCGGGCGAGCTGGGGACGGGGGACACGGTCCCGCAGAACACGCCGCGGCCCTACGAGCGGGTGCTCGGCTTCGCCACGAGCTGGAACCACAGCCTGTTCATCAAGGCCGACGGCACGCTCTGGGGGATGGGCGGCAACGC